>CAZMZS010000121.1:0-8405 GCA_964570675.1 uncultured Roseovarius sp. | reverse complement strand
TGGTGCCCGGGGGCGGAATCGAACCACCGACACGAGGATTTTCAATCCACTGCTCTACCCCTGAGCTACCCGGGCATGGGGAACGCGGTTGCGTTCGGGTGCGGGTGTCTTAGGCGAGCACGCGCAGGCTGTCCAGAGGGATCGCGCAAATTTTTCAATGGGGTTTGGCCCGTTCCCGTTCGGCTTCTTCCAGCGCCGTTTCGATATCCTCGGGGTCGTTGGAGGGCAGCGCATAATCTCCGTCGAGCCATTTGCCCAGATCCACGTCGGCGCAGCGCTTGGAACAGAACGGGCGAAAGCGTTGGTCGGTCGTCTTTCCGCAGATCGGGCAGCTCATGGCAGCATCTCTTTCAATGCGATCCGGTCGCGTTTGCGTTGCAGTTCGAAATGTCCGAGCGGCGTCCAGCCGACCAGCGCGGTTTCCACGATATCGGTCTTGAAGGCGGCGCGCAGCGTCGTCTCGAACTGGCGGCGGTCCTTCTTGCTCATCGGGGCGAGGTCGATCACGATCTGCCCACCAAGCCCGCGCAGGCGCAGCTGGCGTGGCAGGTCCCGCGCGGCGGCGATATTCGCCTTGAGCCCCGCTGCGGGCGAGGTATCGCCGCCGGTATTCACATCCACCGCCACCAGCGCGCGGGTGGGCTCGATCGCCATCGAGGCGCCGCCCGCCAGCACCGCGTCAGGGCTGTGAAGCGCGTCGATCTGGTCAAGAACGCCATGATCATCAAAACAGCCCGGCGCCGTTTCCAGCGCCGCCTCCCCTGCCCATTCACGCCAGGCCAGCACATGCGGGCCGTCGCCTTCGGTCAGTTTCTCGGCGTCCTTGCCCAGCGCATCGCCCGTCACCGCCACGGCCATGTCATGCATGGCGCGGATGTCCTCGGCGATCTCGGCATCATCGGCTGCGGCACAGGAAGAGCGCAGGATCAGGCCCATGTCGCTGCCGCCCATCTCGGCATGGGCGATGGCCAGCAGCGCGTCGCGGCGCGCGTCGTCACGGATACTGCGCGAGACATTGAGCCCACGCGCACCGGGGGTGACGATAGCGTGGCGGCTCTTGAAGAGGATCTTGGCCGTGACCGGCAGCGCCTTGCCGGGCTCGGGATGGCCGGTCACCTGCACGAGGATCGGCTGACCGGGGCTCAGACCCTTGACCTGGCGCAGAAAGGCCGGGCCGTCGGGCGTGCGCAGGAACATGCCGCCCTGCCCCTTGACCGGGCGCTCGGCGATGGCGCGGTAGATGGCACCGGGGCGCGGCGCCTCACTGTCAATGAACAGGTCCTCCAGCCGCCCGTCGACCATCAGGGCGGCCGCTTCGGCGCCCTCGAAGTGATCAAGCGCGATCAGTCGCCCCTTCATGCCAGCCCCCTCAACACCGGGTAGCCTGCCGCCTGCAACAGCCCCGCCGCCTCGCAGAGGGGCAGGCCCACAATGGCGGTGAACGACCCTTGGATCCACGGGATCAGGGCGCCAGCAGGCCCCTGAATGCCATAGCCGCCGGCCTTGCCGTGCCAGTCGCCGGTGGCGAGATAGGCGTTCAGCTCCTCGTCCGAAAGGCGTTTCATCTTGACGGTGGTGACCACGTCACGCTCCCATATGCGAGTTCCGCGGCGCACGGCGACGGCGGTGATCACCTTGTGGCGTCGTCCCGACATCGCCAGCAGGAATTGCGCGGCCTCGCCCGCATCGGCCGGTTTGCCAAGGATGCGGCGCCCCATCGACACGGTGGTATCCGCCGACAGAACCACATCACCTGCCCCGGCTTGCACCGCCAGCGCCTTTTCGCGTGCCATGCGCGCGCAGTAGGGGCGCGGCAATTCGGTTTTACGGGGTGTTTCGTCGATCTCGGGCGGACGGATATCATCCGCCACGACTCCGATCTGCGCCAGAAGTTCACGCCGGCGCGGGCTGCCCGAGCCGAGGATCAGGCGCGGCCCGCTCATATGCGCCCGCATCCGGCCGGAGAACCGGCCGTTCTGACGAGGCATCCGAACATGGCGCTTACTTGAAGCGGTAGTTGATCCGACCCTTGGTCAGATCATAGGGGGTCATTTCGACCTGCACCTTGTCGCCTGCAAGAACACGGATGCGGTTCTTGCGCATCTTGCCTGCCGTGTGCGCGATGATTTCATGGCCGTTTTCAAGCTCGACCCGAAATGTCGCGTTAGGCAGGAGTTCCTTCACGACACCGGGAAATTCGAGCGTATCTTCCTTGGCCATGGTTTCTCCTTCATTGCGCGAACCACCTGTATGTGGAACGCGCATTAAATGGGCCTATTCTGCGTGTTTTTCAAGCGGATAATCAACGCAGGCGCTGCTTTGTGGCTTTCGCGATGCGGGCGGGCTGCTCGTCCCAATGGGTACGGTTGAGCACCACGCCGTCTGCGCGCACCTCCGCGACGGCGCGCAGATCGGCCTCCCCAAAGGTCCAGCCCGCTTGGTCAAGCCGCCCTTCGGCGATGATGCCGCTTGAGGGGAAACCGGTATCTGGCGGTGCGAAAATACCGCCCATTCCAGTATTTTCATCGACCGCCGGGCACCAATGGGCCGCCCCCACCGTCGATGCCATGGCCGTCACGCACTGGTTTTCCAGCGCCCGCGCCATCGCTCCTATGCGCACACGCGAATACCCGGCATTCGCCTCAGTGCAGGATGGCGCGAGGATCAGCTCGGCGTCGGACATGGCCCGTGCCAGCAGCGGAAATTCGCAATCATAGCAGATCAGGATGCCGATGCGCCCAAGCGCAGTGTCGAAAACGGTCAGCGGCCCGCCGGGCACCACATCCCATTCCTCGCGCTCGAATCGGGTCATGATCTGCTTGTCCTGCAGGCCACAGCCGCCCTGGGGCGTAAAAAGCCGGGCGCGATTGACAGGCCTGGGGCCAAGGCGATCATCAAAGACGGGTGCCGACGCGGCGCAGATATGCACGCCATGTTTTGCCGCCAGATCGCTGTGAAGCTCATCGACCTGCGCCAGCCAGCGCGACACCGCCTGGACCGACCCTTCCAGATCAGCGGCGGCCCCAGGCCCGTCCAGCATCGCGATTTCCATCGCGCCATATTCGGGGAAAAGCAGCAGTTCTGCGCCCTGACCCGCGGCCTCACCAACCCATTCAGTCAGTTTCTCACGGTAGGCGGCCCAGTCCTGCAGCGGGTCCATCGGATAGGCGGCGGTGGCAATCTTCATCGGTCAATCCCCTTGGTCATGAGACCTGAATTACCGTGCCTTTGCTAACGCCGTGCGCGGCGCCTGTAAACGAGCGCATGAAAAGGCCCCGCCCGATCGGGGCGAGGCCGCTTGGCGCAGGCGATTTGCCGATGGGATCAGGCCATCGTGCCCTCTTGCGGGATGCGCAGCATCTGGCCCGGGTAGATCTTGTCGGGATGGCTCAGCATCGGGCGGTTTGCCTCGAAGATCTTTTCGTAAGCCGCGCCATTGCCCAGCGTCTTTTCGGCGATCTTCCAGAGCGTGTCGCCGCTCTGGACCTCGTGAAACAGCGGATCATCGCCACCGGCAGCGTCTTCGACCCCGGCGATACCGGAAAGATTGCCCACCGCCATGATGATCTTTTCCTTGGCCTCCTGCGACGCGGCCTTGCCCGAGACCTTGACCACATCTCCTTCGACGCTGATGTCGAGCCCTTCGGCATCAAGGCCAAGGTCAGCGATTTCCTTTTGCACCTTGTCGGCGCTCGGCTCATCGCTGCCAAACAGCGACTTGCCGGTATCCTTCATGAAGTTCCAAAGACCCATTCTTACTCTCCCATTACAGTAACGATGCGGCATCATTGCCGCATCGCCCGTCAAAGCAAGGGGAAAGTGGCTCAGGCCGCTTCACCATCGGTGAATTGCAGCCTTGCGAGGCGCGCATAAAGCCCGCCTTCGGCGACCAGCGCGTCATGGCTGCCCTGCGCGACGATCCGGCCCTGGTCCATCACGATGATGCGGTCGGCCTTTTTCACCGTGGCAAGGCGATGCGCGACGATGATCGTGGTGCGGCTGCGCGCCATGGTCTCGACGGCGGTCTGCACGGCGCGTTCGCTTTCGGCGTCAAGCGCCGATGTTGCCTCGTCCAGCAACAGGACCGGCGCATCGCGCAGGATCGCGCGAGCGATGGCGATGCGCTGTTTCTGCCCACCCGAAAGCATCACGCCGCGCTCGCCGACATAGGTCTCGTAACCCTCGGGCAGCGCGGTGATGAAATCATGCGCCGCGGCGGCGCGGGCGGCCTCTTCGACCTCGGCATCGGTAGCGTCAAGGCGGCCAAAGCGGATATTCTCGCGCGCCGATGCGGCGAAGATCGCCGGGTCCTGCGGCACCAGCGCCAATTCCTGGCGGAAATCCTGCCGCGTCATCTGATCAAGGGCGATACCGTCCAGCGTGATCTGCCCCGCCCTCGGATCATAAAAGCGCAGGATCATCTGGATCACGCTGGTCTTGCCCGCGCCCGAGGGACCGACAAGGGCGACGGTTTCGCCCGGCGCGACGGTCAGGTCGAACCCGTCCAGCGCCGGTGTATCGGGGCGCGAAGGATAGGCGAAATTCACCTCATGAAACCCGATCTCGCCGCGTACGGGGCGCGGCAGCGCAACGGGGTTTTCGGGGTCGCTCACATGATCGCCGGTGCGCAGCAATTCGACCAGCCTTTCGGTGGCGCCCGCGGCGCGCTGCAGCTCGCCGTAAATCTCGGACAGCGCCGCAACCGCACCGGCGACCATCACGGAATAGATCACGAACTGCACCAGCATCCCGGCGGTCATGTCGCCGCCACGCACATCGTTGGCGCCGATCCACAGCACACCGACAACGCCGGTGAAGACAAGGAAGATCACGATCACGGTCATCGCCGCGCGTGTCCTGATCCGGCTTCGGGCAGCCTCGTAGCTTTCTTCGGTCACATCAGCGAAACGCGCGCGGCTGGCGGTTTCGTGAGTGAAGGCCTGCACCGTCTGCACCGATTGCAGTGCCTCGGAGGCATTGCCCGAGCTGTTGGCGATCCAGTCCTGATTGACGCGGCTCAGCTTGCGCAGCTTGCGCCCCATCGTCAGGATCGGCACGATCACCAGCGGAACGATCAACAGCACAAGACCCGTCAGCTTGGCCGAGGTGATCAGCATCAGCACCAGCCCGCCGATGAAGATCAGGATATTGCGCAACGCGATTGACACGGAGGACCCGATCACCGAAAGGATCAGCGTGGTATCGGTAGTGATCCGGCTCAGCACCTCGCCTGTCATGATCTGCTCGAAAAAGGCGGGGCTCATGCCGATGACACGGTCAAAGACTGCCTTGCGGATATCGGCCACGACCCGTTCGCCCAGCCGCGTGACCAGCGCATAGCGCAGTCCCGTGCCGATCGCCAGCAGACCGGCAATGGCCAGCGCTGCCATGAAGTAGCGATTGAGCAGCGCGCCATCCTCGGCGCCGAAATTATCCACCACCCGGCGTACCGCCATCGGCAGCACCAGCGATACCATCGCCGTCAGCATCAGGGCCAGCACTGCGGCACCGGCCAGCATCTTGTAGGGTTTCATGAAGGGCCACAGTTCGGCCAGCGCGCCGACATCCTTAGACTTGTCGCGCTCGATCATGTTTGCGCCGTTCTCGGCCTTGCGCACCATATTCCGCTTTCCTTCGTCCCGTTCGGTCACGGTTCTTGGACATGCAGGGCGGCAGGGTCAAGGGACAGTTGTGCCGCAGCCCTGATTAGCAGGGGAAGCCGGCGAAGGGAAATCGTTGGAGCGGGCGGCGGGAATCGAACCCGCATCTCTTGCTTGGAAGGCAAGGGTCTTACCATTACACAACGCCCGCTCAGCGACTCCGACGGATATTTCAAGGCGCGTTGAGGGTCAAGTACAACGTCGCCCTGCCCGCGAAGCCGGGGTTTCGCGGTGGATTTCGGTTGAATCCGCGGCCATTTGCCCCTGTGATGGAAACAGCCACCCAAGACCCACGGGATTCGCCAAATGCAATATCATGCCCCCACAAGTGTCGATGACGCCCTGCGCCTTCTGGCCGCAGAGAACGGAAACTGCCAGATTCTCGCCGGGGGCACCGATCTTCTGGTGCGGCTGCGCTCTGAAATGGGGGACGATCCTGAGAGCATTCTCGACATCAAGCGTATCGACGATCTGCGCGCGATCACGCCCGAGGCGGGCGGATGGCGCATCGGGGCCGCCGTGTCGGGCGCGGAAATGAGCGAACATGCCGGGCTGGTCGCGGATTGGCCGGGTGTGGTCGAGGCGATGAACCTGATCGGGTCGACCCAGATTCAGGGTCGCGCCACGCTGGCAGGCAACCTGTGCAACGCCTCGCCCGCCGCCGACAGCGTGCCAGCGATGGTCGCCGCCGGGGCGATGGCGCGGATCGCGGGTCCGGACGGCGCACGCGACATACCCGTGGCCGAGGTGCCCACCGCGCCGGGCCGCACATCGCTGGGCAAGGCCGAGTTCATCACCTCGATCCACCTTCCCGCCCGCCCCGAACGCGGCGGCGATGCCTATCTGCGCTTTATCCCGCGCACCGAAATGGACATCGCCGTTGTCGGCTGCGGGGTCGCGCTCACACTGGACGAGGCGGGCATCTGTAATGCGGCGCGGGTGTCGCTGGGCGCTGTGGGGCCGGTGGTCATGCTGGTCGAGGCGGGCGCCGAGGCTCTGATCGGCACGCCACTCGACGATGCGGCGCTTGATGCGCTGGCAGCGGTCTGCTCGGAGGCGGCCAGCCCGATCGACGACAAGCGCGGCACCGTCGCGTTTCGCACCCATGTGGCCGGCGTGCTGGCACGCCGCGCCGCCAGTATTGCGAAAACCCGCGCAGGAGGCGCGTCATGAGCAAGATACATGTCACCACCACGATCAACGGCGATCCGGTCGATTTCCTCTGCGACGGGGGCGAAAGCCTGCTTGATGTGCTGCGCGACCGGCTGGGGATGACCGGCTCAAAAGAGGGTTGCGGCACCGGCGATTGCGGCGCCTGTTCCATCACCGTGGATGGGCGGCTGGTCTGTTCCTGCCTGATGCTGGGAGCCGAGGCCGAGGGGCGCGAGATCGCCACCATCGAAGGCATGGCCGATGGCGAGACTCTGCACCCGCTGCAACGCAAGTTCATCGAACATGCCGCCCTGCAATGCGGCATCTGCACACCGGGAATCCTTGTGGCGGCGCAATCTCTGCTCGAGCGCAACCCCGACCCGACCGAAGAGGAAACCCGCTATTGGCTGGCGGGGAACCTGTGCCGTTGCACCGGCTATGACAAGATCATCCGCGCCGTTCTGGACGCGGCCAAGGACATGCGGGAGGCATCCTGATGGCACTGGACAGCAAGACCGGCACCGCGCCGCGCGACTTCAAGATCATCGGCACGCGCCCAGCGCGGCCCGACGGGATCGACAAGGTAACAGGGCGGGCACGCTTTGGCGCCGACATGTCGGCGCCGGGAATGCTGGTGGGGCGGGTGCTGCGCAGCCCCCATGCCCATGCCCGCATCAAGTCGATCGACAGTTCCGCCGCCGAGGCGCTGAGCGGTGTTCACGCCGTGGTCACACGCGCCGATTTCTCCGCACCGGGAGAGGATGTGGCCGATATCCTCGACAATTGCATGGCGGGCGAGAAAGCGCTTTACGACGGCCATGCCGTGGCCGCCGTGGCGGCGGCGTCGGCAGCGGTGGCACGTCAGGCGCTGAAGCTGATCAAGGTCGAATACGAACCCCTGCCCCATGTCACCGATGTCGACGCCGCGATGGCTACAGGCGCCCCTGCCCTGCATGAGGGGCGCGCCAACGAGACCGTGCCCGAGGGCCATTCGCCCAATGTCATGGCGCGCCATGCCTTTGGCCATGGCGATATCGACGCCGGACTGGCGCAGGCCGACCGGGTGCTCGAGCGCAGCTATCGCACCGAGGCCACGCATCAGGGCTATATCGAACCCCATGCCTGCCTTGCCTCGATGGGGCCGGATGGGCAGGCCGATCTGTGGTGCTGCACACAAGGCCATTACATGGTGCGCAACACCTGCGCCGCGATCCTCGGGATCACGCAGGGCCAGTTGCGCGTCACCGCATCCGAGATTGGCGGCGGCTTTGGCGGCAAGACCACCGTCTTCCTTGAACCCGTTGCGCTGATGCTGGCGAAAAAGACCGGCCGCCCCGTCAAGATGGTGATGAGCCGCGCCGAGGTGCTGCGCGCCACCGGCCCGACCTCATCAAGCTCTGTCGACATCCGGCTTGGCATGACCAGCGAGGGACGCATCACCGCCGCTTTCGCCGAGCTGCGCTATCAGGGCGGGGCCTATCCCGGCGCGCCGGTCGATATGGGCGCAATGTCGGCCTTTGCCCCCTATGATCTTGAACACGTGCGCACAATCGGCTGGGACGTGGTCACAAACCGGCCCAAGGCGGCCGCCTA
>CAZMZS010000120.1:0-8483 GCA_964570675.1 uncultured Roseovarius sp. | reverse complement strand
CTGGTCAATGACGATCTGGATGCCACCGAAGAGCGGCTCAAGACCATCGTCGAGGCCGCGCGCCTCAAGCGCATCCAGCAGCCCGGGCTGAACGGGCATGTGAAGACGCTGCACCAGGAATTCGAGGATATGTCATGACCATCTACGCACTTGACGGCATCGCGCCCAGCATCGCCGAGGACAGCTGGATCGCGCCCGATGCCAATGTGATCGGCAATGTCACGCTGGAGGAGGGGGGCTCGATCTGGTTCGGCTGCACGCTGCGCGGCGACAACGAGCCGATCGTGATCGGCGCCGGCAGCAATGTGCAGGAAAACACCGTCATGCATACCGATCCGGGCTGCCCGCTCAGCATCGGGGCGGGCTGCACCATCGGCCACAAGGCGATGCTGCATGGCTGCACCATCGGCGAGAACAGCCTGATCGGCATGGGCGCCACCGTGCTGAACGGCGCGGTGATCGGCAGGAACTGCCTGATCGGTGCAGGGGCGCTGGTGACCGAGGGCAAGGAGATCCCCGACGGCTCGCTGGTCGTGGGCGCCCCTGGCAAGGTGATCCGCCAACTTGACGTGGCGGCGATCGAGGGGCTGCGCCGCTCGGCCCTGCATTACCAGCAGAACATGCGCCGCTTTCGTGCCGGGCTCGTGGTGCAGTCGGGGCAATGACCGAAGCCGGTATCTCGTCGCTGCTGCGGGCGATCCCGCTGCCCGCGCTTCTGATCGCGCATGACGAGCGCATCCTTGGCGCCAACGAACTGGCGCTGACGCTGCTGGGGCCGCAGATCGTCGGGCGTCATTTCATCACCGCCCTGCGCCAGCCCACCATGCTGGACGCGATCGAAGGCACGCTGCGCGACGGCACCCGGCGCACCACGCGCTATCTGGGCAGCGAGGGCAGCCAGGATACGAGCTTCGTCGTCACCGTCTCGAAGGTCGAGACGGACCTTGGTGCAGGCGCGCTTTTGTGTTTCGAGGATGTGACCCATCTTGAGCAGGCCGGGCAGATGCGGCGCGACTTCGTCGCCAATGTCAGCCACGAGCTGCGCACGCCCCTCACCGCCCTCATGGGGTTCATCGAGACCCTGCAAGGCCCCGCCAAGGGCGATGTGGCGGCGACCGAACGCTTCCTGACCTTCATGCAATCCGAGGCCAAACGGATGGAACGGCTGGTGCGCGATCTTCTGTCGCTCAGCCGCGTCGAGGCCGAGGAACGCGTGCGTCCCATGGATCGCGTCGATCTCGGGAAATGCGTGGGCTCGGTGCTGCACAGCCTGCGTTCGGTGGCCGAAAGCAGCGGTGTCAGGATTGACCTGCAACAGCCCGAGAACCCGGTGATCGTCACCGGCGATTTCGACCTTCTGACGCAGGTCGCCACCAATCTGATCGAGAACGCCATCAAATATGGCGCGCAGGGCAAGGTGGTGCATGTCACGCTGGAAACCTCGGATCACGCCACAGAATTGCGCGGCCCGGCCGCGATCCTGACGGTGCGCGACGAGGGACCGGGATTCGATCCGCTGCATATCCCGCGCCTGACCGAGCGATTCTACCGCGTCGACACTCACCGCTCGCGCGAGATGGGCGGCACCGGGCTGGGGCTGGCGATCGTCAAGCATATCGTGAACCGCCACCGCGGGCGGCTGCGGATCGAATCGCAGCCCGGCGAGGGGGCACAGTTTCAGGTCATCCTGCCCGCCGGTCGCCCCGGTTAGGGCGCGCCGGGGGGATTTTTCGGCCTTGCGCGCGGATTCCGGCAATGAATCGCAGCCTGTCGCCACTGATTTCCGCGCTGTCATGAAACTGTTACAAAACCGTAACAAAAGCGTCGTCGCTGGTCTCTAGCACGCCCTTGAGGGTTGCCCCGGGGGGAACCCGACCAAAACCAAGCAGGAGCTTTACGATATGTTCAAACTCAAGATCACCGCTTCGACGCTGGCGATCGCCGCAGTCGCGGCCAGTGCCGCTGCCGCACGCGACAACGTGCAGGTCGCCGGATCCTCGACCGTGCTGCCCTACGCCTCGATCGTCGCCGAAGCCTTCGGCGAAAACTTCGACTACCCGACCCCGGTCGTCGAATCGGGCGGCTCTTCGGCTGGTCTCAAGCGTTTCTGCGAAGGCGTCGGCGAGAACACCATCGACATCGCCAACGCATCGCGCGCCATCCGTGAAAAGGAAATCAAGGCCTGCGGCGAAAACGGCGTCAACGACATCATCGAAGTGCGCATCGGCTATGACGGGATCGTCTTCGCCAGCCAGATCGACGGCCCGGCCTTCACCGCCTTCGAGCCCGCCGACTGGTATAACGCCCTGGCGCCCAAGGTGCTTAAGGACGGCGAACTGGTCGACAACCCCCACAACCAGTGGGCCGACTTCAATGGCGACCTGCCGGCAGTCGAAATCGCCGCCTTCATCCCCGGCACCAAGCACGGCACCCGTGAAGTCTTCGAAGAAAAAGTCCTGCTGCAGGGCTGCGAAGACACCGGCGCCATGAAGGCCATGGAAGAGGCCGGCATGGACGAAGATGCGACCGAAGACGCCTGCATGGCCGTTCGCACCGATGGCAAGTCGGTCGATATCGACGGCGACTACACCGAGACCCTGGCGCGGATCGACTCGAACTCGAACGGCATCGGCGTCTTTGGCCTGGCGTTCTACGAGAACAACACCGACAAGCTGAAAGTGGCGACCATGTCGGGTGTCGAGCCGACCACCGAAACCATCGCCGCAGGCGACTACCCGGTGTCGCGCCCGCTGTTCTTCTACGTGAAGAAAGCCCATATCGGCGTGATCCCCGGCCTCAAGGACTTTGCCGAGTTCTTCGTGTCCGACGAAATCGCAGGCCCCTCCGGCCCGCTGGCCAACTATGGTCTCGTCTCGGATCCGGAACTGGCCGACACCCAGGCCAAGATCGCCGAAGAAAAGACCATGGGCGAAGGCATGTAAGCCTGCCCTCCGGCAAACAGGGGCGGTGCGCCGCGCGCCGCCCCACTTTCAGTTTTCCCTTGTCCTGATCCGAGGCCCCCATGCCCGCAACCTGGATTGTTCTGCTCGTCCTGGCCCTGGCCTTCACCGGCTATGTCCTGGGTCGTTCCCGCGCCATGAAAAGCGCCGGAGGCGACAGCCGCAACCTGCATTCGCTGCCCCGCTACTACGGGGCGCATGTGATGCTGATGACACTGGTTCCGGCCATGGGCGCTCTGGCGCTCTGGCTGATTGCCCAGCCGCTGATCGTGGACAACGCGATTTCCGCCGACCTGCCTGACAGCGCCATTCCCGAGGCTTCGACCCGCGGGCTTGTCATGTCGGATGTGCGCCGTGTCGCTGACGGGCTCGACCTTGCGGTAAGCGAAGGCGTGATGAGCGCCGAAGACGCCGCCTCGATGCGCCCGGAACTCACCAATATCCGCGACCGCCTTGGCGAAATCGGCGTGGCGCTCGGCTCGGATGTCAGCGCCCCCGTGCTCAAGGCCGCGCAGGATTACCGCCGGGTCTCCTCGACCGCGGGCCTCTTGATGACGGTCGCGGTGCTGGGGATCGCTCTGCTGGGCTTTGTCTACGCGCTGTCGCGCACCAACGGCGAATTTCGCGCCCGCAACGTGGTCGAGTCAGGCATCAAGACGCTTCTTGTGGCCGCGGCAAGCATCGCGATCCTGACAACGCTGGGGATCGTGCTGTCGCTGATCTTCAACACGCTCGAATTCTTCAAGCTCTACCCGGCCTGGGATTTCTTCTTCGGCACCACCTGGGCGCCCAGCTTCGGCGGCGGGTCCGAGCTCGGTATCCTGCCGCTGCTCTGGGGCACGTTCTATATCTCGCTCATCGCGATGGCGGTGGCGGTGCCGATCGGGCTTTTCTCGGCGGTGTATCTGTCGGAATACGCGCCCCGGCGCGTCCGCGCCTTCGCCAAGCCCCTGATCGAGGTGCTGGCCGGCATTCCCACCATCGTCTACGGCCTTTTCGCGCTGCTGACGGTGGGGCCGCTGCTGCTCAAGGTATTCGGTGACGATGGTCTGGGCTGGATGCAGGCGGGCACCGCCGTCATGACCGCGGGCCTCGTGATGGGGATCATGCTGATCCCCTTCGTCAGCTCGCTTTCGGATGACATCATCAACGCCGTGCCGCAATCCATGCGCGACGGCTCCTACGGGCTGGGCGCCACTCAGTCCGAGACGGTCCGGCAGGTGATCCTGCCCGCCGCTCTGCCCGGTATCGTCGGCGCCATCCTGCTGGCCGCCAGCCGCGCCATCGGCGAGACGATGATCGTCGTGCTCGGGGCAGGGGCCGCCGCGCGGCTCTCGATGAACCCCTTCGACGCCATGACCACGGTGACCGCCAAGATCGTCAGCCAGCTGACGGGCGACGCCGATTTCGCCAGCCCCGAGGCGCTGGTGGCCTTCGCACTGGGCATGACGCTCTTTGTGATCACCCTGGGGCTCAATGTCTTCGCCCTCTACATTGTCCGTAAATACCGGGAGCAATACGAATGACCGACGCGAGCCTTCCCGAACCGCGCCACGCCCGCTCGCTCAAAGAGGTCGACGCGCGCACCAACCAACGCAACCGCGCCGAAACCCGCTTTCGCGCCTATGGCATCGCCGCCGTGGCCACCGGCCTTGTGTTCCTGCTGGTGCTCCTGGGTGCGATCCTGTTCAACGGGGTCGGCGCCTTTCAGCAGACCTTCATCAACGTGCCGGTGTATCTCGACCCCGCCAAGCTCGACAAGAACGGCGAGCGCAACATCGAGGACATCAAGAAGGTCTCGACCTTCGGCTATAACCCCCTGATCGAACAGGCCCTGCTCGACGCGGTGCAGGAATCCGGCGCCAAAACCGAGCTCGACAGCGCCGCCGACATGAAGAAACTGCTCTCGGCCTCGGCCGCCGCGCAGATCCGCGACACGGTGATCGCCAACCCGGAACTGATCGGACAGACGGTCGATTTCCGCCTGCTCGCCGCCTCGCGCGTCGATGGCTACCTCAAGGGGCGGGTGCAGCGCGAGGACGTGACCCGCGACAAGAATATCGACGTCACCCACCTTGACCTCACCGACGAGCTGCATGATGCGGGGATCATCACCAAGGGCTTCAACATGGCCTTCATCACCGGGGCCGACGCCTCGGAATCGCGCCCCGAACAGGCCGGTCTGGGCGTGTCGATGCTGGGCTCGTTCTTCATGATGCTGGTGGTGCTGGGGCTGTCCCTGCCGATCGGCGTCGCCGCCTCGATCTATCTCGAGGAATTCGCCCCCCAGAACCGCTTCACCGACCTGATCGAGGTGAATATCTCGAACCTCGCCGCGGTGCCCTCGATCGTGTTCGGCATCCTGGGCCTTGCCGCCTTCATCCAGTTTGCCCACCTGCCGCAATCCGCGCCGCTGGTGGGGGGGCTGACCCTGACGCTGATGACCCTGCCCACGATTGTCATCTCGACCCGTGCCAGCCTCAAATCCGTGCCGCCCTCGATCCGAGACGCGGCGCTCGGGGTGGGGGCCTCCAAGATGCAGGCGGTGTTCCATCACGTGCTGCCCATGGCCATGCCCGGCATCCTGACCGGCACGATCATCGGCCTCGCTCAGGCGCTTGGGGAAACCGCACCGCTTCTGCTGATCGGGATGGTGGGCTATATCGCCACCAACCCGCCCGAAGGCCTCGCCTCGGGTTTCCTCGATCCGAACTCGGCCATGCCCGCGCAGATATTCGAATGGGCCAAACGCGCCGACCCGGCCTATTACGAACGCGCCTGGGGCGGCATCATCATCCTTCTGGTCTTCCTCATGACCATGAATATCATCGCCATCATCCTGCGCCGCCGCTTCGAGCGCCGCTGGTAAGACCAAGGGGACCGACCCATGTATGACGCGCCAACCCTGGAGAGAGACGTGACACAAGCAACAACAAAGTTCTCCGCCCGCAACGTGCAGGTCTGGTATGGCGACACCCATGCCATCAAGGACGTGGATGTCGATATCGAAGACAAGACCGTGACCGCCTTCATCGGCCCTTCGGGCTGCGGCAAGTCCACCTTCCTGCGCTGCCTCAACCGGATGAACGACACCATCGACGTCTGCCGCGTCGAAGGCGACATCCGGCTCGATGGCGAGGATATCTACGACAAGAAGGTCGATCCCGTGCAACTGCGCGCCAAGGTCGGCATGGTCTTTCAAAAGCCCAACCCGTTCCCCAAATCGATCTATGACAACATCGCCTACGGGCCGCGCATCCACGGGCTCGCCCGCTCCAAGGCGGAGCTCGACGAGATCGTCGAGAACGCCCTGCGCCGCGGCGCCATCTGGGACGAGGTCAAGGACCGGCTCGACGCCCCCGGCACCGGCCTTTCGGGCGGCCAGCAACAGCGCCTGTGCATCGCCCGCGCCGTCGCCACCCAACCCGAAGTCCTGCTGATGGACGAACCCTGCTCGGCGCTCGACCCGATCGCCACCGCCCAGGTCGAGGAACTGATCGACGAATTGCGTGCCAATTTCTCGGTCATCATCGTCACCCACTCGATGCAGCAGGCCGCCCGCGTCAGCCAGAAAACCGCCTTTTTCCATCTCGGCGAACTCGTCGAATTCGGCGAAACCGGGCACATCTTCACCAACCCCGAGGATGAGCGCACCGAAAGCTACATCACCGGCCGTATCGGCTAAGGAGCACCCTAAATGTCCGACACCCATATCGCCTCGGCCTTCGATCGCGATCTCGAAACCATCCAGGCCCTGATCATGAAGATGGGCGGGCTGGTCGAGAAAGCGATCCTCGATGCCGCCACCTCGATGGAAACCCGCGACGAAGAATTGGCCGAGCAGGTCCGCTCGGGCGATCAGGCCATCGACAAGCTCGAGGAACAGATCAACGAAGAGGCGGCCCGCGTCATCGCCCTGCGCGCGCCCACCGCCATCGACCTGCGGGTGATCCTCACCGTGATGAAGATCGCCGGCAATCTCGAACGGATCGGTGACTATGCCAAGAACATGGCCAAGCGCACCACGGTCCTGTCGCAGATGACACCGATCAACGGCTCCTCCGCCGCGCTGCGCCGCATGGCGCGCGAGGTGGAACGCATGCTGCGCTCGGCACTCGATGCCTATATCCAGCGCGATGCGGATCTGGCGCATGATGTGGTCCTGCGCGATCACGACGTGGATCAGATGTATAACGCGCTGTTCCGCGAATTCCTGACCTTCATGATGGAAGACCCGCGCAACATCACGCCCTGCATGCACCTGCATTTCATCGCCAAGAACACCGAACGCATGGGCGACCACGTGACATCCATCGCCGAGCAGGTGATCTATCTTGTCACCGGCGATATGCCCGATGATCCGCGCCCCAAGCAGGACCGCACCTCGACCGACCCCAACGTCGCACCCAACTGAACGAAAAGGCCAGAACCCCATGTCGACCGATCAACCCACCGTTCTTCTGGTCGAAGACGAACCCGCCCAACGCGAGGTTCTCAGCTACAACCTCGAGGCCGACGGCTTCCGCGTCACCACCGCCGAAAACGGCGAAGAGGCGCTGCTGCTGGTCGACGAGGAAGCGCCGGACCTGATCGTGCTCGACTGGATGCTGCCCAACGTCTCGGGCATCGAGGTCTGCCGCCAGCTCAAGACACGCCCCGAAACGCGGGGCGTGCCGATCCTGATGCTATCGGCCCGCTCCGAAGAGGTGGACCGTGTGCGCGGGCTGGAAACCGGCGCTGACGACTACGTGGTCAAACCCTATTCGGTGATCGAACTGATGGCCCGCGTGCGCGCTCTTTTGCGCCGCACCCGGCCGTCGGCCGTGGGCCAGCGGCTGGAATACGAGGACATCATGCTCGATTCCGAAACCCACCGCGTGACCCGAGACGACAAACCGCTCAAGCTGGGGCCGACGGAATTCCGGCTGCTCTCGACCTTCATGGAAAAACCGGGCCGGGTCTGGTCGCGCGAACAACTGCTCGACCGGGTCTGGGGGCGCGACATCTATGTCGATACCCGCACGGTCGATGTCCATATCGGGCGGCTGCGCAAGGCGCTTTGCCAGCATGGCGGCGGCGATCCGCTGCGCACCGTGCGCGGCGCGGGTTACGCGCTCGGCTGAGGCGGGCAGGCCGGAGTCTCGAATCTCCGTCGGCGAATGGCGGCTTGCGCTCGCGCGGGAGAAACGCCCACTTCGTCCGCACATCAGACCTTCATGCCGCGCCCAGCGAACGTGGGCTTTGAGCCCTCGACATTCGATCCTGAAGTTCCTGCGCGGACTCAAGGCCGAAGGCCGCCGCGCATCGCCGGGCCGTGGCCCGCCGACGCGCGTCTGTTGCAATTTCCACTTCTCCCGCGCATCCGACCGTCTTGCAGCGCGCAGCGAAGGTCGGATGCGCTGTTTGCACACCGACGCCGTCACAAGATACTATCGAGACTCCGGGATGGCCGTCTTCTTGCCCCATTTCTTCCGTAGCTTTCTTGGCGCTCGACACAGAAGGCGGTACAGGATGGACAAGATG
>CAZMZS010000119.1:0-8488 GCA_964570675.1 uncultured Roseovarius sp. | reverse complement strand
CTTCCGTAGCTTTCTTGGCGCTCGACACAGAAGGCGGTACAGGATGGACAAGATGAACCTCGACTGGCTGGTCTGGGTGATGACCGCATGTCTCTTCGGCGGCATCGTCTGGCAGCTTCTTGCACGTGCCGTGCGCAACAGGACCCTGCGCAAGACGCGCACCCCCCTTGGTGCGCCGATCTACACCTGGAAAACCCCGCTTGGCGCTCTGCGCACCGCGCGGTCCCATCCGGGCCTGAAAACCGCGCGCGGCGACGGTGGGTTCTCGGGCGGCGACTGGGGGGATTGCGGGGACGGCGGCGGCGATTGACGCTGCATCCTCTTGGCGGCTGTCTGGCCCCATGGCCGCATTTTGTACCAACCGCACGCCGCGTGTCCCTGCTTCGGTACAAGACCCGCGTACAAAACGGACGTTTCGTACAACCCCGCGTACGCGCGCCCTCATGCGCCGCGCGCATTTCGGCCTCATGCGCGAATGTCATGGGTCAACGGGGCAGGGGGTCTTCGTCCTCGGCCTGTGTCGCCAGCCAGTCGCGAAACTTCATCAGCGCCGGGTCATGCGCCTTTTCCAGCGGCCAGACCAGTTGATAGGCCCCGGGCATCCGCGTCGGCCCGCCCCAGGCCATCACCAGCCGCCCGGTCGCCAGATCCTGCTCCGCCAGGTAATCCGGCAGCAAGGCCACACCCAGCCCGTGCAGCGCCGCCTGCGTGATGGTGGAAAACTGATCGTAGATCGTGCCGGTGACGATCTCGGCGGTGATGTCATGGGCCGCGAACCAGGCGCGCCAGGCTTCGGGCCGTGTTTCGATATGCAACAGCGGCAGAGCCAGCAGATCGCGCGCAGCGCCCGCTGTGCGGCCCTCAAGCAGTTCGGGTGAACAGACCGCGACCACCGCCTCGGTCTTCAGCGTGATAGCGCCCGTTCCGGGCCAGTCGCGATGGCCGAAATGTATTGCTGCATCAAAGGGTTCTGCGCCAAAGTTGAACGGTTTTATCCGGGTGGACAGGTTGATCGTCACCTCCGGATGGCGGCGGGCGAAATCCGCAAGGCGCGGCACCAGCCAGCGCATCCCGAAGGTCGGCAGGATTGCAAGATCAAGGCTCCCGCCCGCCGGGTTCACCGTCAGTTTCAGCGTCGCCTGGGTGATCTTCTGCAGCGCCGTGCGGATCTCGGCGGCATAGCCCGCGGCCTCGGGCGTCAGCACCATGCGCCGCCCCCGGCGCAAGATCAGCGCCACACCCAACTGCGCCTCCAGCGTTTGCAACTGGCGGCTGACCGCGCTCTGGCTCAGATTCAGCTCATTCGCGGCCGCCGTGGCGCTGCCGAGCCTGTCCAGCGTTTCAAGTGCGCGCAGGCTGGCGGTCGACGGCAGGAAACGGCGCGGCGGCGGCGCGGTGACGGGCCGGGCAGGGGGCGGTTCTGTGTCAGCGGCCATCTATGCGCTTTCCTCATGTGTGAATGCATAATTCTCGATATTTCTTACCGCAAAGTTAATATACCCTGCAAGAAACCTGCATAAAGCGCATAAGAAGAGAGAGTCATGACCGACAACGCCCCGGAAATCCGCGAAAAAGACCGTCCCAACCTTGGCAATTTCAATTGGGAAGACCCATTTAACCTTGAAGATCAAATGCTTGAAGAAGAGCGCATGATCGCGCAAAGCGCGCGGTCCTTCGCGCAGGAACATCTCCAGCCGCGTGTGATCAAGGCCTATGCCAACGAGGAAACCGACCCCGAGATCTTCCGCGAGATGGGCGCGATGGGCCTTCTGGGCACCACGATCCCCGAAGAATATGGCGGTTTGTCAGCGGGTTACGTCAGCTACGGCCTTGTCGCGCGCGAAATCGAGCGCGTCGATTCCGGCTACCGCTCGATGATGTCCGTTCAATCCTCCCTCGTCATGTATCCCATCTACGCCTACGGCACCGAAGACCAACGCCGTAAGTATCTGCCCGGATTGGCAAAAGGCGACCTCATCGGCTGTTTCGGCCTGACCGAACCCGATGCCGGATCGGACCCCGCCGGCATGAAGACCCGCGCCCAGAAGATCGACGGCGGCTATCGAATCACCGGCTCGAAGATGTGGATATCCAACTCGCCCATTGCCGATGTCTTCGTCGTCTGGGCCAAGTCCGACGCCCATGACGGCAAGATCAAGGGCTTTGTTCTGGACAAGGGCACCAAGGGCCTGAGCGCGCCCAAAATCCAGGGAAAACAAAGCCTTCGCGCCTCGATCACGGGGGAAATCGTGCTTGATGGCGTCGAGGTGGGCGAAGACGCGCTGTTGCCCCATGTCGAAGGGCTGAAAGGCCCGTTCGGCTGCCTCAACCGGGCGCGCTATGGCATCGCCTGGGGCGTGATGGGCGCCGCCGAGGCCTGCTGGCACGGCGCGCGCCAGTACGGGCTGGACCGCCAGCAGTTCCGCCGCCCGCTGGCACAGACCCAGCTTTTCCAGAAGAAACTGGCCGACATGATGACCGAGATCACGCTCGGCCTTCAGGCGGCCCTGCGCGTCGGTCGCCTGATGGACGACGCCCGCGCCGCGCCAGAGATGATCAGCCTCATCAAGCGCAACAATTGCGGCAAGGCGCTGGATATTGCGCGCATGTCCCGCGACATGCATGGCGGCAACGGAATTTCCGAGGAATTTCAAGTCATTCGCCACATGATGAACCTTGAAACCGTGAATACCTACGAGGGCACCCATGACGTTCACGCGCTCATCCTGGGGCGTGCGCAGACCGGGCTTCAGGCGTTCTTCTGATGCCGGGATGATCGCAGCGGTTGCCTTCGGCGCGCCCACAGGTAACGTGCGTGGGATCAACGAAAGCACAGCCCCATGACCCACGATCTGACCAGACGCCGCCCTGACGGCGCCGCCATATGAGCGACCTCGGCTCCCTCTGGGCCGACAGCAGCGAGGAGGCTTTCTCGGCCCCCACGCTGCAAGGCGAATTCAGCGTCGACCTGGTGATCCTGGGCGGCGGATTCACCGGCTGCGCCGCCGCCCTGGAGGCCGCGGGGCAGGGCGCCGCGGTGGTACTGATCGAGGCCGAAACCATCGGTCACGGCGGGTCTGGGCGCAATGTCGGGCTGGTCAATGCCGGGCTCTGGCTGCCGCCCGATGCGGTCTGCAACACGCTTGGCGCACAGGCGGGCGAGCGGCTCAACAGCACGCTCGCCACCGCGCCCGACCGCGTCTTCGGCCTGATCGAGCGTTTCGGCATCGCCTGCAACGCGCGGCGCAACGGCACCTTGCACCTGGCCCATGCGCCGCGTGGCTTTGCGCAGCTTGAAAAACGCCATGCCCAGCAGGCCCGGCGCAGCGCACCGGTCACGCTTCTCGATGCCGAAGAAACCCGTGCGCGCACCGGCTCGGGCGCCTTTCACGGCGCCTTGCATGATGCCCGCGCCGGGACGATTCAGCCGCTGGCCTATGCGCGTGGCCTGGCGCGCGCCGCACAGGGGCAGGGTGCGCGCATATTCGAAAACAGCCCGGCGCTTTCGGCGATCCGGCATGGCGGCCACTGGGTCGTGCGCACCTCGGGCGGCAAGCTGCGCAGCAAGGCGCTTCTGGTGGCGACCAACGCCTATCACCGGCCCGTCGGCGACATGGCGATCCCCAAGGTGCCCCAGGTCAATTTCTTTCAGCTCGCCACCGCGCCTCTGGGCGACAATATCGCGCGCGATATCCTGCCGGGCGGCGAAGGCTGCTGGGACACGGCGATGATCATGTCCGCGCTCAGGCGCGATGCGGCCGGGCGCGTGATCCTGGGTGGCATGGGCGACGATGTCGGCATTCAGGCCGGTTGGGCGCGCCGCAAGCTGGCGCAGCTTTACCCGCAACTGGCCGATACGGCGATCACCCATGCATGGGCGGGCCGGATCTCGATGACCTCCGACCATCTGCCGCGCATCCTGCGCATTGGCGCAAGCGGTCTGTCGATCTTCGGCTATTCCGGCCGTGGCATCGCGCCGGGCACGGCCTTTGGCCAATCCGCCGCGCGCGCCTTGCTGAGCGGCGACAAAAGCGCGCTGCCGCTCGATCCGGTCGATGCCCATGGCGAACGCCTCACGCGCCTCAAGACAGCCTTCTTCGAGACAGGAGCCCGCATGGTCCACCTGATGTCGCGTTAGGGGGCGTTTCCTGGCGTAACCGGTGCTGCCGCCCGACCACATCCATTAAGCGCATAATCAGTATTATGTTAATATTGGTAAATACCAAACCACAGGCGAAACTCAACATAACAACATATTATCAATATATTAAACGATATTCCTTATCCAATCTTCCAACACCCCCACCACGGAATCTCCCTGATTTCGTGCGCTTCACGCGCTGCTCATGCCGCAATTGCCTGTCAGGCAGACATCTGAGGGCCATTGTGGCCAGCGGGAGATCGGATCATGCCAGACGCACCTGAACAGCGACACGCGCGCCTGTTCGAATATATCCGCCAAGACAACATGATGCAGGTGCGCGCATTGCGCAGGCCATCGCGGCGCGGTCTCTGCGCCCCTGAAATGCGTGCCTTCCTTGCGACTGCCGAGCGATCCTTTGCACGGCCCGCAGCGGCGCGGCCCTCTGCCCTGCGTCAGCCCTTGAAGCCGGTCGCGACGACGAATTTCTCGGAACTGTCGGCGCGCGATGCCGGCGGCTTCACATTGGCGACCTTCGTAAAGCGTTGCTTGAGCAGTTTCTGGAGCTCGCCCTCGGCACCGCCCGCCAGCACCTTTGAGACGAAGGTGCCGCCTTCGTCCAGGATATCGAATGCCAGCCACGCGGCAGCCTCGCACAGCGCGATGATGCGCAGGTGATCGGTCTGCTTGTGCCCCGAGCTTGACGCCGCCATGTCGCTCATCACCACATCGGCCTTGCCGCCCAGCCATTCCTTGACCTGCTCGTCGGCGCCGTCCTCCATGAAGTCGAGCTGATAGAGATCGCAGCCCGGAATCGGCTCGATCTCCTGCAGATCGACGCCCAGGATATAGCCCTGCGCCTTGCCCTGTTTCTCACCAAGCGCGTTGACACGGGGCACCGCCACCTGGCACCAGCCGCCGGGCGCACAGCCCAGATCGACCACCCGCGCTCCGGGCACGAGGAAACGGAACTTGTCGTCGATCTCCATGATCTTGAACGCCGCGCGCCCGCGATAGCCCTCGGCCTGCGCGCGCTTGACGTAAGGATCGTTCAATTGCCGCTGCAACCACCGCGTCGAGGATGATTTGCGCCCGCGCGCGGTCTTGACCTTCACGGTCAGGTCGCGCTGGCCGCGCCCCGAGGTGTTCTTGCCATCCGGTGTCTTTGCCATCACCCTACCCCTGCCCGTCCTGCAACACGCCATCCGCCGACATCAGCGCATACAGCATCCCCTCGCGCAGCCCGCGATCCGCCACCGACAGCCGATCGGTCGGCCAGCAGCGCAGCAGCGCCTGCAGGATCGCCGCGCCTGACATGATCAGCGCCTGCCGGTCAAGGCCGATGCGCGGATCCTTGCGCCGCCCCAGCGGTCCGAGCGCCAGATATTTGCGGATCACCAGGTCGATCTCGTCGCTGGTCATGCACAGACCGTCCACCTTGTTGCGATCATAGCGCTTCAATCCCAGATGGCTCGCCGCCACGGTCGTCACCGTCCCCGAGGTGCCGATGATCTGGAACCCCTCGCGCGGCTGCTCGTTCTTGTAGGGCGCGAATTCGGCCAGGTTTTCCTCGAAGAACCAGCTCATCAGCGCGAAACGCGCGCTGTCATCCTCGACATCGTTGAACTGATCGCGCAGCGTGGCGACGCCCAGCGGCACGCTGATCCAGTCCACCACCCGCGCCGAGGGCCGCCCGGCCTCCTGGCATTTGAACCCGCCATGCATGCGCATGATCGCGCGGGCACGCTCACCCGGAGGCACATCGCGCAGGTCGATCCAGACCAGTTCCGTCGATCCGCCGCCGATATCCACCACCAAAAGCTGCTCGGTCTGCGGGTTGACCAGCGGCGCACAGGACACGACCGCCAATTGCGCCTCTTCCTGGGGTGCGATCATGTCAAGGCGCAGGCCGGTTTCCTTGTTCACCCGCGCCAGGAACGACTTGCCATTGGCCGCGCGCCGGCAGGCTTCCGTGGCGACAAGGCGCATCCGTTCGACCTTATGGCGCCTGATCTTCTGCTCGCAGACCCTCAGCGCCTGCAATGTGCGGTAGATCGCCGATCGTGACAGGCGGCCGTACTTTTCAAGACCCGATCCAAGCTGGACGGATTTCGAGAAACTGTCGACCACCTTGAACTGGCTGCCCTCGGGGCGGGCAATCAGCATGCGGCAACTGTTTGTGCCCAGATCCAGGGCGGCATAAAGACCGTCCGGACAGGGTGAGCTCAGTGCGGGGCTCTCAACCGTTTTCGGGATCGCGCCCGCACTTTCGGGACGCCTGGGCGCCATAACCACGCCCTCCATTTCGAGTTGACTTCAAACTAGTGTCTCGCGCCCCCCGGCGCAAGCTCTGCGGTGCCGCATAAACATCATGAAGGTTTTTCGTGATGGCCACTGTGGCCCCCCGCGCCGCGCCGCGCTAGCCTTGAAAGGTCGCATGCCGCGTCCGTTCTGTCGAAAACCGACTGAGCGGCGCGCCCCGCCTGCTTTAGACAAGGGCCACCGAGGAAGAGGAATCAGTCAATGGTTGACGTCACTATCGTCTATTGGAGGGATATCCCCGCACAGGTGATCGTCGGCAAGGGCCGCCGGGGCGCGAAGAAGCAGCTTCCCGAACGGTTCGAACAGGCCATCGACCGCGCCGCCATGAAAAGCGGCGCCGCCGAGACCGATGACTACCTGGCCGAGTGGCGCAAGGCCGCCCCTTACCAGGTCGAGGGCGATCCTTCCGAGGTGGCCGAGGCCGAAGCGGCCCGGCTGGATACCGAATACGATCAGGAACGCATCAAGACCCTGATCGGCAATGATGGCTGGGCATGACCCCCGGATCGCTATGGGAGGCCGCAATGGCTCTGTTGAACTTCAAGAAACGTGATGCCGGGTCGCAAGGCCCCGCCCCCGTCAATCCGCATGTCGAAGCCTTCCTCAAGGGCTATTCGATCGAGGTGATGCCGCGCACCGCCGAAAAGGTCGACTCGTTCCGCGATCTTCTGCCCGAGGGCACCCGCGTCTATATCGCCCATATCGAGGGCACCCCGATCGACGAGATGGTCGCCACCGCCGCGCGCCTGGCGCGCGAAGGCTATCCGGTGATGCCGCATTTCCCCGCCCGGATCATCCGCGACAAGGCCATGCTGGCCGACTGGATCGCCCGCTACCAGGGCGAAGCCGGGGTCGATCAGGCGCTCTTGCTGGCCGGTGGCGTCGCCAAGCCGCATGGCGAATTCGACAGCTCCATGCAGCTTCTGGAAACCGGCGCCTTCGATCGCGCCAATTTCACCCGCCTGCACGTGGCCGGTCATCCCGAGGGCAACCGCGATATCGACCCCGACGGCGGTATGAAAGCCGTCGAAGAAGCCCTTCAATGGAAACAGAAATTCTCTGAACGCACCGATGCGCAAATGGCCCTGGCAACCCAATTCGCCTTTGACGCCAAGCCGATCATCGCCTGGGCCGACCGGCTCAGCGCGGCGGGCATCACCCTGCCCGTCCATATCGGCATCGCCGGTCCCGCCAAGCTGCAGACGCTGATCAAGTTCGCCATCGCCTGCGGCGTCGGTCCGTCTTTGAAAGTTCTTCAGAAACGCGCTATGGATGTTTCCAAGTTGCTGTTGCCCTATGAACCCACCGAGGTTCTGACCGAACTGGCCGCCCACAAGGCCGCCAACCCCGATTTCAACATCGAGTCGGTCCATTTCTTCCCGCTGGGCGGCATCAAGACCAACGCCACCTGGGCCATCGAAAACGGCGGGGCCTCCGCCGTTCCCGCAAACGCATCCTGAGCGAAGGACACAAATCAACAATGACCCGCACAGTCGTCGAAAGCAAAACCAAGACCGCCATCATCGGGTTCGATCAGCCCTTCTGCGTGATCGGTGAACGGATCAACCCGACCGGGCGCAAGAAACTGGCCGCCGAGCTCGAGGCGGGCGATTTCTCGACCGTCGAAAAGGATGCTCTGGCGCAGGTCGCGGCGGGGGCGACCGTTCTCGATATCAACGCGGGCGTGGTCTATAACTCCAACCCCAACCCGAACGAGACCGAACCGCCCCTGATGACCAAGATCATCGAACTGGTGCAGGGTCTCGTCGATGTGCCGCTCTGCATCGACAGCTCGGTGCCCGCCGCGCTCGAGGCCGGTCTGGCCGCCTGCGAAGGCCGCCCTCTCCTCAACTCCGTCACCGGCGAGGAAGACCGCCTCGAACTGGTGCTGCCGCTGGTCAAGAAATACAACGTCCCCGTGGTCGCCATCTCGAATGACGATACCGGCATTTCCGAAGACCCCGATGTGCGCTTCGCCGTCGCCAAGAAGATCGTCGAGCGCGCCGCCGATTTCGGCATCCCCGC
>CAZMZS010000118.1:0-8510 GCA_964570675.1 uncultured Roseovarius sp. | reverse complement strand
AAACCGTTTTGCGGCCAGATTTCTTTGAGAGGCCATCAACCGTCGAGCGGCTGAACTAGGCACGCAAACGGCGCACCCAAGACCAAAGGAACGTGCCATGACCAAGCTCTTCAAGAAATTCGCTTTGGACACCGAGGGTGCCGTGACCGTCGATTGGGTGGTGCTGACGGCCACCGTCGTTGGCCTTGGGATCGGGGTGGTCGCCGTGCTTCTGAACGGCAGCAACGCCTTGGGTTCGAAGCTTGCAGATTCCATGGCGAATGCGGAAGTCAACCAACTGGATCTGGAGTGACCGGATATCCGGGCGGATTGCGCGAATGACAAGATCGGCTGATGCCAGCGCGCGTCGGCCTTTTTTGATGCGCGGCGTCATGAACCGAACAGGTCCGGGCAATCGCGAGTGATCCCGAAACAATCACCGCCTTTCCCTGATTTCGCCACAATAAACTGCTCAATTCAGCCTTGCCGACGGGTGCCTTGCGCCCTGAGCGGCGAGAGAAACAGAAAGGACGGGCAATGCGACTGGTATTTGGACTGGTACTCATCTTAGGTCTCGGCCTTGCGGGCTTTGCTGTCTACATGGCCAAGAGTTACATTCAGAGCTATCAGACACAGCTGGCGCTTGAACGCTCACAGCGCGCGCCGCAGATCGAAACCATAGAGGTGGCTGTTGCCAACAAGCCCTTGAAATATGGCGACAGAATCCCGCTTGACGCGGTGCGGATGGTGAAATTCCCGAAGAACGCACTGCCAGAAGGCGCGTTTACCACCGCCGAGGCGCTTTTCCCCAACGGCAAGGACGAGTTGCGCGCGGTGCGGCGTGCCATGGAAAAGAACGAGGCGATCCTGGAGGCCAAGGTCACGAAGCCGGGCGCGGATGCGGGCATTTCGGACCAGCTCGGGCCGGGGATGCGGGCTTTCGCCATCAAGGTCGATGTTGCCAGCGGCGTGTCGGGTTTCCTGCGTCCGGGCGACCATGTCGATGTCTACTGGACCGGGCGTGTGCGCGGCAATGGCGTGCGCACCGAGGGTGACTCGTTCGGTGAGGTCACAAAGCTTATCCAGACCGGCGTGCGCCTGATCGCGGTTGACCAGATGTCGGATGAAAACACCACGAAAGCGATCATCGCGCGCACCGTGACGGTGTCCGCCAAGCCGCAGGATGTCGCAGCCCTTGCGCAAGCTCAGGCAACCGGGCGACTGGCATTGTCGCTGGTCGGAGTCAGGGACGAGACCGTGGCAGAGGTAATCGAAGTCGACCAGCGCCGCCTGCTTGGCCTGTCCGAGGTCGAAGAGGCGCCGGAACCCGAGCGCGCAGAGGTCTGCACCATCCGGACGCGCCGCGGCTCGGAAGTGATCGTGAGCCAGATTCCATGCACGAACTGAGGGGCAACGCGCCTGCTACCCTGGAGGGCGCCTGCTTTGCGGGCGCCCTTTTCGCATGGGTCGGCAGCATTTGGGTCACAATCCAGACAAATCTCGGCAGAAATGCGTTGATTCTTGAAAAATTTCGCGAACTGACGCAGAGTGGCGTCAAATGCGGGCAGCAAGACCCGTTGGATTGAGGCGTGATCGGAAAGGCAGGTCACATGATAAACGCAGGCTTCTTCAAAGCCGCCCTTCTCGGGCTGGCGATTGTTTTCAGTAATTTTGTCAGTGAGTTGCACGCAGAAAACCTACAAGTGGTGCGCAAGGGCGCGAACCGTGATCTC
Organism: uncultured Roseovarius sp.; assembly: GCA_964570675.1. GTDB lineage: Bacteria > Pseudomonadota > Alphaproteobacteria > Rhodobacterales > Rhodobacteraceae > Roseovarius. Next base: position 6,798 of record CAZMZS010000118.1, on the reverse strand, counting down.
GTCGTCACGATGAACCGTGCCGTCGTCGTCGAAAGCGACGTGCCCTTCGCCGAACTCAGCATTGCCAATCCTTCGATCGCGGATTTCTCGACTCTGTCGGATCGCACGATCTACATTCTCGGCAAGGCGCCGGGTCGCACGACCCTGACCCTTCTGGACGAGACCGGCAAGCTGATCACGAATGTCGAGGTCCATGTCTCGACCGATGTGTCCGAATTCAAGGAACGTATCCAGCAGATCCTGCCCAACGAGCGGATCGAGGTGCGCACGGCCAATGACGGCATCGTGCTGTCGGGCAGCGTTTCAAGCACAGCACGCATGGAGCGCGCATTGGCGCTGGCCGAACGCTATGCGCCCGAGCGGGTCTCGAACCTGATGGTGGTGTCGGGCAATCAGCAGGTCATGCTCAAGGTGCGCTTTGCCGAAATGCAGCGCAGCGTGTCCAAACAGCTCTCCACTTCGCTGGCGGTCGACGCGCTTGGCGCGACCGGCAGGGGCGCGGCGCTTGCCGGGAGCAATCTTTCGTCCTTCGGAACCACCGCCCCGGGCGTTTCGGCCGGCAACGACGCCGGTGCGGCGTTCTTCGGCTTCGATGTGGGCTCGGTGGAAATCGGCATCCTGATGCAGGCGCTTGAACAGAAGGGCGTCGTGCGCACACTGGCCGAACCCAATCTGACCGCCCTTTCGGGCCAGGAAGCGAAATTCCTTGCGGGCGGTGAATATCCCATTCCCGTCGCTCAGGACAACGATACCACCTCGATCGAGTTCAAGCCCTTCGGCGTCGAACTGAATTTCGTCCCGCGCGTGGTGGATGACGGTGTCATCAACCTTGAACTGGGTGCGGCCGTCTCTTCGATCGATCCGACCAACGGGATCACTACGGGTTCATTCACCGTCGATGCCTTCCGTCGTCGCGACACCTCGACCACGGTGTCGCTGCGCGATGGCGAGAGCTTTGCGATCGCCGGGCTGTTGCAGGACGATTTCCGCGACACCAATGGACAGGTGCCCTGGCTGGGAGACATCCCGGTTCTTGGCGCCCTGTTCCGCAGCGCGGATTACCAGCGCGCGCAGACCGAACTGGTCATCATCGTCAGCGCACATCTCGTGACCCCGACGCGTGGCGAGGCGCTGGCCCTGCCGACCGACCGGATCAGACTCCCATCCGAGGCCGACCTGTTCCTCAACGGACGCGTGTTGAAGGACAACCAGGCGGGTGGAACCGTTGGCGAAGTCGCGCGACAGGACTTCACCGGCTCTTACGGCTACGTGATGGATTGATCGAAAGGCAGGGCTCATGAAACATCTTCTCGCAACTGCAAGCCTTGTCGCGATCGCGGCTTGCACCACGGATGGCGGCACCTATCGCTCGTATTTCTCCGAGGCGGGCGCCATGGTCGACAGCGGCGGCTTCGGAAATGCCAACATGAACAACCACCTCGTGATGACCGGCGAAAAGGGATATGTTTACGATCTCGCCAACCGGTTCTCGCAAGAAGTGGCAAGCACGGTCAATTTCGCGTTCAATTCCGCCACTCTCGATGCGGGCGCACGCGATACGCTGAATGAACAAGCCGCCTGGATCCGCCAGTTCCCGGAGGTGCGGTTCCGCGTCTACGGGCACACCGACAAGGTCGGATCACCAGGATACAACAAGCAGCTCGGGCTGCGCCGCGCCCACGCGGCCGTCAATTACCTGGTCAGCCAGGGGATCAGCCGTTCGCGGCTGGAAGCGGTCGCCTCCTACGGAGAAACCCAGCCCCTGATCGTCACCCAGGGGCGTGAACGTCGCAATCGCCGCACCGTCACCGAAGTTTCGGGCTTCGTGAAATCACACCCGGCGGTCATGGATGGCCGCTATGCCCAGGTGATCTATCGCGACTACGTCAGAAGTGCGGCGCCCACGTCGACCTTGTCGATGGTGGGCGGCGAAAACCTGGTGGAATGACCCACAAGGCGTAACGAAATCTCCCTGTCCGGCGTGCCGGACCAACTCAAACCCGCCACACTGGCGGGTTTTCTTTTTGTCGTTTCTTACCGCACAATTACGTTTTTTTAGCCCAAATGTTGCCCAGATTTTCAAGGAATGTCGCCGGGTGGCAGTCGTGTGCCGTGCCCTTCCGGTTGGGTGCGCGAACTGCGTAGCCGTCAAAAGATTCCGGGCGAACCCGGAGCAACCTTCGTGGCGATTGCAATATGGGATCATAACATGATGACGAGTAGTGCGACGACAAAGCCAGAACCCAGCCCGATCACGGCCTGTACGATCAGCCGCGACGTGCAGAACTTCGATCTTCTGATCGAAGACATGGAAAGCGCCCTTGGTGAAAACTGGGGTGATCTTGGCTTTTCCGAGGCGCTGGCCTTCTTCAGTCAGCCCGAGGCGGAGCACCTGGAATTCGTCGCCATCGCTATCGACGAGTCCGACGAGGATGATCTTGTCATGCTCGGCGAGATCATCTCGCTGGCCGATTCCAAGGGTATCAAGGTCATCCTGATCGCCGAGGATGTCAGCCCCGCGGCATTGCATCAACTGCTGCGCCGGGGCGCGGATGAATTCGTGCCCTACCCTCTGCCCGAAGGCGAACTCGAGGCCGCCATCGAGCGGCTGCGCACCAAGCCCGAACGCCCGGCAGCGGCCGCATTTCCGGGCGGTGATTCGCAAGGCGATGGCGTCTTGCTGGCCGTGCAGGGCCTGGCTGGGGGCACCGGAGCGACAACCGTCGCGGTGAACCTGGCCTGGGAACTGGCGGTGGTCGACAAGAAGGCGCCGACGCGCGTCTGTATCCTGGATTTCGGGCTTCAGAGCGGCGCAGTCAGCACCTATCTCGACCTGCCCCGCCGCGAGGCCGTTTTCGAGATGTGGTCCGATACGGACTCGATGGACGAGGACGTGTTTCATCAGGCCCTGACCGAATACGAGGAAAAGCTCTGGGTTCTGACCGCGCCGCCCGACATCCTGCCATTGGACATGATCGGGCCGCAGGACGTGCAGCGCATTCTGGACTATGCGCGCGCGCGATTTGATTATGTCGTGGTGGACATGCCCACGACGCTGGTGCAATGGACCGAGACGGTCCTCACCAATGCGCAGATTTATTTTACCACACTAGAACTGGATATGCGCTCGGCGCAGAACGCGCTGCGCTTCAAGCGGGCGCTTCGATCCGAGGAGTTGCCGACCGAGAAGCTGCGCTTCTGTCTGAACCGCGCCCCGAAATTCACCGATCTGAACGGCAAGAGCCGGGTCAAGAGGCTGGCCGAAAGCCTCGAGATCTCGATCGAGGTCCAGCTGCCCGATGGCGGTCGCGCGGTCACTCAGGCCGGAGATCACGGCACACCGCTGGCAACGGCAGCGGGCAAGAACCCGCTGCGCAAGGAAATCGCCAAACTCGCCATGTCGCTGCATGAACTCGGCAAAAGCGAAGCCGAGGCCGCTTAAGGCAGGAAGGTAGACACCAATGTTCTCGAGATACAAGAAATCAGCCCCCGGCAACGCCAAGCCGGCGCTTGCACCTGTCAGCGCCGAGACCGAGCACACGAAAACGGCACCTGTCGAGCCCACACCCAAGGCCAGCCTGCGCCGGGCCCCGCAGAAGCCTGCCGCCGTGCCCCAGCCAGCCGACAAGGAGCGCAAGCGCAAGGAGCGCCTGTCCGAGATCAAACTCGATCTGCACCGTGCACTTCTGGACAACCTGAACCTTGGCGCGCTGGAAAGCGCGACCGAGGCCGATCTGCGCGCCGAGATCAGTTCGATCGCGGGCGAATTCCTTGAAGAGCGCAGCATCGTTCTGAACCGCGAAGACCGCAACACGCTGACCCAGGAGCTTTATGACGAGGTCCGCGGCCTCGGCCCGCTGGAAACGCTGCTTCAGGACGACACCGTCAACGACATCCTCGTGAACGGCCCGCAACAGATCTTCGTCGAACGCGACGGCAAGCTGCAACTGAGCGATGTCACCTTCAAGGATGAAAAGCATCTGTTGCGGATCATCGACAAGATCGTGTCGGCCGTGGGCCGGCGCGTTGATGAATCCAACCCCTATGTTGACGCCCGCCTTGCAGACGGTTCGCGTTTCAACGCCATGGTGCCCCCCGTCGCGGTGGATGGCAGCCTCGTGTCGATCCGTAAATTCAAGAAGGACAAGCTGGGCATTGACGATCTGGTCAGGTTCGGCGCCTTTTCCGAAGAAATGGCCGCCTATCTTCAGGCGGCGGTGGCGACGCGGCTCAATATCATCGTGTCGGGCGGTACCGGCTCGGGTAAGACGACGACGCTCAATGCCCTCTCGTCCTTCATCGACAATGCCGAACGCATCCTCACCATCGAGGATACCGCCGAACTTCAGCTCCAGCAGATCCATGTGGGCCGGATGGAAAGCCGTCCCCCCAACGTGGAAGGCAAGGGCGAAGTCAGCCCGCGCGACTGTCTCAAGAACGCGCTGCGGATGCGCCCCGACCGCATCATCGTCGGCGAGACGCGCGGCGAGGAGGTGATCGACATGCTCCAGGCCATGAACACCGGCCATGACGGGTCGATGACTACGATCCACGCCAACAACGCCCGCGACGCCATCAGCCGTCTTGAGAACATGGTCGCCATGGCCGGGATCGAGATGCCGCTCAAGGCGGTGCGTTCGCAGATTGCATCGGCGGTGCATCTGATCGTGCAGGCCTCACGCCTGCAGGACGGTTCGCGCCGGATGACCTCGATCACCGAAGTGACGGGAATGGAGGGCGAGGTGATCTCGATGCAGGAAATCTTCCGCTATCAGCGTGTCGGCCTGACGCCCGAGAACAAGATTATCGGCCATTTCACCGGAACCGGGGTGCGTTCGAACTTTACCGAGCGATTCCGCCTCTGGGGCTACGACCTGCCTCCCAGCATCTATGAACCCATCGCAGCGGAGTAACCCCGATGTCCATCAGTGCAGAACCGATCATCTACGCGTTGATCTTCGTCGGGGTTCTCGTCCTCGTCGAGGGGATATACCTGACCGTCTTCGGGCGCTCGATCAGCCTCAACAGCCGGGTGAATCGCCGCCTCGAGATGCTGGACAAGTCCGGCAACCGCGAAGAGGTGATGGAAAAGCTGCGCAAGGAGATGCAACAGCACCTCAAGGCGCGTAACATTCCAATCTATGCGATCCTGTCGGAAAAAGCGCAAAAGGCGGCCATCGCCTTTACGCCCAGACAGTTGATCATGCTGATGGTGGCGGTGACCGCGCTGGCCTTTGTGGGCCTGACCATCGGCACCGCGACCAGCGTGCCGGTCCGTGCCCTCGTGTCGGTGGTGATCGGCGTCGGCGGGGTCTTCACCTGGATCAACATGAAGGCCAACAAGCGCATGGCGATGTTCGAGGAACAATTGCCCGACGCCATCGAACTGATGGTGCGCAGCCTGCGGGTCGGCCATCCGTTCTCTTCGGCGATCTCGATTGTCGCCAACGAAGTTGCGGATCCGCTTGCCACCGAATTCGGCATCATCGCGGATGAATCCGCCTATGGCCGCGATGTCGGCGAGGCGCTCAAGGATCTGGCCGAGCGGCTGGACATGCAGGATCTTCGCTTTCTTGCGGTCGCCGTGACGATCCAGCAGCAATCAGGCGGCAACCTGGCCGAAATCCTAGATGGTCTGGCAAAAGTGATCCGTGCCCGCTTCCGCCTGTTCCGCCGCGTCAAGGCGATCACCGCCGAGGCGAAGTGGTCGGGCAAGTTCCTCTCTGGCTTTCCTGTCTTGGCCCTGATCGGCATCCAGCTGATCGATCCCAACTACTATGACGAAGCGATGGAGCACGCCTATTTCATCCCCGCAGCTTTGATCGTGGGCACCTTCCTGGTCGCCAACCTCTTCGTCATGCGCGCGCTTGTGAACATCAAGGTCTGAAAAGGAACCCGAGGTGATGGAACTCTTCGACCAAATTCAGGGCGGCCTGATCAGCGCCCTTGGCCCGTTCGGCCCCCTGATCGCCGTCGGCACGCTCGGGATTCTTCTTGTGGCGCTGATGATCCCGATGCTGATCCGCGATTCCAAGGATCCGCTGGAAAAGCTCAAGAAGGACCAGCGCCAGCAGTCGCGCCCAACCGGCAAGGAATCTGCACATCTGCGCACCAACCGGCGCAATGAGAAGCTGGACAAATACGCGAACTTCCTCGAACCCCAGGATGCCAAGGCACTGTCGCAGATCCGGCTGACCCTGATCCAGGCGGGCTATCGCAACCGCGATGCCGTGCGCTATTTCCACTTTGCCCAACTGGCCTTGGCGCTTGGCCTGTTGACCCTTGGCGTGATCTATTTCCTGATGTTCAAATCAGGCGAGGAAACCAGCGCGCAAGAAGCGATCCTGTATATCCTTGGCCCCGGTGCGGTCGGGTATCTCATGCCCAAATACTGGGTCACAAAGCGCCAGCAAAAGCGCCAGGAAGAGATTTCGGACGGCTTTCCCGACAGTCTCGACATGATGCTGACCTGCGTCGAGGCCGGGCAATCGCTGGATCAGTCGATCATTCGCGTCGCCAACGAGATCGCCGCCTCCTATCCCGCTCTGGCCGAGGAATACGAGATCGTGTCCCAGCAGGTGAAGGCCGGGCGCGACAAGGCATCGGTGCTCAATGAAATGGCCGAGCGCTGCGGCGTGCAGGATATTTCCAGCTTCGTGACCGTGTTGGTCCAGTCGCAGACCTTCGGCACCTCGATCGCCGATGCGCTGCGGGTCTATGCCGGCGAGATGCGTGACAAACGCGTCATGCGGGCCGAAGAAAAGGCCAACAAGCTGCCGACGAAGATGACATTGGCCA
>CAZMZS010000117.1:2204-8667 GCA_964570675.1 uncultured Roseovarius sp. | reverse complement strand
GGCAAGACGGTTCTGATCATGGAACTGATCAACAACATCGCCAAGGTGCATTCGGGTTATTCGGTTTTCGCCGGTGTGGGTGAGCGGACCCGCGAGGGCAACGACCTTTACCACGAGATGATCGAATCCAACGTCATCAAGCCCGACAATCTGGAAGAGAGCCAGGTTGCGCTGGTCTATGGCCAGATGAACGAGCCGCCGGGCGCCCGCGCCCGCGTCGCGCTCTCGGGCCTCACGCTGGCCGAGCAGTTCCGCGACCAGTCGGGCACCGACGTTCTGTTCTTCGTCGACAACATCTTCCGCTTTACCCAGGCGGGTTCGGAAGTGTCGGCGCTGCTGGGCCGTATTCCCTCGGCCGTGGGCTACCAGCCGACGCTGGCCACCGACATGGGCCAGATGCAGGAGCGGATCACCTCGACCAAGCAGGGCTCGATCACCTCGATCCAGGCCGTCTACGTTCCCGCGGACGACCTGACCGACCCGGCCCCCGCCACGACCTTTGCCCACCTCGACGCCACAACGGTTCTGAACCGCGCGATTTCGGAGCTGGGTATCTACCCGGCCGTGGACCCGCTCGATTCGACCTCGCGCCTGATGGACCCGGCCATTGTGGGCGAGGAGCATTACCAGGTGGCCCGCGACGTGCAGGGGATCCTGCAGCGCTACAAGTCGCTTCAGGACATCATCGCCATCCTGGGGATGGACGAGCTGAGCGAAGAGGACAAGCTGACCGTGTCGCGAGCCCGCAAGATCCAGCGCTTCCTGAGCCAGCCCTTCGACGTGGCCAAGGTCTTCACCGGTTCCGACGGCATCCAGGTGCCGCTGGAAGACACGATCGCGTCCTTCAAGGCCGTGGTCGCGGGTGAGTATGACCACCTGCCCGAAGGCGCCTTCTACATGGTCGGCGGCATCGACGACGTGAAGGCCAAAGCAGAGAAGATGGCTGCCGACGCGGCCTGATGAACGCCTGTCCGGCCCCGGATCGCATTGATCCGGGGTGCGGGCATGACAAGGAGGCCAAGCATGGCTGATACAGTGCAATTCGATCTGGTGTCGCCCGAGCGGCGGCTGGTGTCGATGGAAGCGAGCGAAGTGCGCATTCCGGGCGCCGAGGGCGATCTGACGGCCATGGCGCAGCACAGCCCGCTGATCACCACGCTGCGTCCCGGTCTTGTCACCGTGACGGGCGCCGAGGGCAGTGCGGATTATGTCGTGACCGGCGGTTTCGCGGAGATCGACGGCGAGACCGTGTCGGTTCTGGCCGAGCGCGCGATTCCGCGCGACGAGATCACCAAGGAGCATTTCCAGGCGCTGGTGGACGAGGCGACCGACAAGCTGGCCAAGGCGCAGGAGACCTTCGTCAACGAGCCCGGCCCGGTGGACGACGCCGCCAAGCTGTTGGCGGACATGGTTGCGATGGGCGATCACATCGGCCTGTCGCCGAACTGAGCCCCCGCGCCGAGTATTTCGTGAAAGGCCCGCCGTTTGGCGGGCCTTTTGCTGTTCCAGTGGTATTGGCGGGGTATCGCTTTTCGGGGGCAAGGCCGGGGGGCCAGCCCCCCGGACCCCCCGAGGTATTTTTGGCCAGATGAAGGGGCGGCCCGGCACGGTTGCGGTTGTGGTTGTGGTGCGTGCCGGGGCGGGTCAGACGTGTTGCGCGCCGTTCACCTCGATCTCGGTGCCCGAGACATAGGAGCTGGCCTCGGTGCAAAGAAAATAGATCGCTTCGGCCACTTCCGAGGGCTGGCCGAGGCGACGAAGCGGCAGGGTCTCGACGATCTTGTCGGTGCCTTCGCTGAGGATGCCGGTTTCCACCTCGCCCGGTGCGATGGCGTTGACCCGCACGCCGGAGGGGCCGAAATCATGCGCCATTTCGCGGGTGAGCGCCGCCAGAGCCGCCTTGGAGGTGGCATAGGCCGCCCCGGCGAAGGGATGCACGCGCGCGCCGGCGATGGAGGTGACGTTGACCACCGCGCCCCGGGCGGCCGAGAGTTCCCGGATCAGCCCGCGCGCGAGCACCACGGGGGCGAAGAAATTGACGTGGAACACCTGCCCCCAGACATCGAGCCCGGTGTCGATGGTGTTGAGCCGCGCGCCCGCATCGCCCTTGGGCGAGATCCCGGCATTGTTGACCAGGGCGTCCAGCCGCCCGCCGGGCAGGCGAGAGCGGATTTCCTCGACGGCGGCGATGGTCTGGCGGGGGTCGGAGAGATCGACCTGAATATGGTCGCGTTCGCCGTTGGGCCAGGGGCATTCGCTGGAAAAGGGCTGGCGGGAGCAGCTGATCACGCGCCAGCCGCGCGCGGCGAAGGTGCGCACCGTGGCGTGGCCGATGCCGCGGCTGGCCCCGGTCAGAAGCAAGGTGCGTTGCGTTTCGGTATCCGGCATGTGACTGTCCTATCCCTGTCAGGCGCGCCGACCTTGGGCTGCGTTGCGGGGCGAATGCAAGGGCGATTTCGGTGATCGGCGAGAAGGATTCGGGCAGAGCTTTTCACGGATTTACCTTTTCGCCTTCTCAATCCCGCCCAAAAGCCCTATCAGAGTTGGCCGGAACGCCGGGATCACGCCATGAAGTATTTAACCAGTCAGTCCATAGGTATCGCGCAGGGCGATGACGTGCTGTTCTCGGATTACGAGGATGGCGGCGAGATGTGGACGGGTGAGGGCGCGCGCGAGCGGCGCAAGGCGCTTGTGTTCAAGGAACCGTTCCGTTCGGTGCCGATGGTGCAAGTGGCGCTATCGATGTGGGACATGGACAGCGCCACCAATGCGCGCGCCGATGTGGCGGCCGAAAAGATCACAGAGGCCGGGTTCGAAGTGGTGTTCCGCACCTGGGGCGATACCCGCGTGGCAAGGGCGCGCATCCGCTGGATGGCCATTGGCGAGGCCAGGCATGAGGATGACTGGCAGCTTTACTGACCCCATGTGGGGCGCGCGCGGCGTCAGTTGCCGAACTGGCCTTCATAGATGGGTTCGAGGGTTTCGGTCTCGAAGAGCGAGGACACCGAGGTGCCGTTCCAGATATTGAGGATCGCCTGGGCGAATATCTGAGCAGTCGGGATGATGCGGATATTGGGCGCGGCCTTGATTTCGGGAGTGGGCTGGATCGTGTCGGTGATGACCAGCGATTTCATCACCGAATTGGTGATGCGCTCGACGGCGGGTCCGGAAAGCACGCCATGGGTGATATAGGCGTGCACTTCGGAGGCACCGTTATCCAGGAGCACCTGGGCGGCCTTGCAGAGCGTGCCCGCGGTGTCGCAGATATCGTCCACGATCACGCATTTCTTGCCCGATACGTCGCCGATCACGGTCATTTCCGCGATTTCGCCCGCCTTTTCGCGGCGTTTGTCGACGATCGCGAGGGGGGCTTCGATCCGTTTGGCGAGTTCACGCGCGCGGGCCACGCCGCCGACATCGGGCGAGACGATCATCACGTCGTCGATCGTGTCCTTGAACTGCGACTTGATGTCGAGCGCGAAGACCGGGGCGGCATAGAGGTTGTCGACGGGAATGTCGAAGAAGCCCTGGATCTGGGTGGCGTGCAGGTCCATCGTGAGGATCCGCTCGATCCCGGCGCCGACCAGCATGTTGGCGACCAGCTTGGCCGAGATCGGGGTGCGTGCCTTGGAGCGGCGGTCCTGGCGGGCGTAGCCGAAATAGGGGATCACGGCGGTGATGCGCTTGGCCGAGGAGCGGCGCAGCGCATCGGACATGATGAGCAGTTCCATCAGGTTGTCATTGGCCGGGTTCGAGGTGGACTGGATGATGAACATGTCCTCGCCGCGGACGTTTTCGTAAACCTCGACGAAGACTTCCTGATCGTTGAAGCGTTCGACACGGGCATCGACCAGCCCGACATTGACGCCGCGATGCATCGACATGCGGCGGGCGATCGCCTGCGAAAGCGGCTTGTTGGCGTTGCCGGTGATCAGTTTGGGTTCAGGGGTGGTCGGCATGTTGAAATGTTCCCGGATGGCGGCGTGTGACAGATTCGTTAAGTTGAACTTCGCTTAGCATGGGCATAGCGTCGGGCAAAGCTATGCCAAGGGGGAACGGGCCAAAATGGCACAGAACGAGTGTTTCGCGGGCATGTCCTGCGGATGCGGACGCGGGCGGGGCTGAATATATGCCAAGCGCGCAGCGGGGGGGATTCGAAACCTATTGGACCAGTTACGGGCATGGGCCGCGCGCGGCGCTGGCGCTGCATTGTTCGCTGGCCCATAGCGGAAGCTGGGCCGGGCTGGCCAAGCGGATCGCCACCGAGATGACGCTGACCGCCTTTGATCTGCCGGGGCACGGGCGCAGTGGCGCGTGGCACGGGCGGGGCGACATCCAGGCGCTGAGCGTCGCCATGGCGGCGGATTTCCTTGATGCGCAGGCGCCTGCGGACCTGCTGGGGCATTCCTTTGGCGCGACGGTGGCGTTGCGGCTGGCCGTCGAGCGCCCGGAGCTGGTGCGCAGCCTGATCCTGATCGAGCCGGTCTTCTTTGCTGCCGGTTTCGCCGACACGCCGGGCGCGCGCGCGACATTCGACAGCATGATGACGGGTTATGCCGGGGCGATGGCGGCGGGTGATCTGATGGGCGCGGCGCAGGCCTTTGCGACGATCTGGGGGGGCGGCATGCCGTGGGAGGCGATCCCGCCCGCGCAGCGCGAGGCCATGGCCGAGCGGATGCCGCTGATCAAGGCGGCGGAGCCGACGCTTTACGAGGATGAGGCGGGTTTGCTGGCCCCGTCCGTTCTGGAGGGGGTCGGCGTGCCGGTTCTGTTGGTCGAGGGCAGCGAGTCGCCCGCGATCGTGGCGGCGATCCACGAGGCGCTGGCGGCGCGGCTGCCGCGCGCGGAGCGCACGATGATCGGCGGCGCGGGGCATATGGCGCCGCTGACCCACCCGAGGCAGGTGGGATCGGAAGTGCTGCGGTTCCTGGAATGGGCCTGAAGGGCGCCGGAGCGGCCGACGGTCAGACGGCGATATTGTCGATCAGCCGCACTCCGGCCAGCCATGCGGCCGCGAAGAGGCGCGCGGGGCGGTCGGGGCGATCAAGTGGCGACAGGTCGTCATTGGCGCGGATTTCGAGGTAATCGATGCCGGTGAAGCCGGTTTTTTCCAGCCGTTCGATGGCGGCGCGTTGCAGCGTGGCAAAATCCCCGCCCGCAGCGACGCCCTGCGCCAGCGTTTCCATTTCCTCGTGCAGGCGCGGTGCGAGGGTGCGGGCGCGATCCGACAGCAGCAGGTTGCGCGAGGCCATGGCGAGGCCGTCGATCTCGCGGATGGTGGGGCAGCCATGCACGGTGATGGGAATATCGAGGTCCGCCGCCATCCGGCGCACCACCTGCAATTGCTGAAAATCCTTTTCGCCAAAGAATGCGTCCGTGGCCGCACTTTGCAGGAACAGCTTGGTCACGACGGTCGCCACCCCGTCGAAATGGCCGGGGCGGTGGGCGCCTTCCATGACGTCGGTCAGACCGGAGACGGAGACGGTGGTGGCGAAACGCTCGGGATAGATCTGATCGGCGTCGGGCACATAGAGCGCATCGACCGAAAAGCGCGCCAGTTTGCGGGCGTCCTCGTTTTCGGTGCGGGGATAGTTCCTGAGGTCGTCGGGATTGTTGAACTGCTTGGGGTTGACGAAGATCGTGACGATCACGCGGTCGCAGGCGCGCCGGGCGGCCTCGACCAGCGAAAGGTGGCCGTCATGCAGCGCGCCCATCGTGGGCACGACGCCGATGGTTTCGCCCGCACGCTGCCAGGGCGCGGTGGCGGCGCGCAGTTCGGGCAGGGTCCGGATGATCGGGGCGGGCGCCGCGGTCATTGGCCCGGTGCCTTGTCTGCGAAGATATGTTCGGTGCCGGGAAAGCGGCGCGCACGGACATCATCGGCATAGGCCCGGATCGCGGCTTCGCCGTCCTCGCCCAGCGTGGCGTAGCGTTTGACGAATTTCGGCTTGAAGGCGGTGAAGAGGCCCAGCATGTCATCGACCACCAGAATCTGACCGTCGCAATCGACCGAAGCGCCGATCCCGATGGTGGGGATGGCAATGGCGGCAGTGATGCGGTCGGCAAGGCTGGCGGGCAGTTTTTCGAGCACAACGGAAAAGGCGCCGGCATCGGCCACGGCCTTGGCATCGGCCATGAGCGCATCGCCCTGTTCGGCGCGCCCCTGCACCTTGTAGCCACCAAGTGTGTTGATGGATTGCGGTGTGAGGCCGATATGGGCCATCACCGGCACCCCGCGCGCCACCAGAAAGGCGATGGTATCTGCCATGTGCCGCCCGCCTTCGAGCTTGACCGCCGCCGCGCCGGTTTCACGCATCAGCCGCGCGGCATTGGCGAAGGCCTGCGCGGGGCTTTCCTCGTAGCTGCCGAAGGGCATGTCGATCACCAGCATGGTTTTCGTCAGCCCGCGCGCCACCGCCTGACCGTGCAGGATCATCATGTCCATCGTGACGCCGAGGGTGGA
>CAZMZS010000117.1:0-2104 GCA_964570675.1 uncultured Roseovarius sp. | reverse complement strand
GCGCGGGCAAATACGGGTTCACTGCGGGGAGCGGGGCCACCGATGGTGTCGCGCTTGGAAGGAGACATGCGATGAAGGTGCTGGCGATGACGGCGCTTGCGGGCGCGATGACGCTTGCGGCCTGGGCCGCGGAGGCGAAGAGCGACCTTGTGATCGGGCTGCAACTGGAGCCGCCGCATCTGGACCCGACCAGCGCCGCCGCCGGGGCGATCGACCAGGTGCTTTATGCCAATGTCTTCGAGGGGCTGACGCGGTTCGGGCCGGACGGTTCGGTCAATCCGGGTCTGGCGCAAAGCTGGGACATTTCGGATGACGGGCAAGTCTATACCTTTCACCTGCGCGAGGGCGTGCAGTTTCACGATGGCAGTGCGCTTGATGCAAGTGATGTGGTGTTCACGCTGGACCGTGCCCGAGCCGAGGACAGCCAGAACGCGCAAAAGGCGCTGTTTGCCGGGATCGAGAGCGTCGAGGCGCTGGACGATCTGACGGCCAAGGTGACGCTGGCCGCGCCCGATGGCGGGTTCCTGTTCAACATGGCCTGGGGCGATGCGGTGATCGTGGCGCCCGAAAGTATCGAGAGCATCAAGCAAAGCCCTGTGGGCACCGGCGCATTCCGCTTCAGGGACTGGGCGCAGGGCGACCGGATCACGCTTGAGCGCAACCCCGGCTACTGGGGCGAGGCGGCGCGGCTGGACAGTGCGACCTTCAAGTTCATCAGCGATCCCACGGCGGCTTTTGCGGCGGTGATGGCCGAGGATGTGCAGGCCTTTCCGTTCTATCCCGCCCCCGAGAACCTGCCGCAATTCGAGGCCGATGCGCGGTTTCAGGTGCTGGTCGGCTCGACCGAGGGCGAGACGATCCTGGCGATGAACAACGCGCTGCCGCCGCTCGACAACCCGATGGTGCGCCGCGCCGTGTCCCATGCGATTGACCGCAAGGCGATCGTGGAGGGGGCGATGTTTGGCCTTGGCACGCCGATCGGGACGCATTTCGCGCCCCACCACCCCGATTACGTCGATCTGACATTCCTGTCGGAATACGATCCCGAATTGTCGCGACAGTTGCTGGCCGAGGCGGGGCTTGCGGATGGGTTCACCACCACGCTCAAGCTGCCGCCGCCTTCCTATGCGCGGCGCGGCGGCGAGATTATCGCGGCGCAGTTGCGCAATGTCGGGATCGAGACCGAGATCACCAACCTGGAATGGGCGCAATGGCTGGAAGAGGTGTTTCGCGGCAAGGATTTCGGCCTGACCATCGTCAGCCATACCGAGCCGATGGATATCGGCATCTATGCGCGCCCGGAGTATTATTTCCAGTATGACAGCCCGGAATTCCAGGCGCTGAACGCGGCGCTGAGCACCGAGACAGACCCCGAAAAGCGCTCGGAACTGATGGTTGCGATGCAGACCCGGATCGCGGAGGATCACGTCAACGGCTACCTTTTTCAGCTGGCGGTGCCGACGGTGGCCGATGCGAGGCTGCGCGGGCTCTGGGTGGATGCGCCGACACAGGCGACCGATCTGACCGGCGTCTATTGGGAGGAGTGAGCGCAAGCGTGCTGCGGGGCGGTTGTCTTTTCGGCGCGATGGAACGGCGGGGCAAGTGATGCTGCAATATGGCGCGCGGCGCGTGATGTCCCTGATGGTTTCGCTGTTGGTGGCGAGCCTCGTGATTTTCGTGGCACTCGAGATCGTGCCGGGCGATCCGGCGGCCTATATGCTGGGCATCAATGCCGAACCCGACACGCTGGCGGCGCTGCGCGAGGAGCTGGGCCTGAACCGGGCCGCGCCGCTGCGGTATCTCGATTGGATCGGCGGGATGGTGCAGGGCGATTTCGGCATTTCCCATACCTATCGCACGCCGGTGGCCGAGATGATCGCCGAGCGGCTGAAGGTGAGCCTGCCGCTCGCCCTATATGCATTGGGGCTGAGCACGCTGATTGCCTTTCCCGCCGGGATATGGGCCGCGCAAGGGCGCGGGTCGGCGGTGGATCTGGGGGTGATGGGGGTGACGCAGCTGGGCGTGGCGATCCCGAATTTCTGGTTCGCCATGCTGATGGTGCTGGTCTTTGCCATCAACCTGCGCTGGTTCAGCGCCGGGGGCT
>CAZMZS010000116.1:0-8704 GCA_964570675.1 uncultured Roseovarius sp. | reverse complement strand
AGGTCGGGAGAAACCAAATGATCCAGATGCAGACCAATCTGGATGTTGCTGACAACTCCGGCGCACGCCGAGTTCAGTGCATCAAGGTTCTGGGTGGTTCCAAGCGTAAATACGCATCCGTGGGCGACATCATCGTCGTCTCGGTCAAGGAAGCCATCCCGCGCGGCCGCGTGAAGAAAGGCGATGTCCGCAAGGCCGTCGTCGTGCGCACCGCCAAGGAAGTCCGCCGCGAAGATGGCACCGCCATCCGCTTTGACCGCAACGCGGCCGTTATCCTCAACAACAACAATGAACCTGTCGGCACCCGTATCTTCGGGCCGGTCGTGCGCGAGCTGCGCGCCAAGAAGTTCATGAAAATCATCTCGCTCGCCCCGGAGGTGCTGTAAGATGGCTGCCAAACTGAAAAAAGGCGATACCGTCGTCGTTCTGGCCGGCAAGGACAAGGGCAAGCAAGGCGCTATCCTTTCGGTCAGCCCCAAGACCGGCAAGGCCGTGGTTGACGGCGTGAACGTCGCCATCCGCCACACCAAGCAAAGCCAGCAGAGCCAGGGCGGCCGCATTCCGCAGCCCATGCCCATCGATCTGAGCAACCTGGCGATCCTCGACAAGAACGGCAAACCCACCCGCGTCGGCTTCAAGACCGAAGGCGACAAGAAGGTGCGCTTTGCCAAGACCACGGGGGACGTGATCGATGCTTGATACAGCAACCTACACCCCGCGCCTGCGCACGCAGTTCCGCGACACGATCAAGCCCGCTCTGAAAGAAGAGTTCGGCTATACCAACGACCTTCAGATTCCGCGCCTGGACAAGATCGTCCTGAATATCGGCTGCGGTGCCGAGGCGGTCCGCGATTCCAAGAAGGCCAAGTCGGCCCAGGAAGACCTGACCCAGATCGCCGGCCAGAAGGCGCTTGTGACCGTGGCCAAGAACTCGATCGCCGGTTTCCGCGTCCGTGAAGGTATGCCGATGGGCGCCAAGGTCACCCTGCGTGGTCACCGGATGTATGATTTCCTTGATCGTCTGATCACGATCGCCATGCCCCGCATCCGCGACTTCCGCGGCGTGTCGGGCAAATCCTTCGATGGCCGCGGCAACTATGCGCTCGGCATCAAGGAGCACATCGTGTTCCCCGAGATCGAGTACGACAAGGTCGACGAGGTCTGGGGCCTGGACATCATCATCGCCACCACGGCGAAGACCGACGCTGAAGCAAAGGCGCTGTTGAAGCATTTCAACATGCCCTTCAACAGCTGATCGCGGGAGAAGAAAGATATGGCTAAGAAAGCAATGATCGAACGCGAGAAGAAGCGTCAGCGCCTGGTGGAAAAATACGCTGCCAAGCGGGCCGCTCTGAAAGCGATCATCAACGACGAGAGCAAGCCGATGGAAGAGCGTTTCCGCGCCTCCCTGAAGCTGGCGGAACTGCCGCGCAACAGCTCGGCCACCCGGTTGCACAACCGCTGCCAGCTGACGGGTCGTCCGCATGCTTATTATCGCAAACTCAAAGTGTCGCGGATCGCCCTGCGCGAGCTTGGCTCGAATGGCCAGGCTCCCGGCATGGTGAAATCGAGCTGGTAAGGAGGACGCAAAATGAACGATCCTATCGGCGATATGCTCACCCGTATCCGCAACGCGGCTATGCGTGGCAAGTCCACCGTTTCCTGCCCGGCGTCGAAACTGCGCTGCTGGGTGCTGGATGTGCTGGCTGACGAAGGCTACATCCGCGGCTATGAAAAGACGACCGGCACAAACGGTCATCCGGCCTTGGAAATCAGCCTCAAATATTTCGAAGGCGCCCCCGCCATTCGCGAGATGAAACGGGTCTCCACGCCCGGTCGCCGCGTCTATATGGGCGTCAAGGACATCCCTTCGGTCCGTCAGGGCCTGGGCGTGTCGATTGTCTCCACCCCCATGGGTGTGATGTCGGATGCATCCGCGCGCGCTGCCAATGTTGGCGGCGAGGTGCTCTGCACCGTATTCTAAGGAGCTCGGACATGTCTCGTATCGGAAAACAACCAGTGGCTCTGCCCGATGGCGTCACCGCCACCCTTTCGGGCCAGACCATCGAGATCAAGGGCCCGAAGGCCACCAAGACCTTCACCGCGACCGACGATGTCACCATCGTCATCGAGGATGGCCAGATCACCGTCACCCCCCGCGGCAAGTCCAAACGGGCGCGCCAGCAATGGGGCATGACGCGCACCGTGATCGCCAACATGGCGCATGGCGCGAATGAGCCCTTCAAGAAGGAGCTCGAAATCAACGGCGTGGGCTACCGGGCGCAGATGCAGGGAAACACCCTGAAGCTGAACCTGGGCCTCAGCCACGATGTCGATTTCGAGGTTCCGGAAGGTGTGACCGTCACGGCCCCCAAGCCCACCGAACTGGTGGTCGAAGGCTATGACAAGCAACTCGTCGGACAGGTCGCGGCCAATATCCGCGACTGGCGCCGTCCCGAGCCCTACAAGGGCAAAGGGATCCGCTACAAGGGCGAGTACATCTTCCAGAAGGAAGGCAAGAAGAAGTAAAGGACGCGACAGATGGCAAACAGCAAGAGAAAACTGTTCCTCAAACGCCGCCTGCGCGTTCGGAACAAACTTCGCAAGGTCAACGCCGGGCGCCCGCGCCTCAGCGTTCACCGCTCGAACAAGAACCTCAGCGTTCAGCTGATCGACGATCTCAACGGTGTGACGCTGGCCTCGGCCTCGACACTCGAAAAGGATCTCGGGCTCGTGGGCAAGAACACCCTCGAGGCGGCGGCAAAGATCGGCAGCACCATCGCCGAACGCGCTCAGAAAGCCGGTATCACCGAGGCCCAGTTCGACCGCGGCGGGTTCCTCTTCCATGGCCGGATCAAGGCCGTGGCGGATGCCGCGCGCGAAGCCGGTCTGAAGATCTAAGGAGACGAGAGAATGGCAAGACAAGATAACCGCCGTGACCGTCGCGACCGCGACGAAGCACCGGAATTCGCCGATCGTCTCGTAGCGATCAACCGGGTGTCCAAAACCGTGAAGGGCGGCAAGCGCTTCGGGTTCGCGGCACTGGTGGTCGTGGGCGATCAGAAGGGCCGTGTCGGCTTCGGCAAGGGCAAGGCCAAAGAGGTGCCCGAGGCGATCCGCAAGGCCACCGAACAGGCCAAGCGCCAGATGATCCGCGTGCCTCTGCGCGAGGGTCGCACTCTGCACCATGACGGCTATGGCCGTCACGGCGCCGGCAAGATCATCATGCGCACCGCGACGACCGGTACCGGCATCATCGCCGGTGGTCCGATGCGTGCCGTGTTCGAGATGCTTGGCGTGCAGGACGTGGTCGCCAAGTCGGTCGGTTCGCAGAACCCCTACAACATGATCCGCGCAACGCTGAACGCGCTGCAGTTTCAGGCCAGCCCCCGCATGGTGGCACAGCGCCGTGGCAAGAAGGTCGCCGACATCCTGAAAAAGGATGACGCGCCGGCCAAAGAAGCCGCGGAAGCGTAAGGAGAGCGACCCATGGCAAAGACCATCGTAGTCAAGCAGATCGGCTCTCCGATCCGCCGCCCGGAAAAGCAGCGCCAGACGCTGATCGGCCTCGGGCTCAACAAGATGCACAAGACGCGCGAACTTGAAGACACCCCCGCCGTGCGCGGCATGGTCAACAAGATCCCGCATCTGGTGGAAATCATCGAAGAAAAGGGCTGAAACTCGGTCGGGGTGAACCCCGGCCTACGGCTCAGACATTGCGCTCCGGCCTGGAAAGGCCGGGGCGTTTTGATGTCCGCCGCCCACCCCGCCACGCATGGCCCCATGCGTCGAAAGCGTCGTTTTTCTTCCAAAGAAAACGGCCCGGAAACTTTTGAAGTTTCCGCGCACCGCACCTCACTGTCGCCAGCCCTCTTGCATCGCGCCGCAACACCCCGTATACGCCCGCGGGTGGCCTCACATGGCCACGACTCACAATCAAGACATGCCGTGGTTGGCCCCATCACGCTTCGGGGGTCACATCCGGCTTCAGGAGAAGCGACATGAAACTTCACGAACTGCGCGACAATCCCGGCGCCACCAAGACCAAGAAACGCGTCGCCCGCGGCCCCGGCTCGGGCAAGGGCAAAACCGCCGGCCGCGGCATCAAGGGTCAGAAATCCCGTTCGGGTGTGGCCATCAAGGGCTTTGAAGGCGGCCAGATGCCGATCTATCAGCGCCTGCCCAAGCGCGGCTTCACCAAGCCGAACCGCAAGCAATACGCCATCGTCAACCTTGGCATGATCCAGAAATTCGTGGACGCCAAGAAGATCGATGCCAAGAACCCCGTCACCGAAGACGTGCTGATCGAAGCGGGCCTTGTGCGCCGCAAGCTCGACGGCGTGCGCATTCTTGCCAAGGGCGAGTTGAGCACCAAGCTGTCGATCGAGGTCACAGGCGCGTCCAAATCGGCGGTCGAGGCTGTCGAGAAGGCGGGTGGCTCGCTGACGGTCACAACCGCGCAGGCGGCCGAATAAGAGGTTGTGGGCGGTGTTCGCGCCGCTTACATATCTTTGAGTTTTCCTGAAACGCCGCCTGTGCCGGAAAACGGCTTTAGGCGGCGTTGGCACTTGAAAGAGACCACGAATGGTATCTGCAGCAGAACAAATGGCCGCCAACACCAGTTGGGCCGCCCTTGGCAAGGCCACCGAGCTCCGCAAACGGATCTTGTTCACGCTCGCGCTCCTGATCGTTTACCGCCTTGGCACCTACATCCCGGTCCCCGGCATCGACGGGGCCGAACTGCGCAACTTCATGGAAGGGGCGGCGTCGTCGATCGGCGGGATGCTGTCGATGTTCACCGGCGGCGCGCTTGGCCGGATGGGGATCTTCGCGCTTGGCATCATGCCCTATATTTCGGCCTCGATCATCGTGCAGCTTCTTGCGGCCATGGTGCCAGCGCTCGAGCAGCTCAAGAAAGAGGGCGAGCAGGGCCGCAAGAAGATCAACCAATACACCCGCTACGGCACGGTGTTCCTGGCGACGCTGCAATCCTACGGTCTTGCGGTCAGCCTGCAATCGGGCGACCTCGTGACCAATCCGGGCCTGTTTTTCCTGGCCAGCTGCATGATCACGCTGGTCGGGGGCACCATGTTCCTGATGTGGCTGGGCGAGCAGATCACCGCGCGCGGCGTGGGCAACGGCATCTCGCTCATCATTTTCGTCGGGATCATCGCCGAAGTGCCCGCGGCGCTTGCGCAGTTCTTCAGCCAGGGCCGCTCGGGCGCGGTCAGCCCGGCGGTCATCATCGGCGTGATCCTGATGGTCATCGCGGTGATCGCCTTTGTCGTGTTCATGGAACGCTCGCTGCGCAAGATCCACATTCAATATCCGCGCCGCCAGGTGGGGATGAAGGTCTATGACGGGGGCTCCTCGCACCTGCCGGTCAAGGTCAACCCGGCGGGCGTGATCCCGGCGATCTTCGCCAGTTCACTCCTATTGCTGCCGACCACGATCAGCACGTTTTCGGGCAATCAGACCAGCCCGCTCATGTCCACGATCATGGCCTATTTCGGCCCCGGCCAGCCGCTTTACCTGCTGTTCTTCACGGCGATGATCGTGTTCTTCACCTATTTCTATACCTATAACGTCTCGTTCAAGACCGATGACGTGGCCGACAACCTGAAGAACCAGAACGGCTTCGTGCCCGGCGTGCGTCCGGGCAAGAAAACCGCCGAATACCTGGATTACGTGGTGACCCGCATCCTGGTGCTCGGCTCGGCCTATCTTGCGGCTGTCTGCCTCCTGCCCGAGGTGCTGCGCAGCCAGTTGGCCATCCCCTTCTATTTCGGCGGCACCTCGGTGCTGATCGTCGTGTCGGTGACAATGGACACGATCCAGCAGGTGCAAAGCCACCTTCTGGCGCATCAATATGAGGGCCTGATCGAGAAATCGCAGCTGAGCGGCAAGGGCAAGGGCAAGAAGCGCGCTCGCAAGAAAGGGACGACACGCCGATGAACATCATTCTTCTGGGACCGCCGGGGGCGGGCAAGGGCACGCAGGCGCATATTCTTGTGGATACGCGCGACATGATCCAGCTCTCGACGGGCGACATGCTGCGCGAGGCCAAGGACAGCGGCTCGGAAATGGGCAAGAAGGTGGCCGAGGTCATGGCTCGCGGCGATCTTGTCACCGACGACATCGTGATCGGCCTGATCCGCGAAAAGCTCCAGGGCGACAAGAAGGGTGGTTTCATCTTTGATGGCTTCCCGCGCACGCTGGCACAGGCCGACGCGCTGGCCGAGCTTCTGGAAGAACAGGGTGAGACGCTGGACGCCGTGATCGAGATGCAGGTCGATGACGATGCGCTGGTCAGCCGCATCACCGCCCGCTCGACCTGTGCGGGCTGTGGCGAGGTCTATAACGACATCACCAAGCCGATCCCGGCGGATGGCCGCTGCACCAAATGCGGCGGCACGGAATTCAAGCGCCGCGCGGATGACAACGAAGACAGCCTGCGCCAGCGCCTGATGGAATATTACAAGAAAACCTCGCCGCTGATCGGCTATTACTATGCCAAGGGCCAGCTTCAGTCGGTCAACGGTCTGGGCGAAATCGACGAGGTCAAAGCGGCAATCGCCGCCGTGCTGGGCAAATGATGGCGCAATGACGGGGCAGGGGGTTGACGCCCATCGCAATTGCTCCTAACCAGCACCATCCCGCGCGGAATTGATTCTGACGCGGGGCTTGGTCCGTATTGGGCCGATCACCTGAAATCAGCTGCGGCCCGGTTGGCAACGCCCCGGGCCTGCGTTGTGAAAAAAGGTTCTGGAGCTACGGAACCGCAACGAAAGGACATGACACGTGGCACGTATCGCCGGCGTTAACATCCCGACTTCCAAACGGGTTCCCATCGCCCTCACCTACATCACCGGAATCGGTCATTCCTCGGCCAAGGCCATCTGCGAAGCGACCGGCATCGACCAGAGCCGCCGCGTCAACGAGCTGTCGGACGCCGAGGCCCTGGCCCTGCGCGAATATATCGACGCCAACCACACCGTCGAAGGCGACTTGCGCCGCGAGACGCAGATGAACATCAAGCGCCTGATGGACCTTGGTTGCTACCGTGGCCTGCGCCACCGCCGGAACCTGCCGGTTCGCGGCCAGCGCACCCATACCAATGCCCGCACCCGCAAGGGCCCGGCGAAAGCCATCGCCGGCAAGAAGAAGTAAGGGAGGGCATAACCAATGGCACGTGATACCCGTCGTACGAAAAAGAAGGTTTCCAAGAACATCGCCACCGGCGTTGCGCATGTGAACTCTTCCTTCAACAACACCAAGATCCTGATCTCGGATGTGCAAGGCAATGCGATCTCCTGGTCGTCGGCTGGCACAATGGGCTTCAAGGGCTCGCGCAAGTCGACGCCTTACGCGGCGCAGATGGCCGCCGAAGACGCCGGCCGCAAGGCGCAGGAACATGGCATGAAGACCCTCGAGGTCGAGGTTCAGGGCCCCGGTTCGGGCCGTGAATCGGCGCTGCGCGCGCTGGCCGCCGTCGGCTTCAACATCACGTCGATCCGTGACGTGACGCCGATCGCGCATAATGGCTGCCGCCCGCCGAAACGCCGCCGGGTCTGAGCATTTTTCAAAGGTGGGGCCGCGTGCGATGCACGGCCCCATTCCGTCATATTGAACCTCGGGCGTCCCGTGCTTTTGGACATGGAGCCGGGACAGGAATGGAGGGAACGCATGATCCATAAGAACTGGGCTGAACTGATCAAGCCGACACAACTGGACGTGAAGCCGGGCAATGACCCGCTTCGCCAGGCGACTGTCGTTGCCGAACCGCTGGAACGCGGCTTCGGTCTTACCCTTGGCAACGCGCTGCGCCGCGTGCTATTGTCCTCGCTTCAGGGGGCCGCCATCACCAGCGTTCAGATCGACAACGTCCTGCACGAGTTCTCCTCGGTCGCAGGCGTGCGCGAAGATGTCACCGACATCGTTCTGAACCTCAAGGGCGTCGCCCTGCGCATGGAAGTCGAAGGGCCCAAGCGCCTGTCGATCTCGGCGAAAGGGCCGTCGGTCGTGACCGCCGCAGATATCGCCGACAGTGCCGGGATCGAGATCCTGAACAAGGAACACGTGATCTGCCACCTCGACGAGGGCGCGGATCTGTTCATGGAACTGACCGTCAACACCGGCAAGGGCTATGTCGCCGCCGACAAGAACAAGCCCGAGGATGCGCCCATCGGCCTGATCCCGATCGACGCGATCTATTCGCCGGTCCGCAAGGTCAGCTATGACGTGCAGCCGACCCGCGAAGGGCAGGTTCTGGACTATGACAAGCTGACCATGAAGGTTGAAACCGACGGCTCGCTGACACCGGATGACGCCGTGGCCTTCGCCGCGCGCATCCTGCAGGACCAGCTGTCGATCTTCGTCAACTTCGACGAGCCCGAAGCCGCAGGCCGCGAATCCGAGGACGAGGGGCTGGAGTTCAACCCGCTCCTTCTCAAGAAGGTGGACGAGCTGGAACTTTCGGTGCGCTCGGCGAACTGCCTCAAGAACGACAACATCGTCTATATCGGCGATCTGATCCAGAAGACCGAAGCCGAGATGCTGCGCACCCCGAACTTCGGCCGCAAGTCGCTCAACGAGATCAAGGAAGTTCTCTCGGGCATGGGTCTGCACCTCGGCATGGATGTCGAAGACTGGCCGCCCGACAATATCGAAGACCTGGCCAAGAAATACGAAGACCAGTTCTGAA
>CAZMZS010000115.1:0-8777 GCA_964570675.1 uncultured Roseovarius sp. | reverse complement strand
TCACCGCGACGCCGGCTTTGCCTTGCGCCGTCGAAAGAGCATAGATCGTGTCCATAGGGTTGCCCCCGCGACTGGCCGCGTCAGGTGTTCATGGAATCGAAGAACTCGGCATTGGTCTTGGTTTGCTTGAGCTTCGAAAGCAGGAATTCGATGGCGTCGGTGGTGCCCATCGGGTTGAGAATACGGCGCAGGACAAAGGTTTTCTGAAGGTCGACCTTGTCGATCAGCAGATCCTCTTTGCGGGTGCCGGATTTCAGGATGTCGATGGCCGGGAACACGCGCTTGTCTGCGATCTTGCGATCGAGGATGATCTCGGAGTTGCCGGTGCCCTTGAATTCTTCGAAGATCACTTCGTCCATGCGGCTGCCTGTGTCGATCAGCGCGGTCGAGACGATGGTGAGCGAGCCGCCTTCCTCGATATTACGTGCGGCACCAAAGAAACGCTTGGGCCGTTGCAGGGCATTGGCATCGACACCGCCGGTCAGAACCTTGCCCGACGAGGGCACGACGGTATTGTAAGCCCTACCAAGTCTTGTGATCGAGTCCAGAAGAATAACAACATCTCGTTTATGTTCGACCAAGCGCTTGGCCTTCTCGATCACCATTTCGGCAACAGCGACGTGGCGGCCTGCGGGTTCATCGAAGGTCGAGCTGACGACCTCGCCCTTGACCGAACGCTGCATGTCGGTGACTTCCTCGGGACGTTCATCGATCAGAAGAACGATCAGATAGCATTCGGGGTGGTTCTTTTCGATGCTGCTGGCGATGTTCTGAAGCAGCACGGTCTTACCGGTCCGCGGCGGCGCAACGATCAGCGAACGCTGGCCCTTGCCGATGGGCGCAACAAGGTCGATCACGCGCGCCGAGCGATCCTTGATGGTGGGATCGTCGACTTCGAGGTTGAAACGCTGATCCGGATAGAGCGGCGTCAGGTTGTCGAATGCGATCTTGTGGCGGGCCCGTTCGGGGTCTTCGAAATTGATCTGCTTGACGCTGGTCAGCGCGAAGTAGCTTTCGTTTTCCTCAGGCTGCTGGATCTCGCCTTCGATCGTGTCGCCGGTCCGCAAGGAATACTGGCGGATCATATCGGGCGACACGTAGATGTCATCAGGGCCAGGCAGGTAATTGGCCTCGGGCGAGCGCAGGAAGCCGAACCCGTCCTGAAGCACCTCGAGCACGCCATCGCCAAAGACGGTCCAACCCTCCTCGGCGCGTTCGCGAAGGATCTGGAACATCATCTCGCCCTTGCGCATGGTCGAGGCGTTCTCGATCTCGAGCTCCTCGGCCATGGAGAGAAGATCCTTGGCGGCATGGGCCTTGAGATCGGACAGGTTGAGACGGTCTTCGGACATGGAAAGTTCCTTTTGACAGCGGCGCGCAGCTATGGCGCATCTTCGTGTCGTCGGTCAGGATTGGAAAAACGGGCCACCAGGACAGGGGCTTGAGGCGCTACATACGCATCAGGGTCGCGCGAGTCAACGATGCTCAGAACTTGATGACCACCGCCAGCACGATCAGCACCATCAGAACGGTGGGCACCTCGTTCATCATGCGGAACTGGCGGCCGGTCAGGTGATTGGAGCCGGACATGAAATCCTTGCGCCGTGCGCCAAGCCAGCCGTGGAACCAGCTCATCGCGATCACACCGGCGCCTTTGACATACGGCCAGACAGAGCCCCAGTCGACGATCCCCGGAGTAAAGACCAGCATCAGCCCGAAAATCCAGGTCGCGATCATGGCCGGGGTCATTATCACGCGCAACAGCTTTTGCTCCATCGTCTGGAACACTTCATCGCGGCTGTCACCGGGGCTGGACTGTTCGACGTGATAAACGAACAGGCGAGGGAGGTAAAAAAGACCGGCCATCCATGAAATGACCGACATGATATGAAATGCCTTGGCCCAAGGGTAAAGCGTGATCAGGATATCCGTCATCATGGCCCTCACTGTTCCTGATCTTCTCTATAAATAAAAATATAGATAAGAAAGGTGGTTGTTTTTGGTAGGTCGGACAAAACCTGTGGATTATTGATTTGTCAGCGGGTTATCGACAGGTGGAGCATTCTGTGGACAAGCCTGTTCAGGAATCGCGAAGAACAGCCGCGACTTTTATAATTTACTTATTTATCAATATCTTAGGATAGGTTATCCGAAACTCGGAACACCATCCGAAACTTGGAAAATCTTGGTTATACAGAGGCACCCCTTATTCAAATCCACACAGGGAGGATTTGCCTGAGCTGGTGTGGAATGAACGAGAATTTGTGGATACCGTGATCGGGATGGATTTTTCGCCGATCTGTTCTTAAACACTGGGCAAGATATCCAAGGGGTTGTCCACAACATGACCGAGATCATCCTCGCGTCCGGTTCGGAAATTCGCCAGACGCTTCTGCGAAATGCGGGCGTCGAGTTTCGCGCGGTGGTGGCGCGCGTCGATGAAGAAGCAATGCGTAACGGCATGTTGGCCGAAGATGCAAGCGCACGCGATATCGCCGATGCGCTGGCCGAGATGAAGGCGCAGAAAGTAAGCGCCAGGCACCCGGATGCGTTGGTGATCGGCTGCGATCAGGTGCTGAACCTGCAAGGCGCGTTGTTGACCAAGCCCGAAAGCCGGGACCATGCCCGCGAGCAGCTGATGCAATTGCGCGGCAAGCGGCATGAGCTGTTGTCGGCTGCCGTGATCTGCGAGGCTGGCAAACCCGTCTGGCGGCATGTGGGCAATGTGCGCCTGACGATGCGGATGTTCACGGAAAGCTATCTTGATGGTTATATCGCGCGAAACTGGGACAGCATCCGCCATTCTGTCGGCGCCTATAAGCTGGAAGAGGAAGGCGTGCGGCTTTTCGCGCAGGTTCAGGGCGATTACTTTACGGTTCTTGGATTGCCGCTGCTTGAGCTGTTGTCCTATCTGACGCTGAGAGGGGATCTGGACGGATGAGTCAGGATAGAATTCCATTGGCCGGTGTGATCGGCTCGCCCATCGCGCATTCCAAATCGCCGCAGCTTCATGGGCATTGGCTGAGGGTCAACGGGCTCAAGGGTTTCTACATCCCGATGGATGTGGCCGCTGATGATCTGGAGGAGGTGCTGCGCAGCTTGCCCAAGGCGGGCTTTGTCGGGATCAACGTGACCGTGCCGCATAAGGAAAAGGTGATGGAGCTGGCCGATCTGGTGACGGATCGCGCCACGCTGATCGGGGCGGCGAATACGCTGATCTTTCGCAAGGACGGTCGCATACACGCTGATAATACCGATGGATACGGGTTTATTCAGAACCTGCGCCACAATGCGCCGGGCTGGGACCCGAAGGCCGGACCGGCCGCAGTGCTGGGTGCGGGCGGCGCAGCAAGGGCGGTGGTGGCGTCGTTGCTGGACGCGGGTGTGCCCGAGATACTGATTTCGAACCGCACAAGAGTGCGCGCCGACGCATTGAAGGCAGATTTCGGAAATCGGCTGCATGTGGTCGATTGGGTGCAGGCGGGCAATATGTTGGATGACGCGGTGACGGTGGTGAACACGACATCCCTTGGCATGATCGGCAAGCCGCCCTTGCGGGTACCACTGGATGGGCTGCGAAAGGGCGCGGTGGTCACGGATCTGGTTTATGCGCCGCTTAAAACGCGGCTTCTGGAAGAGGCCGAAGCGGCGGGTTGCGTGACAGTCGACGGGCTTGGAATGCTGCTGTTTCAGGCCGTTCCGGGTTTCGAGCGCTGGTTCGGTGTGCGCCCGGAGGTGGACAGCGCAGCGCGGGCAGCGGCATTGAGATGAGCTTTCTGCTTGGCCTGACGGGTTCCATCGGGATGGGGAAATCCACGACGGCGAAGATGTTCGCCGACGAAGGCTGCGCCGTCTGGGACGCGGATGCGGCTGTGCATCGCCTTTACGGCGAAGGCGGTGCGGCGGTAGCGCCGATGGGCGCGGAATTTCCCGAGGGGATAGAGAACGGGGCAATTTCGCGGGACCGGTTGAAGACGGTGATTGCCCGGGACTCGGGTGCCTTGCAACGGATCGAGGCGATCGTTCATCCGCTGGTCGCCGCAGACCGTGCGGCGTTTATCGAAAAGGCCGAGGCCGATATCGTGGTGCTGGATATTCCGCTGCTTTATGAGACCGGAGCGGATGCGGGGATGGATGCGGTGGCCTGCGTCACCATCGCCCCCGAGATTCAGCGCCAGCGAGTATTGGATCGCGGCACGATGAGCGCACAAGCCTTCGAGGACATCCGCGCGCGCCAGATGCCCAATGCCGAAAAATGCCGCCGCGCCGATTATGTGATCGAGACCGACACCCTTGAGAATGCCCGCAGGCAGGTTCAGGATGTGGTCAGGGATATAAGGGACAGGCTGAAAAATGCGTGAGATCGTTCTGGATACGGAAACCACCGGGTTCGACCCCGAGCAAGGCGACCGGATCGTCGAGATCGGGGCGCTTGAGCTTTATAATCACATGCCCACGGGGCGCAGTTTTCACGAATATATCAACCCTGAACGGGGCATGCCGGACGAGGCATTCGGCGTGCATGGGATCGGCCCGGACCTGTTGACGGCGCCGCGCCCGCCGCGCGATGGCGAGATCACACTGAGAGACAAGCCGGTGTTTCGTGACGTGGCGCAGGCATTTGTCGAATTCGTGGGTGATGCCAAGCTGGTGATCCACAATGCGGCCTTCGACATGAAGTTTCTCAATGCCGAACTGGGTTGGGTGAAGCTGCCGGTGTTGCCCTGGGAGCAGGCAATCGACACGCTGGCCATCGCACGCAAGAAGTTTCCCGGCTCGCCCGCGTCACTGGATGCGCTGTGTCGGCGCTTTGCGATCAACAACGCGGCGCGCACGCTGCATGGGGCGCTTTTGGATTCCGAGATCCTGGCCGAGGTCTATCTGGAACTGATCGGCGGGCGGCAGCCCGATTTCGCGCTGGCGACAGGGCCGACGGGCGGCGCAGGTGTGGCTGGCGGCGCAACGGAGTGGCGGGCTTATCCGCGCCCCGAGCCGCTGCCATCAAGGCTGAGCGAAAAAGAAGCCGCCGCCCATGCCGCTTTTGTCGAGAGCATGGGCGACGGCGCGCTTTGGAAAAAGCTGCGCTGATCAGGCGTCAGGCGTTTCTTTCTGGGCGCCCTGTGCCTGCTGGCGGCGGGCGATCTCGTTGCGATAAAGCTGCACGAAATCGATGTTTTCCAGGTTGAGCGGCGGGAAGCCGCCATCGCGGGTCACATCGCTGACGATGCGGCGGATGAAGGGAAACAGCATCCGCGGGCATTCGATCAGAAGGAAGGGGTGCATCTGATCCTCGGGGACGCCTTCGATGTGGAACACGCCGGCATATTCCATCTCGAGAACGAACAGCGCGTCTTCGGTGCCCTTGTTCTTGGAATCGACGCGCATCTTGACGATGACCTCGTATTGATGGTCGGGCGTACGCTTCTTGGCATCAAGATTGACCGAGACCTGCACGTCAGGCGTTACTTCACCGCCCGAGCCGCGCTGCGACAGGACGTTTTCGAATGAAAGGTCGCGGATGAACTGCGTGAGCGTGCTCATCTTGACCTGCGGCTGTTG
This sequence comes from uncultured Roseovarius sp., assembly GCA_964570675.1. Classification (GTDB taxonomy): domain Bacteria; phylum Pseudomonadota; class Alphaproteobacteria; order Rhodobacterales; family Rhodobacteraceae; genus Roseovarius. Next base: position 3,218 of record CAZMZS010000115.1, on the reverse strand, counting down.
CTGATCTGCGGCCCCGTTTTCCTGTTCGGCCATAACGCTTCTCCAATAAGGCTGAAAGTTGGCCAGAGGATTAGCAGGAAGGCGGGGGGGCCTCAATGCCTTGTGGTCCAGCCCGAGTTGCCCGGCTTTTCCGACGAATTGGCTGGGTCGACCTCGTGGTACTCGCCTTCGACCACGCCGGGGTCGCGCTGGCGGCGCGGGCCTTGGGGACCACGCGGACCATCGGGGCCCATTTCGAAGCGCTGCACATGAACGCGCTTGCGAAGCTGATCGAACGCGGCGCGGCGCACCGGCGGCATCAGCAGCGCGAAACCGACCGCATCGGTGAAGAAACCGGGCGTCAGAAGAAGCGCCCCGGCCACAAGGATCATTGCCCCATGTGCGAGTGGCTCGGTCGGATCATCGAGTTCCGAGAAGGATCGCCGCAGGTTGCCCATGGCCATGAGACCCTGGGTGCGCACCAGAAAGGTGCCCAGAATGGCGGTCAGGACAACGATGCCGAGGGTCGGCCAAAGCCCGATCGCGCCGCCGACCTGAATGAACAGGGCGATCTCGATCAGCGGAACCGACAGAAAGGCCAGAAACAGCCACATGATGAAACTCCCTTCTCACTGGCGCTTGCAAGGTGGACTTGCGGGCGACTGTCACCTACATAAGTGCGAGGCGTGCATGATGCCATGCCGCAGGACATGAGGTGCCAATGAATTCTGCTATCCTTCAGCTTCTGGTGCTTGCCGGAATCGCGATTTTTCTGATCCTGCGATTGAAAAGCGTTCTTGGCACCCGAGACGGGTTCGAGGGGCCGCCGCGCAGCCAGCAGGCGCCGGGTGCGCCACAACGTCGCGACTCCTTCGAGGTGATCGAAGGCGGACCGGATTACGACATCATCGACAACGTCCCCGAAGAGTCCGACAGCGCCAAGGCGCTGGCCGAGATGAAGCGGATCGAACCGGCCTTCAACGTGACCGAATTCCTGCAAGGTGCGCGCGGTGCCTACGAGATGATCCTGCTTGCCTTCGAGCGCGGCCAGCTGGACGATGTCGCGCCATTCCTTGAGGAAGACGTCTATGAGGCCTTTGCCCAGGTTCTCGATGCGCGCGAGGAACAGGGCCTGAGCGTCGAGGCCGAGTTCCTTGGCCTGCGTGAGACGAAGCTGACCGAAGCGACGCTCGACGAGGTCGACAACCGCGCTGCGATCACCGTGCGGTTTGTCGCCGAGATGACCTCGGTCGTGCGCGACAGCAACGGCGAAGTTGTCGAGGGCGACCCGCGCCAGCCCAAGCGCCAGAAGGACAGTTGGACCTTCGAGCGCGTGATGGGGTCGGATGATCCGAACTGGCGGCTTGTTGCCACGGGCGAATGACGCGCGCGCTGTGGGTTGCCGTTTCCGTCTGGCTGTCTCTTGCAGGCGGCCTTTGGGCGGATGAGGCGACCCATAGCATTGTCGCATTCGAGGATCTCGACGGCTGGCAGGAAGATGACCATGCCAGCGCGCTTGCGGTCTTTCTTGAAACCTGCCCCGATATGGTCGATCCCGATTGGAATGCGCTGTGCGCGCTGGCCGGGCAGAAGCCCGACGCCAAGGCGTTTTTCGAGCTGTTCTTTCGCCCCGTCCTGATCGAGAACGGCAAGAAAGCGTTGTTCACCGGCTATTTCGAGCCGGAACTGAACGGCGCGCTGCAACCCTCTGGCCAATTCCGCCACCCTGTCTACCGCCAACCGCCCGAAGCGCGCCGCTCAAGCCCCTGGCTGAGCCGACGCGAGATCGAGACCGGCGATGCGATGCAGGGCCGCGGGCTTGAGATAGCATGGGTCGACGACCCGGTGGAGTTGTTCTTTCTGCAGATCCAGGGGTCGGGGCGCATTCGCCTGCCTGACGGCAGGGTGATCCGCGTCGGCTATGGCGGCAAGAACGGGCATGAATATCGCTCGGTCGGGGTCGAAATGGTGCGGCGCGGAATTTACAAGGTTCACCAGGTTTCAGCAGAGGTGATCAAGAACTGGGTGCGGCGCAACCCCGAAGCCGGGCGCGAATTGCTGTTCCACAATCCGTCCTACGTTTTTTTCCGCACCATCGACAAGATCCCGGCGGCGGCTGGACCGCTGGGGGCGATGAACCGATCCGTCACGCCGGGGCGTTCGATTGCCGTCGATCCGGCGTTTGTTCCATTGGGCGCGCCGGTCTGGGTCGAGAAGGACGGCGAGAACCCGATGCGCCGCCTGATGGTGGCGCAGGATACCGGATCGGCCATCAAGGGGCCGCAGCGGGCAGATATCTTTTTCGGCACCGGTGATGCGGCCGGGCGCGCGGCGGGCAAGCTGCGCGATCCGGGGCGCATGGTCGTTTTGATGCCGATCCAGCGCGCCTTTGCGATGCTGTCGGAGTCGTTGAGGTGACACGCAGACGGCTGAAGCCCGAGGAACTGGAGCTTTGGCGCAAGGTCGCCAAGACCACCGAGCGCCTGAACCCCGAGCGCACCCGCAGCGAAGCACCCCTGCCGGGACCGCAGCAGGTTTCGGGCGCCAAGCAGCAACAGCCTGTCAGATCGAAGATCGAGGGATTCCGCATCGGCGACAAGGCCGCGCCGCGTGCGCCGGGGCATGATCTGCAACCGGGGCTGCCCGAGCGTATTGCCGGTCAGCCCGTCAGGATGGACAAGAAGGCCCACGGCAAGCTGAAGCGCGGCAAGATGGTGCCCGAGGCACGCATCGATCTGCACGGCATGACCCTCGACAGGGCGCATCCGGCGCTGATGGGGTTCATCCTGCGCGCCCATGCCCAAGGAAAGCGGCTGGTTCTGGTGATCACGGGCAAGGGCAAGAGGGGTGAAGATACCGGCCCGATGCCTGTGCGGCGCGGCATCCTGCGCCACAACGTGCCGCAATGGTTGTCATCGCCCCCTTTGGCGCAGATCGTCCTTCAGGTCACCGAGGCGCATGTCAGCCACGGCGGAGCCGGGGCCTATTACGTCTATCTGCGTCGTCAGCGTTGATCGCTCAGGACAGACGTGGTTTTTCCAGCATGAGGAAGGTCATCATCCCGGCAGGCGGCAGCGAGGATTGCTGCGCCACGGAAAGATCGTCGCGCAGGACGGTTTCGATCCTGAAATCCGAATGCCACCCAAGCACATTGGCAAAAGGCGCGGTGATGCGTTCGAGGAAAGCCTGTCAACGGCGGAGTAAAATTCGGCCATTGGGGCGGAGCAAAAGTCGGCCAG
>CAZMZS010000114.1:0-8786 GCA_964570675.1 uncultured Roseovarius sp. | reverse complement strand
TCACCTCGTCGACGGTGCCATAGGCGGTGACGCGCATCGAATGCTTGGCCACGCGCGCGCCATTGCCCAGCGCGGTGTCGCCCTTGTCACCCGTGCGGGTATAGATCTTGTTCAGAACCACCATGTCATTGTCCCCCCTGTCTGCGGATATAAACGAAAAGCAGGATCAGAATGACCGCCACGAACTGCGCGCCGATGCGCCAGCGCATCAGCTTGTTGGCGCGTTTGCCGTTCTCGGCGCCTTCCTTTCCGAAAGTGCTGATTCCCAACACCAGGATGACCGCCACGCCAAGGCATGCGGCGACCACGATGATGAAAAGCGGATCAGTGAACATCGGGAGTCATCCTTCGAATCGCATCTTGGCCCCCATGTAGGGTGCCAGGGCAAAAAAGCGAAAGCGATTTCTGCCCTTGGGCGGCGCGGCAATCAGCCTCGCGACAACACCCAGTCAAGCGCGCGTGTCGGCAGAAGGCGGCGCAGCGTGCCCATCAGATGCGTCGGCACGGTGACGTAATAGCGCGGGCGCGGGCGCCTTGATTCCAGCGCATGCACCAGTTTGCGCGTCACCGCCGAAGGCGGAAGCTCGAACGTGTCGGGTTTGTCGCTGTCGCGATAGAGCCGCGCGCGAAGCCCCGCGCGATACTGTTCGGCACGCGGCGATGCCTCCCAGTCGATCCAGCGTTCGAAATGCGGGATGGAATTCACGCGGATTTTCGACGTGACCGGGCCGGGTTCGATCAGGACCACATCGATTCCGGTGCCGCGCATCTCGATGCGCAGCGTGTCGGTCAGCCCCTCGATCGCAAATTTCGATGCATTATAGGCCCCGCGCCATGGCAGCGTGACAAGGCCCAGAACCGATGAACACTGCACGATCCGCCCCGCGCCCTGTGCGCGCATCACCGGAATCACCTGTCGGGTCAGTTCGTGCCAGCCAAAGAAATTCGCCTCGAACAGCGCACGCATCGCGTCGGTGGGCAGGTCCTCGACCGCGCCGGGGCAGGCGAAAGCGCCGTTGTTGAACAGCGCATCCAGCGTGCCGCCGGTGGCCTCCAGCACCTCGGCAAGGCCGCTCGTAATGCTGGTGCTGTCCTGATAGTCGATCAGCGGGCTTTCGAAACCCTGTTCGCGCAGGCGCGCACAGTCTTCGGATGCGCGACAGGCCGCAAAGACACGCCAGCCACGGGCGCGCAGCCCGTGTGCGGCGTCAAGGCCGATACCCGAGGAACAGCCGGTAATGAGGATCGAACGCTGGTTATTCATGCGGGCAAGCTATGACCGGGGCGCTGCGGCGATGCAATCAGTTTGCCGCCGTGACCAGCCTTTCGGCCATCCACCCGACGCGACCGGTTTCGACCACCCGCAGTTTCACCCATCCATTTACGGATTCGCGCAGCACCGCCACCTGCTCGCCGCGCTCCAGCCGCGCGATCCGGTCATATTGCGTGCTGGGACCGGCGCGCATGTTGACCCGGCTGCCCGCCACCTCGCGCAGATCCTGCTGCCGCGGCGTGACGACGCTGCGGGTGGCGATGTTGTGGGCGATGGCTTCGCTATCAAGCGATGCGCCGGCGGCCGCAAGCGTAACCGTCACACCCCCCGTCTGCGTGCCGTTAAGCCCCGAAAGGCCGCGCGCGACAGTGTCCGTCGCGCCGATTTCCGGCGCTTCGGCGATGTCGGGCGCCTGCGCGACGCGAGGTTCTTGGGCGCGCAGCGGGCGCGCGACGGGGCGCAGATCGTCCAGCTTGGCGCGGGCCTGAATGGAATTGGTGCGCGGCTCATAATCGGCCCCGCCGCTCAGTTCGTAAAATGACCAGCCCAGAAAAGCGAAGCTCACCAGAATAAAGCGCCACATTGCGCATCCCCCTTAACCCAAACGAAATGTCGTGCAAAAAAGCAGACGTCACAGGCACCCGCGGCAGATGCGGGTGCGGCAGCCTGGACTTCTTATCCGATTCGGCTCGACTTGTGCGGGGAAAACCCCGGAAATCGTCTCTTTTTGATTGCATGTGACTTTCCCTGCCCTTGCCTGCCGCGGCGGGCTTGACCTTCGCCCCCCTCCCGCTGTTTACGTGTCGCCAATGACAGACACGCGGCGGGGGCTGGTCATGATCCCCGTCCAGAGAGTATCAAGAGCAGCATGAGCGACCTGACCGACGACGGGGCCGAGCCCGTTACCGAATTTGCAGAGCCGCTGCGCCGCGCGATCGGCGAGCGCTACCTGACCTATGCGCTGAGCACGATCATGCATCGCGCCCTGCCCGATGCGCGCGACGGATTGAAACCCGTGCATCGCCGCATCCTGTTCGCCATGCGCGAACTGCGTCTGTCCAGCACCGGGGGGTTTCGCAAATCCGCCAAGATCAGCGGCGACGTGATGGGCAATTATCACCCGCATGGCGATGCCGCGATCTATGACGCCATGGCGCGTCTGGCGCAGGATTTCGCAGTGCGTTACCCGCTGGTCGACGGTCAGGGCAATTTCGGCAATATCGACGGCGACAACCCCGCTGCCAGCCGCTACACCGAGGCGCGCATGACCGCCGTGGCCGAGGCCATGCTGGAGGGCCTCAACGAGAACGCCGTCGATTTCCGCGAGAATTACGACGGCACGCTGCGCGAACCCATCGTGCTGCCCGCGTCCTTTCCCAACCTTCTGGCCAATGGCTCCTCGGGGATCGCCGTGGGCATGGCCACCAACATCCCGCCCCATAACATCGCCGAACTGATCGACGCCTGCCTGCACCTGATCAAGGTGCCCGACGCGCGCGACGACACGCTGCTCAACTATATTCCCGGCCCCGATTTCCCCACCGGCGGCGTCATCGTCGAGCCGCGCGACAGCATCGCGCAGGCCTATCGCACCGGGCGCGGCGCGTTCCGGCTGCGCTGCAAATGGGAGGTCGAGGATCTGGGCCGTGGCCAATGGCAGATCGTCGTCACCGAAATCCCCTACCAGGTGCAGAAATCGCGCCTCGTGGAAAAGCTGGCAGAACTGATCCAGACCAAGAAGGTGCCGATCCTGGCCGATATCCGGGATGAAAGCGCCGATGATGTGCGCATGGTGCTGGAACCGCGCTCCAAGAACGTGGAACCGCAGGTGCTGATGAACATGCTGTTCCGCAATTCCGACCTGGAACTGCGTTTCAGCCTCAACATGAACGTGCTGGTCGACGGGGTGACGCCGCGCGTCTGCTCGCTCAAGGAAGTGCTGCGCGCCTTCCTCGATTTCCGCCGCGAGGTGCTGATCCGGCGCAGCCGCTTCCGCATGGCCAAGATCGACAACCGGCTCGAGGTATTGCAGGGGCTTGTCACCGCCTTCCTGAACCTCGACCGCGTGATCGAGATCATCCGCTATGACGACGACCCCAAGGTCGCGCTGATGTATGAGGACTGGAGCAACCTGCACCAGTCCACCCTGACACGCGCCATGAACGAGGGCGAATACCGCTCGCCCTTGGCGGGGGTGGACATGGCGTCGCTCGTGCTGGTCGCGGATGCCGAGGCCGAGGCGATGGGCGTTCTGGCCGAAAGCGAAGGCAGTGCCGCCACCCCGCGCGAGCTGCCCCACAGCTATGCCGGGCGCGAAAACGGCCTTTCGGATGTGCAGGCCGAGGCGATCCTCAACATGCGCCTGCGCAGCCTGCGCCGCCTTGAGGAAGACGCGCTGTTGCGCGAGCGCGACACCCTGATGGAAGAGCGCGCGGGGCTCGAGGACCTGCTGGAAGACGAGACCCTGCAATGGGACTCCATCGCATCCCAGCTCAAGGACGTGAAAAAGACCTTCGGCACTGGCTATGTGCTGGATGGCAAGAACGTAGGCGCGCGCCGCACCCAGTTCGCCGAGGCCGGCGAGGTCGAGGAAGTGCCGCTCGAGGCGATGATCGACCGCGAGCCGATCACCGTGGTTTGCTCGAAAATGGGCTGGATCCGCGCCATGTCGGGCCATATCGACCTTGGCCGCGAGCTGAAATTCAAGGATGGCGACGAGGGGCGCTTCGTGTTTCACGCCGAAACCACCGACCGTCTGCTGGTCTTCGGCAGCAACGGGCGCTTTTACACGCTGAGCGCCGCCAACCTGCCCGGCGGGCGCGGCATGGGCGAACCGCTGCGCCTGATGGTGGACCTGCCCAACGAGGCCGAGATCGTCGATCTGCTGATTCACAAGCCGGGGCGCAAGCTGTTGGTGGCCTCGTCGGCGGGGGACGGTTTCGTCGTCCCCGAGGAAGAGGTGATCGCCCAGACCCGCAGCGGCAAACAGGTGCTGAACCTGCGCGGCGACGGGCGCGCGCAGGTCTGCAAACCGGTCGCGGGCGATCATGTCGCCTGCGTGGGCGAGAACCGCAAGGTTCTGATCTTCGCGCTTGATGAACTGCCCGAGATGGGGCGCGGCAAGGGTGTGCGACTGCAGAAATACAAGGACGGGGGCCTCAGCGATGCCACCACCTTCACTCTGGCCGACGGGCTGAGCTGGCACGATCCGGCAGGACGCACCCGCACCGAAACCGCGCTGGCCGAATGGATCGGCAAGCGCGCGGGCACGGGCCGCATGGCGCCGCGCGGCTTCCCGAGGGACAACAGGTTTACCTGAATTCCCGGCTATCGCCGCGTCACCGCCATAAACTTAACGTAAAGCCAGGCTATCGCGATAGTTGCTCTCGCGAGGTGTTGCGCGCGGGTGAGTTTTGCGAGGTGTTGGCATGTGGGTGACGCAGGCGACTGACAGAGACCTGACCCTGACCGGTAAATATGATGGTGAGCGGGGCGAGTTGTTCCGGCTGGCGGTAGTGACCGCGCTGCTGACGACCGTGACGCTGGGACTCTATCGTTTCTGGGCCAAGACGCGCACCCGACGCTATATCTGGTCGTCGATCGGCGACGGGCGCGACAGCCTCGAATATACCGGCACCGGGCTTGAGAAGCTGATGGGTTTCCTGATGGCGATGGTGATCTTGGCCGGATATCTGGGCCTCGTGCAGATGATCCTTTTCTATTTCGGGATTAATCTGTTCGTCGACCCCGAAACATCCGAGCAGGCGATGATGCAGCTGGGCGCGGCGTCGGCGACGGTGCTGGCGGTCGTCCCGCTGGTTTTCTTCGCGCAGTATCGCGCGCGGCGATACAAGATGGCGCGGACGCGCTGGCGTGGCATTCGCTTCGGGGTCGATAACGGCGCGTGGGGCTACGCGCTCAGGGCGATGGGGCATTGGGTGCTGACCATCCTGTCGCTGGGCCTGCTGCTACCGTGGCAGACCCTGCGGCTTGAGCGATACATCGCGGACCGCAGCTGGTATGGCGATGCGCCGTTCCAGCAAGGCGGCAATTGGACCGCGCTTCTGCCGGCGATGTCGCATATCTACTTCGGTCTTCTGATCGCTCTGGGCGGTGGGGCGGTGGCCGGCGCGATGGGATCCCTCGAGACCGCGGGCACAATTGCGGTTCTCGGCCTTGTCTGGTTTGCGATCGGCGTGGTCATCTATCGCGTCAAGGCGTTCCGCTATCTGACCGACAACAAGGTCCTCGACGGTAATATCTGGTGCGAGGCGGAGGTTGTCCCGGCGAACGTGGTGGCAACGGTCCTTCTGGGCGGGCTGACGGTCGGGATTATCAGCACATTGATCTTCGTGGGGCTTGGCGCGGCCGTCTTTTTCCTGGTGATACCGGCGATGCTGCTGGGCGAGGGCGCGGTGTTCATCGCTATAGTGGCAATCGGCGCGCTTTACCTGCTGGCGTTTGCCGTCAGTGGATCGCTTGCGCTTGTATGGGTCATCCAGCCGGTGCTTACCCATGTGGTCGGGGCGATAAGCCTGCACAATGCCGATGAACTGGATTACATCGAGCAGCGCGAACCCGACAGCGGTGCAGATGCCGAAGGTTTCGCCGACGCGCTGGATATCGCCGGCGCCGTCTGATGCCGGGGTTGGGGGCACCTGTTTCGACAGGCGCAGTGCCGGGCGCACCCGCACCGAAACCGCGCTGGCCGAATGGGTCGGCAAACGCGCGGGCACGGGCCGCATCGCACCGCGCGGCTTTCCGAGGGACAACAGGTTTACCTGAAGCTGTTGCGCGGTCATAAAGTTTCCTCAATGATTGCGTAGCCTTTTCGCATCACCGCACCCGGGCCGGGTGCGGATCATCGACATATCGGGAGGGCCGCGCGTGAGCGAGGGCAACCAGATCATCAACGCACAATACCAGGGCCAGCGCGGGCCGCTTTTCGGGCTGGCATTCATCACGGCGCTGCTGACCATGCTGACGCTGGGGATCTATCGCTTCTGGGGCAAGACCCGGATCCGGCGCTATATCTGGTCGTCGGTCGATGGCGGCGGCGACGCCTTCGAATATACCGGCAGCGGGCTTGAGAAATTCCTCGGCTTCCTGGTCGCGATCGTGATCCTGGCGGTTTACCTCGGGGTCGTGCAGATGATCCTGTTCTATTTCGGGCTGACGCTGTTCGCCGAACCCACCAGTCCGGAAATGGCGCTGGCGCAGATGGGAGGGCTCTACCTGACCTTTCTGGCGGTCGTGCCGCTGATCTTCTTCGCGCAGTACCGCGCGCGGCGCTACAAGCTGGCGCGCAGCCGCTGGCGCGGGGTGCGGTTCGGCGCCGAGAAGGGCGCCTGGGGCTACGCGCTGCGCGCGATGGGGCATTGGCTGCTGACGATCGTTACGCTGGGCCTGTTGTTGCCACGACAGACCTTCTGGCTTGAGAAATACAAGACCGACCGCAGCTGGTATGGCGATGGCCGCTTCGTGCAGGAGGGGCGCTGGAGCGCGCTTTACCCGGCGATGACACATCTGCTGATCGGTGTGGGGTTCATCTTGGCGGGGGGCCTCGCGCTGGCGCTGCAATCGCCCTTGATCGGCGCGGCGCTGAGCATGGTCGGCTATGTCTGGGCGCTGGTTGGGTTCATCTCCTATCGGGTGCGGGCCTTCATTTACCTTACCGAACACAAGGTTCTCGACGGCGATATCCATTTCGAGGCACGCCCCGAGACCCGCAAGATCATCGGGTTGGTGATTTTGGGGGTTCTGGTGGTGTCGCTGATCATGGGCGTCGCCTTCGCGATGCTGGCGGCGCTGGCGTCGATGGTGGTCGGCCCGGCGATGATGGCGCCGGGACCGGGGCATATCGTCGGGCTGGTGCTGATGGCGGGGCTGTATCTGGGGGCGCTCCTGATGGGCGGCGCGCTCTCGCTGGTATGGATCACCCAGCCGGTCATCGCCCATGTGATCAGCTCGATCACCGTGCAGGGCGCCGACCGGCTGGCCGATATCCGACAGCGCGCACATGACACCGGCGCCGATGCCGAAGGCTTTGCAGATGCGCTCGATGTGGGTGGCGCGATCTGATGCAGGAGGGCGTTGGCGGGACCTATTTCGACGGGCAGAGCGCCGGGCGCCACCCGGTCGAGGTGACGCTCGACGAGGCGGCGGGCGATCTGGTGCTGGCGGGCGCATCTCTCGATGCGCCGCTCCGCTGGCCGCTTGCGCGGCTGCGTGCGCAGGGCGATCACGCGCGCCGCGATGCGCTGACGCTTTCGCTCCATGCGCCCAGCGATGACGAGTCCCCGCGAGACCCTGCCCGCCTGACCCTTGCCGATCCCGACATGATCGCGCGTATCCGCGCGCTCTGCCCCGATCTTGGCCGCAGCGACCTCCATCGCGGCGCCACCCGCAAGCTGCTGCTGCGCGGTGTCGCTGCGCTGGTGGCGGTGGGGCTGATCCTGTTCCTGATCCTGCCGCGCATGGCCGACACGCTGGCCACGCTGATCCCGGTCGAGCGCGAGGCCGCCTTCGGCAAGGCGGTCACGGCCCAGATCGAACGCGCGCTCGGTGCCGCCAGGCTGGGCGAGCTCACCTGCCAGAACCCCAAGGGGCGCGCCGCGCTGGACGCCATGATCGCACGCCTGACCGACGGGCAGGACCTGCAATACGATCTCAAGGTCAAGGTGCTCGATCATGGGATGCTCAACGCCTTTGCCGCGCCCGGCGGGCAGGTGGTGGTGATGCGCGGGCTCCTGGACAAATCCGGCGGCCCGGATGCGGTCGCCGCCGTGCTGGCGCATGAAATCGGCCATGTGGAGCGGCGCGACGCCACCCGCCACGCGCTGCGCGCCGCCGGTTCGGCGGGCCTGTTGTCGATGCTGCTGGGCGACGTGACCGGCGGCACGATCGCCGTGGTCCTCGGCGAGCGGCTGATTCAGGCCAGCTATACCCGCGAGGCCGAGGCCGAGGCGGATGCCTTCGCGCTCAGGATGCTGAACCAAGCCGGGATCGACAGCGCCCCGATGGCCGGGTTTTTCGACGAGATCGCCAAGGACGAGGGCACGGGGCCGCAACTGCCTGCCTATTTCGCGACCCACCCCGCCAGCGAAGCCCGCGCCAGGGCCGCCCGTGATAACGCCCGCATGCAGGGCGCCACCAGCCCGGTCCTGAGCGCAGAACAATGGGCCGCGCTCAAGGGCATCTGCGGCTGACTTGGGCGCGCGCCCTCAGCCGACCGGCTCGGCCTCGAGCCAGACACCGCCTTCGGGGCGTAGCGTCAGGATCATCACCGGGTCCGGCCCGCGCCCCGGCACCGGCGTAAAGCGGAAACGCGACAACAGCGTCGCCAGCACGATCACCGCCTCCTGAATGGCAAAACTGGCGCCGATGCAGATGCGCGGCCCGTCGCCGAAAGGCAGATAGGCATAGCGGTCGATCGCCTTGCGATCGCTGAACCGCTCAGGGCGAAAGGCGTCGGGCTCCTCCCAGAGCAGATGATTGCGGTGCAGCGCATAGA
>CAZMZS010000113.1:0-8968 GCA_964570675.1 uncultured Roseovarius sp. | reverse complement strand
GACGGGATCATCGTGGAAAACACGGGCGAGTTCCTGCGCGTGACGATGCCCGGCGGTCTGCTTTTCGCCTCCGACAGCGCCACGGTCCAGCCTTCGGTACAGTCCGATCTGCGCGCCGTGGCGCGTAACCTGATCGAGTATCCAGACAGTACCGTGGCGGTCACTGGACATACCGACGCGACCGGGTCGGACGGGTACAACCAGACCCTGTCTGAACGCCGGGCCGAGGCGGTGACCGCCGTGCTGGTTCTCCAGGGGGTCGCGCCCGGGCGCGTGCGCGCGATCGGCCGCGGCGAAACCCAGCCCGTGGCAAGCAACAGCACGCCCGAAGGCCGCCAGCTGAACCGCAGGGTCGAAGTCATCATTCGCCCCAATGCTTAATCGGCCCTGAACCCGGAGGCACTGTCTTGGTCAGTTTCCTGATTTCCACTGTCGCCGATCTCGCCGCGAACGCGATCGGTCTGCTTGTCGCGATCATCCTCTTGCCGGGTTTCGTGATCGACCCGCTGTCATTCGTTGTCGCCGTGGCGATCTTTTCGCTGGTCCAGACGGTCCTTGGCCCCCTGATCGTGAAGATGTCCATGAAGAACGTCCCGCAACTGATGGGCGCGATCGCGCTGGTGACGATATCGGTCGGCCTGTTCGCGACCGATATCATGATGAGCGGCATGCAGATCGGCGGCATCGCCCACTGGCTGGCCGCCACGTTACTGGTCTGGCTCGGAAGCCTTCTGGCGTCGATCCTCTTGCCGCTCTACGTGTTCAAACAGTTGTCCGGGAACGACGGTGCGTAACGAAAGCCACGACCCGTCATGACAGAGTGCGCGATGACAGGGGCGGCCGCTGCGAGGGTTGAAGGCCTGTCGGTGCCCAGGGAAGACCGACATGATACGCTCCTGCGTCTGGCGGTTATTTCCCGGCACTTCCCGGGCGCGGCGTTTCTGAGAACAACATCAATCTCATGACACGATACCGTTCGGGCTGGTCCATCGACGGGCATTCGTTTCAATTCACCGCCGCCATCGGCGCCGGGCTGGACGCAGACGGTGACAATCAAAGGGATGAAATCGGGCGTTGGTTTACCGACCATGGGCGACCGACCGTCGTCCTGCATCGCGCGTCGGAGATACCGTTGCAATGGCAGGCGATGGCCCAAGGCCGCGTGCGGCAAATCGATTTTGACGGTAACTTGATCGAGTCCGATTTGAACTGCGAGCTGACGAGCGACGGTACCTTTGATCCAACAGATATTGAGGGCGTTTTCATGTCCGGTATGGTCCGCCTCTTTGGCGACGTGGCCACCTTTGAGGATTGTTTGACCGAGCGCTCCTATCGTATTCTTGGTCGAGCGGGGTATGACGGCTTGGCCAGCAGCTACTGGGCCGAGTCCACCGAGCCTGGCGCGCCTCTGTTTACCCGTGTTGAAGCGACGTTGATGATGCAAGGAGCGCAGGCCGCCGGCAATTGGGGAGCATTGGTCGTTGGTCGGCTTATCGAAACGGATCCTGCGCGGCAGTGCGAGACGCCATCGGGTCAAGCCGCGCTTAAAGATACGTTTTGGCGGTTTGATACGCTGATGGGATAAACCGGAATCGCATCGCCGGGAATACGCGAGCCGCATCTGGTCTTTTTCGAAGGCGATGACGCAGGGTTCGCCGCGAGTGTCGGCTGCAACCGGTTTTCAGGAAGCTACGACACGAGGCCGGACTCAATGACGTTCGCGGCGCCAATCGCGACCCGCATGGGCTGTCCGCCGACCCTCGACGCACTCGAGCGGCGGCTACAAGACGTCATCGCCCTGACCAGCCGCTATCAGCACAAGAGCACCGAGTTGCGGTTGATCGACGATAGCGGGCAGATATTGGCCGAGTTAACAGCGGTATATTTCCGCTAAGGCTCAGGCTGCCGCCCCAAAGATCACAGCACCCATTCGACGGGCAGGAAGCTCATGAAGCGCACGAGTCCGCGTTGCCATGCGGTTGTGTTGGGTTCGTGGGACCAGACCCGTGGTTCGCTGCCCGGTGTGATCTGGGACCATTCGATCTCACCTTGCGGACCTTCCGACAGGCGATAGAAGGTCTCCTGCCGGTCTAGTGCGCCTGAGATGGATGCCGCGATGTCAGCACTTTCGATCAGGAACCCCATTTCGGTGTTCAGCGAGGCCGAGCGCGGATCGAAGTTGAATGATCCGATGAAGACGCGTTCGCCGTCGATGGCGAAGGTCTTGGCATGCAGGCTGGATTGCGACCCGGTCAGTATGTGCGTGAGCGACGTGCTCTCGGGCATGTCGGGCCGGGCGCGCAATTCCAGTATCTCGGCACCCGCCCGCACCAGCCGGTCGCGGTATCCCATCCAGGCGCTGTGAACCACCGGGACATCCGTTGCCTCGAGCGAATTGGTCACCAGCCGGGTTTTGATCCCTTCGGCCAGATACCCCTCGATGAGCGCTGTGCCAGCCTCACTGGGGATCAGGTAGGCGGACACCAGGTCGAGGTTGCGCTTGGGCTGCCCCAAAAACTTGGGAAGCTGTCCTGTGAGCAGCGCGTCGTCATCCGCCTGGCCAAGTCCCTTGGCTGGGTCGTCGCTGACCAGGGTGACGGTGGTCCACTCCAGCACGTCTTGCCCCGCCAGAATACGCGCCATGATGGGGGCGTCATCGAGCGCCGCCGCGTAATCCGACCCGCGTGAACTTTTCTGGGCCTCGGCGACAGCGGCGGCCATCTCCGCAAGCCCGGCTTCGGCGGGCGGCAGCACGTCGGCAGCGTCATAGGAGGAACCGCTGGTCCAATATGCGTCGAAATTGTCCGCAACATCCGAGGCTGCGGGCCCCACCGCCAATGCGTCGAAATCGAAATAGGCGGTACCCTCGCCATAAGCAAAATATATGTCGCCGATGTTGCGCCCGCCGATGACGGTTGCCACCCCGTCCACCGTCATCGACTTGTTATGCATCCGGCGGTTCAGGCGGAAGAAATCGAATGCGTAGGACAGTAGCTTGGGGCTGCGCATGGTGAAGGGGTTGAAGATACGGACCTCGACATTTTCCATCGCGTCGAGATCGGCCAGAACGTTGTCGAGACCGGGGATGCCATTGTCATCGAGGAGCAAGCGAACCCGCACGCCGCGCTCGGCGGCCACCCTTAGTTCCTCGAGCAGCAGCCAGCCCGTCGTGTCGGTCTGCCAGATATAGTACTGTACGTCGATCGTTTCTTCCGCCGCGCGCGCAAGCAGGATCCGTGCGGCCAGTGCATCGCGCCCATCGGCCAGCGGCACGACCCCGCTGAGGCCTTCGTGCTTCTCGGTCAGGGGCAGGAGCGCCGCGCCCAGTTGGGTGTCTGCGTCGGCCGGAACGGCCGCCGAGGGCTGCCCGGCGGGCAGGTCCGGCAGTGGATGCGTCAGCCGCAGCGCGACGATGACAAGCGCCACGACGATGGCGGTCTTGAGAAGAAACCTCAGCAAGCCCATGCTCCGCCCTTCATGCGAGAAAACCTTACCATGTTGTTGCATGGCGTTGCAGGGCGGGCAAGCGTCTGGAGCATCAGCGGGTCCGTTCCACCGGTCGGGAAGCCTCCAGTGTTCCGCCCCGTCTCGGCAACAGGGCCGCGAATGAGACGAGAACGACCAACATGCTGATCAGTGTCCTGACCGTCAGATACGACTGTTTTGTTCGTTGAAATCGATCACGCCCCGCATCGCCTTAGCCTTCTGCGCCTTATTCTTTGACGCGACAAAGACCTTGCAGAGAATCTGCCCCCGCTCGGCCATCAGGAAGGCTGCGAAGATCACCGAGATGACGGCGGTGACGATCGAAAACGCGATGCTGTATCCAACCGCGCCCGCTTTCCGCCGAGGATGGACTGCACAATTGGATGATCTATACACAGGCAGTCATGGTTCAAAGCGACGAGGGATGTCATGCTCGGGTCCGTTATCCTGTCGGCATTTGCGGCACTTCAGGTCGCCGCCGTCTACTGCGCATGGCGGGCGGTCACATCCGCGCGGACACCTCAGGGCGCGGTCGGCTGGGTCGTGTTCCTCCTCTCGGCTCCGTATATCGGCGTTCTGCTTTACCTTTTTCTCGGGCATCACAGATATCGCGGCTACGCCATATCGCGCAAGACGAGCGATCGCGTGATCGAGGGGCTGCGCGATCTCGCCGCCGAACATGCCCCCGCCACACCGCCCCGGATCGACCCGACGCCGTTCGAGAGGATCGCTGAGCTTCCGTGCGTGCGGGGCAATGCGCTGATCCCGTTGATCGACGGAACCTCCAGTTTCGATGCGATATTCGCCGCTATCGACGGGGCCGAACGCTACGTGCTGGTGCAGTTCTTCATCGTGCATGACGACGACCTGGGGCGCGCGTTCCGCGATCGGTTGATTGAGGCCGCCGGACGTGGGGTCACGGTGTGCTTCATGGCCGATGCGGTGGGAAGCAAGTCGCTTCCGAAAGAGTATCTGGACGCCCTGCGCGCGGCCGGCGTCAAGGTGGCGGACCCCTCCCAGGGTCGTCGTCCTCGCCAACGGTTCCAGATCAATTTTCGCAACCATCGCAAGACCGTGGTGGTGGACGGGCGAACGGGCTTCACGGGCGGGTTGAATGTGGGCGACGAGTACATGGGGCGCGATCCCACCTTTGGCCACTGGCGCGATACGCATCTGGAAATGCACGGCCCGGTCGTCCTGCAACTCCAGCTGATCTTTGCTGAGGATTGGCATTGGGCCACCGCTGAGACGCTGTCGCAGGAGCTGAACTGGGAAGCCCCTATCGCCAAGGACGATATGACGGCGCTGCTTGTGCCGACCGGCCCGGCAGACGAGATGGAAACCGGGGCGCTGTTCTTTTTCGCCGCCATCGCCGCAGCGCGTGAACGGGTCTGGATCGCGTCGCCCTATTGTGTGCCGGATACCGATATTCTGACGGCCATGAAACATGCGGCGCTTGCCGGGCGCGATGTCCGGCTTCTGGTGCCCGAGGTGATCGACCACCACATCCCGTGGCTTGCGGCCTTCGCCTATTTCGACGAACTGCGCGCGGCGGGTGTGCAGATCTGGCGCTATCAGCGCGGCTTCATGCATCAGAAGGTCGTTTTGGTCGACGATGCGCTGGCGGCCATCGGCACCACCAATCTGGACAATCGGTCCTTTCGCCTGAATTTCGAGGCGATGGTGGTGGGATTCGACGACGGGTTCGCACGTTCGGTCGAGGCGTTCTTGGCAAATGATTTCGCCAACGCGACCTTGCTGGAAAAGCCGATGTCGGCGCAGCCCGCGCGGGTGCGCTACGGCGCGCCGATCGCGCGGCTTTTCGCGCCCTTGCTGTGATTTCGCGTCATTGCGCGGGGCTCGTCCCACGCAGACCCGCAATCGCCTTGGCGACTGTTTCGCCCAACCCGTCGAAAGCCGAGGTAACGGCCCGGTCGATCAGGGCCTCCGGGTCTGCGGCAAGCGTGCTGACGGCGGCGGTCAGTTCGGCCAGTTGCGCCTCGACGCCCGCGATGCGGGCCTCCAATGCCGACATGTTCGCACCACCCGTTGTGTCGCGTGCGGCCAGATCAGCCCGCGCAGCGGCGATCTCCTCAGTCAGGCCGGCGATCTCGGCACGCATGGGCAGAACCGTTTCCGCAGCGGCGCTGATCTGTCCGGAAACCCGCTCTGCCGTCGACAGGGCGCTCCAGGCGAACCAAAGGCAGAGCGCGGCGAGGATCAAGGTGGCGTTCAAAAGCGCCAGTAAGAGGTTCCCCACAAGCCGTCCCACTACACGATCCGCCATCTCGTGTTTCTCCCGTCGTTACCTCGCTGCAGCGAGCGTCGCACATGTCGACGTCAGGCCACAAGCACTTGCGGATCAACCGGGCGCGAGGGCAGGCCCCGGACCGGCTTCAGGGCCAGCGCGGGGAACAGGGTGGCAAGCCCGTTACCAGAGAGCACCTCGAGCAGGCTTTCGAAGATCAGGGCTTGAAGTATCGCGAGACGCCGGACCGCAAGGACCAATCCGGCCAATGCGCTGGCCAAGATCGCTTCAACGACGCTAATGGCGGTTCAATAGCTTTCAGTTTCTTCCCCTTGGGCATCTGTATCGGGGCGAAACTGGCCCAAAGGTCGCGGCCACAGCCCCGCATCGCAGCGGCGCATCCCGCTTGTGTCAGGGGGCAGAGGGGGCGCCGGGCCAGGGGCGCCACTGAGTTGTCAGCCGACAATCCGTCGGCTAATCTCCAAGTTATTTCGCCTGCCATCAATAGGAGCCAGGGCTTTGATTCGTTTCCTTCTATCAATAATTGCTTACCTGATCGCGAATGCGGTCGGCCTGCTGATCGCGGCCGTGCTGCTGCCCGGTTTTGTCATCAATCCTCTGTCCTTTGTCGTGGCAGTGGCCATCTTTTCACTGGTCCAGACAATACTTGGGCCTCTCATCACGAAGATCTCCTTCAAAAGCTTTCCCCAGCTGATGGGCGGTATCGCGCTCGTCACGATCTTCGTGGGGCTTTTCGTGACCGAGATATTTATCGATGGCATGCAGATCGGCGGCATCGCGAACTGGCTTGCCGCTACGTTGCTGGTATGGCTCGGCAGCCTGATCGCGTCGATCCTTCTGCCGCTCTACGTATTCACGCAGTTGGTGGATAAGGCCGGCGAAAACGCCCGAGGCTAGTTTCGTGAGCGGTCCTTCGGCCGGAAGGTTTCACCGCGCAGTTCCGACGGCTCGGCCCTGCGGAGCCTGCGCTTCGAAAGCGAGACTCAAGGGATGAACGCGCCGGTCGGACCCGCTGGCGGCAGCCCGCTTTCAAACTATCGCGCAGGCTTGCGCCTGTTGTCATTGGCAATCCCGCTGGGTGCTGCGGCCGGGGCTGCGGCGGCTGTGACCTATCTCGCCATGATCGCCTTGCAGGGGCTGATCTGGACCGATCTGAGTGACGTGCGATGGATAATCTTGCCATTGACGATACTGGGCGGCGCATTGATCGGCTGGACCCGCCTGAAGGTCAAGGCGCCCGAAATCGAGGCCCAGATCGCCTCGGCGCGGGCACCCGGGCGGACGCAACTGCGCCAGGCGTTCTGGATCGGGCTGGGCGCGGTCTTTGCCGTGGGTTTCGGCGGGGCCATCGGCCCGGAGGCGGGGATTATCGCGGTCACGGCGCAGATGTCGGCCGTGGTGGCGCTGAAACTCGGCAGGACAGCCGATGAGCGCCGCATGCTTGCGGAGGCCGGTGTGTCCGGGGCCTTGTCTGGGGTCTATGGATCGCCCGCAGGCGGCACCATGCATTCCGAAGCGGAGGGCCGAGCGCCGAAGCCCGTTCTCTTCGCCGCAGGTCTTGCGGGGTTCGCGGCTTTCGCGCTCCTTGCCGAAGCGTTGCGGCCTGGCGCGCTGGCACTGATGCATCTGCCGCGTCTGACCACCGAGGCCAGCACCACTGACGCGCTGATCGCTCTCATACCCTCGGCCGCCGGTGCAGTGGCGGGCGCCCTGTTCCTGGTGCTGAAGGCGCGGGCATCGGACCTGCTCGGTCGGCACCTGCCGGCGCCGTTCTGGCAGCCGGTCGCAGGGGGCGCGGCCCTCGGCGTGATATGCGTGCTGTCGCCCTTGCTGCTTTTTTCCGGCCATAGCGAATTGGTCGAGATGCTTCGCATCGGGCAGGAGGAAGGGCCGCTGCCGCTTGTCCTGCTATCGGCGGGCAAGGCGTTGGCCTGCGCGATTTGCATCGCGGCGGGATGGGCCGGCGGTGTAGTGTTTCCGATGTGCTTCGCGGGCGGAGCGCTCGGGGCGGCGACGCTGTTTCTCCTGCCGGGTGTCGATCCCGTTCTTGGCGTCGCCGCCGGCATGTCTGCGGCGGCCGCGGTCGGTATGACGCGTCCGCTGGTGGCGGGTCTCATCATGCTCTTCATCCTCGGCGGCGGGCTGGCCATACCGGTCTTCGCAGGCACGCTGATCGGGTGGGCCGTGCTTCGGCAGTTGCCGCCGGGCCTGAGCGGGTGTGAAGCACGGCACGACGGTTGATGTACATTGGCAACACTTGCTGCCGGCTGTTGCGCTTTGGCTGTCCCGTTCAACCTTTGGCGCTGGATTGAACCCGTGATATGGTTATCAAAATATGAATATGAATATGAAAAGAACAATCGGGGCGAAGCCGATGTTGTTCATGCCCGCGTCCGCAAGGGAAATTGAAAGGGGCAAATTATGAAGTATTGGTTTCTTTGGATGCTCGTAGGAATTCTATCTATTATCGCGGGTATCGTCGCATTGGCGAACCCGTTTGCGGCGACGCTTTCGGCCGAATTGCTTGCGGGCTACTTGTTCAGCGCCATCGGTATTCTGACTCTCATCTCCGCTTTTCAAGACCAAGGGTGGGGTGCGCGGATCTGGGCCCTTTTGCTGGGGGTGCTGATCACGGTGTTCGGCTTCAATCTTATTGCGAACCCGCTTGAGGGCATTCTGCAGCTGACCGTGATCGCGGCCACCCTGATGATGGTCATTGGTATATTCCGGATCATCATTGCCTTCACGCCGATGGCTGCAGGCGCTCGCGGCATCCTTGTGGTGGCTGGGATCGTCTCCATCGTGCTGTCGGTGATGATCTTCTCAAGTTTCCCGTGGTCCGGGGCCGTCGTGCTGGGGATATTCCTTGCGATCGAGCTGATTTCGAATGGCGTATCATTGATATTTGTGGCCCTCGATCGGCGTGATCCGGAAACCGCGTGAGCCGGAACCGGTGTTCAGGGCGTATGCAAGCCCGACCTTGTCCCAGCTGGCGTCTTTTGGACACCCTGCGTCTGTTGCCTGCCATGAAAGCTGAGAATCCCATGTCATTCTTTCTCGTCCCTTCGCGCCTCGTGGCACTACTGGCACTGCTGGCTTCTATCCCGGTCTCAGCACCGCAGATGGCTGCGGCTCAGGAAGCCGCGACGCGCGGTGTGCCATTCCTGACGAACCGGGCGCGGACCGGTGACGACGATCCACGGCGCTTCTACG
>CAZMZS010000112.1:0-8984 GCA_964570675.1 uncultured Roseovarius sp. | reverse complement strand
GATGAGGGCGGGGCGGCGCAGTTGCGCCTGCTGCGCCACGATTATGAGCGCGCCGTCAGGGTGCCCGGCGAGCTGGCAACGGCGCTGGCGCGGCTGACCAGTCATGCGCAGGGCGTCTGGGCCGAGGCCCGCGCCGCCGATGATTTCAGCGCCTTCGCCCCGGTGTTGCGCGATGTGCTGCGCCTCAAGCGCGAGGAGGGCGCGGCGCTGGCGGCGGGGGGCGATCCCTATGACGCGCTGCTTGACGGGTTCGAGCCGGGCGCGCGGGCGGATGATTTGCAGGCGATGTTCGACGAGATGCGCCCGGCGCTGGTGGCGTTGCGCCAGAGGGCGCTTGATGCGCCCGAGCGCGCGCCGCTTTGCGGTGACTTCGATGCGGATGGCCAGATGCGGCTGGCGCGCGAGCTGGCCGAGCGTTTCGGCTATGATTTCAGCCGCGGGCGGATCGACAAGGCGGTGCATCCGTTTTCCGCCGGAGGCGGGGACGATGCGCGCATCACCACGCGGATCAGCAAGGATGACCCGTTCAACTGTCTTTATTCCACCATCCACGAGGTCGGCCATGCCTGTTACGAGCAGGGGATCGACAAGGCTTGGCATCTGAGCCCGGTGGGGCATGGTGTGTCGATGGGCGTGCATGAAAGCCAGAGCCGCATCTATGAGAACCAGCTGGGGCGCAGCCGGGCCTTCTGTCATTTCCTTTACGGGCGGATGCGCGACATTTTCGGCGATATCGGGGTGGCGGACGAGGACTCGTTTTATGCCACGGTGAACCGGCTTCATCGCGGCCATATCCGCACCGAGGCCGACGAGGTGCAATATAACCTGCATGTGATGCTGCGGTTCGATCTGGAGCGCGCGCTGATCGCGGGGGATTTGCAGGTGGATGACCTCGAAGATGCCTGGAACGCGCGGTTCGCGGCCGATTTCGGGTATCCTGTGGGGCGGGCCTCGGAGGGGGTCTTGCAGGATGTGCATTGGTCGGTGGGGCTGTTTGGCTATTTCCCGACCTATAGTCTGGGCAATCTTTATGCCGGTTGCCTGCATGAGGCGATGCGCGCGGATCTGCCGGGGCTGGATGATGATCTGGCGCGCGGAGAGCCCGGTGCGGCGACAGGTTGGCTGCGCGACAACGTGCAGCGCCATGGCGGCCTGAGGGTGCCGCGCGAGACGATCGCGCGCGCCTGTGGCGGCAAGGCGCCGGGGGCGGGGCCGCTTCTGGATTACCTCGGGGCCAAGTTCGGCGCGCTTTATCCGGCGTGATCGCGGCGTTTGCGTCGGGGCAGGGCGGTTTCGATCAGCAGAGCCAGGTCAAAGCAGAGGCTGCGATTGGCGGCCCAGATGAGGTCGAGCCGCGCCTTGCGGGGCACGCAGCGTGCGTTGTAGACGCGGTTGGTTTCCTCGGGCGTGGTGCAGGCGGCGAGCAGGCGTTCCTCAATGCGGTGATAGCGCAGCGTGGCAAGGCCGGTGACGCCCGGGCGATGGCGCAGGACGCGGGCGTAAAGTTCGCGGTGACGGGCCACATAGGCGTGCAGCGGCGGGCGCGGGCCGACGAGGCTCATGTCGCCGCGCAGGACGTTGAGAATCTGGGGCAATTCATCAAGCCGGTGGCGGCGAAGGATGCGCCCGAGCGGCGTGATCCGCGCGGCCTTGTCGCCGCCGGTGACGCCGCTGTCGTCGCGCGCGGCGGTCATGGTGCGGAACTTCCACAAGAGAAAGGCGCGCGCGGGCGTCATCATGCGCTCGGAACGATAGATCACCGGGCGCCCGTCAACGAGAGCGATCAGCAAGGCGGTGAGCGCGATCACCGGCAGCAGAAGCACAAGGAGCAAGAGCGCCAGCGAGATATCCATGATCCGCTTGCCGGGTGTCATGACGGGGTCTCGGCGAGCGCCAGCACGTCGCGATCGGGCGGCAAGGCAGGCAGGAGGGCTGAAAGCGCGGATATGTCGAGCGTCACCGCCGCCAGCGCATCACCGGGCGCGGGGCGCCATGCCAACTGACGCCCTGTTGCGCGCACCATCGTTTCCATGCGCAAGGGCGGGGCGCTGGCGACGTTCAAGAGCGGCGGCAGCCGGGATGCGGGCAGGCGCGTCAGGGCAAGAAGCACCTGCGCCAGTGCCGCGGGCGAGACGTAGCTGCGCAAGGGGCCGTGGCCATCAGCGAAGCGGTCGAGTGTCACGGGCGCGCCGTTGGCCAGCGCGGGCGTGAGGCTGTCGGCCCCCAGGACATTGGCAACCCGCAGGATGCAATGGCAAAGCCCTTCGCGGCGCGGAAAGGCCGCGATGGTGCGCTCCATCGCCAGTTTGGCACGGCCATAGGCGGAGACCGGCCTTGCCGGGGCGTCTTCGCGCAGGTCCAGCCCCGCGCCATAGACGGCGGCCGAAGACAGATGAATGACCCGAGACGCACCCGCCGCGAGCGCGATGCGGCGGGCCGCACGCGCAAGGTCGCTATTGCGGGCGAGCGCCGTATCGTTCCCTGACGTCACCCCCCAGAGCGCCAGCACCGCGTCGCAATCTGGTAATGGCGGGCAGGGGCCGGTCTCGGGGAGCCAGACGATATCGGCACATGAACGCCGCGACAGGGTGACGGGGCGGGGCGCATCCATGAGGTCGAGTGCGCGCAGCACCATCCGCCCGACCTGTCCGTTCGCACCGGTTACGAGGACCTGGCTGTTGAGAGAATTGGGAACTGGCACGCGCACCGACCACCTCGCGAGAAATCATTTTCGGGTTTCTACCATGGATTGAGTGCGGTATGAAAGGTGCACGTCACAATCTGGGGGTGAGTGATATGGGGCGCGTTCGCCATTTGTTTGCGCAGAGCATCTGCCTGCTGCTGCTTGCCGCCTGCAGCCTGCCGCGCGGTGCGGCGCTGCAATCCGAGATTCTGAACGAAGCGGCGGTCGAGACGCCCAGTTTCCAGGTGGTCAAGGTCACGCGCGAGAGCGCCGCGCAGCTGGCGGCATGGCCGGCAACCGGCTGGGCAGGCGGATATAGCTGGTTGGATGCGCAAAGGGGGTCGGATTCCGCGCTGATCCAGATCGGCGACAAGCTGGAGGTTGCGGTCTGGGAATCGCAGGAAAACTCGCTTCTGGCGGGAACCGGCAGCAAGATGACCGCGATCCCGGCGATGACAGTGTCACCGAGCGGGTCGGTCTTTGTGCCCTATGTGGGCGAGGTCGCGGTGCGCGGGCTGACCGAAGGCGCGGCCCGCAACAGGATCCAGAAAGAGCTCGAGGGTATCTCGGTCTCGGCACAGGTGCAGATATCGGTGGTGGCGGGGCGTAACAATTCGGTCGATCTGGTCGGCGGAGTCGGCAAGCCGGGGCGCTATCCGCTGGACGGGCGCAACGAAAGCCTGCTGGGCGCGATCGCGCAGGGCGGGGGCATTGATCCCGGCATGCGCAACCCGCTGGTACGCCTGCAACGTGGCGGGCAGAGTTACGAGATGCTCGCGCGCAGCCTGTTGGAAAACCCCGACCGGAATCTGCGCCTGCGCGGCGGCGATCAGGTCGTCGTGGTCGAGGACACGCGCAGCTTCAACGTTCTTGGCGCGGCGGGGCGTCAGGAGCGCATCTATTTCGAAACCGAGCATATGAGCGCGATGGATGCGCTGTCGGCCATGGGCGGGTTGAATGCCGGGCGGGCCAATCCGCGCGGCATCCTGATCCTGCGCGATTACAAGGCAAGCGATCTGAAACCGGGGGATAGTGGGCCGGATATGCGCCAGGTAGTCTTTACCATGGATCTGACCGGCGCTGACGGGCTGTTCGCGGCGCGCAAATTCCGCATCAATCCGGGCGATACGCTGCTGGCCACCGAGTCGCCGGTCAACGGCGCGCGCACGATCCTTGGCCTTCTGGGCACGCTGATCGGTCTTGGCAGTGCTGCCAACGATGTCTGACGCGGCTCAGACCGGGGTCAGAACGGCCTTGGGGCGTGGTGGGGGCAGATCGGATTGCGCGGTGTCGGTCGGGGCGGATTGCGCGGCTTCGGCGGCCTGAGCGGCCTGCGCGGCGCGGCGCAGTTCAGCACGTTTGGCGGCGGCTTCCTCGGCGGCGAGGCGTTTGCTGGGCTTGCCCGTGGCGATGCGCCGGGGCTGAACGGTTTCGCCCTGGCGCAGGCGGTCCCAAGAGGATTTGCCGGGGGCACGCGGCTGCAGCGCCACCGCCCCCGGTACGACCGCACAGGCCAGGACAGCATCCCGCCAGAACATTTGGATATCGGCGAACGCAGGAGAGAGCAGGTTCTGCGCCGCACTGGACCCAATGACGAAGAGCGCAAGACAGGCGGAGGACAACCGCAGGCCGACTCCCGCCATGAAGGCGAGGGAGAGCGCACAAAGCGTCACCGTCCCCGCCAGATCAGCCGTTTCGGGACCAATGGCCGGAGCGAACAGCGCCGCCGGATCGACGCCGGTCACAAGGCCCAGTGCAATGGCGATGAAATACGTTCCGACAACGATACGGATGATGGTCAAGGCGGTGAAATTCAGCCAGCTGTCTTGCATGTCCCGCGCTCTTTCCTTTGGAGCCGGATGATCCGGCGCCTGTTTGAGGAGAACTCGCAAACCCGCAACTCAACTTTAACACTTGCACATTGCGCTGAGGAATAAGGCTGAATTTTGCCCCGCATTCCCAAGATGCGGGGCAAATTCCGGGCAAAATCGTGGCAATGCCCGTTATGGGCGATCAATCACCGCTTGTGGACGCATCACCCTCGGGCGCAGTCTCTGTGGCGATGGTTTCGCCGGTTTCGGCATCGATCTCGTCCTCGTCGCCACTTTCGGCGATCCAGGCCACGCTGACCACTTCCTCACCCTTGCGGGTGTTGAACACCTTGACCCCGCCCGCCGAGCGCGAGCGGAAGGAAATGCCCTTGACGGGTACGCGGATCGACTGCCCGCGAGAGGTGGCAAGCATGATCTGATCGTCGGTTTCCACCGGGAAAGAGGCCACCAGCGCGCCCGCGCGCATCGCCTTGTCCATTGCCTGCACGCCCATGCCGCCGCGCCCGCGCACCGGGTAGTCGTGGCTGGAGCTGAGCTTGCCCGCGCCCTGCACGGTGATGGTGAGGATCAGGTTCTCGGCGTCATACATTTCCTCGAAACGTTCGGTGGAAATGTCCCCGGCGGGGGTTTCGCCACCCTCGTCGCCGTCATCGGGCGCACCGGCCAGTGCGCGGCGCATTTTGAGGTAGGCGGCGCGCTCGTCTGAGGTGGCGTCGAAATGGCGGATCACCGACATCGACACGACGCGGTCATCGCCCTGCAGGCGAATGCCGCGCACGCCGGTGGATTTGCGGCCCTTGAAGACACGCACCTCGGTCGTGGGGAAGCGGATCGCGCGGCCCGAACGGGTGACGAGCATGACGTCGTCATCCTCGGCGCAGATGCGCGCATTCACCAGTTCGATCCCCTCGGGCAGGTCCATGGCGATCTTGCCGTTGCGCTTGACGTTGGTGAAATCGCTCAGCGCATTGCGCCGCACGTCGCCCGCGGTGGTCGCAAAGACGATCTGGAGATCGTTCCATTCCTCCTCGGGGCGATCCACCGGCATGATCGCGGCGATCGACACGCCCGTCGGGATCGGCAGGATGTTGACGATGGCCTTGCCTTTGGAGGTGCGTCCGCCCTGGGGCAGGCGCCAAGTCTTGAGCTTGTAGACCATGCCGTCGGTCGTGAAGAACAGAAGCTGGGTATGCGTGTTCGCCACGAAGAGGGTGGTGACCACGTCCTCTTCCTTGGTCTGCATGCCCGAAAGCCCCTTGCCGCCGCGTTTCTGGGCACGGAAATCGGCCAGCGCGGTGCGCTTGATATAGCCGCCCTGGGTGACGGTCACGACCATGTCCTCGCGCTCGATCAGGTCTTCGTCATCCATGTCGCCGGACCAGTCGACGATCTGGGTGCGCCGGGGCACTGCGAACTGGCTTTGGACCTCGCGCAGTTCCTCGGCGATGATCGCCATGATGCGCTCGCGGCTGGCGAGGATGGCGAGGTATTCCTTGATCTTGCCGGCCAGGTCCTGCAACTCGTCGGTGACCTCGTTGACGCCCAGCTGGGTCAGGCGCTGAAGGCGCAGTTCAAGGATCGCGCGGGCCTGTGTCTCAGACAGGTTATAGGTGCCGTCCTCGTTGGCCTTGTGCGTGGGATCGTCGATCAGGGCGATATATTCGAGGATATCGCCCGCCGGCCAACGCCGGGTCATCAGCTTCTGGCGGGCCTCGGCGGCATCTGCGGAGGCGCGGATGGTGGCGACCACCTCGTCGACATTCGACACCGCCACCGCGAGGCCACACAGCACATGGCTGCGGTCGCGTGCCTTGCGCAGCTCGAACGCGGTGCGTCGGGCGACCACCTCCTCGCGGAAGGTTATGAAGGACGTGAGGAAGCGGCGCAGGGTCAGTTGCTCGGGCTTGCCGCCATTGAGCGCCAGCATGTTGCAGCCGAAATGGGTCTGCATCGGGGTAAAGCGGAACAGTTGATTGAGCACCACCTCGGCGGTGGCGTCTCGCTTGAGTTCGATCACGACGCGCACGCCGTGACGGTCGGATTCGTCCTGGACGTGGCTGATCCCCTCGATGCGCTTTTCGCGCACGGTCTCGGCGATCTTCTCGATCATCGCGGCCTTGTTCACCTGGTAGGGAATCTGGTCGATGACGATGGCGTAGCGGTCCTTGCGGATCTCCTCGACGCGGGTCTTGGCGCGGATCACGACGCTGCCACGCCCCTCGAGATAGGCTTTGCGCGCCCCCGAACGGCCCAGCATGATCCCGCCGGTGGGAAAATCGGGGCCGGGGATGTATTCGATCAGGTCCTCGGAGCTGAGATCGGGATTGTCGATCAGCGCCAGCGTGGCGTCGCAGACCTCGCCGAGGTTATGGGGCGGGATGTTGGTGGCCATGCCGACGGCGATGCCGCCCGCGCCATTGACCAGCATGTTGGGAAAGCGCGCCGGAAGAACCGACGGTTCCAGATCCTTGCCGTCGTAATTGTCCTGGAAATCGACGGTGTCTTTCTCGATATCGGCCAGAAGCGCCTGCGCGGGCTTGTCCATGCGCACTTCGGTATAGCGCATGGCGGCCGGGTTATCGCCGTCCATCGAGCCGAAATTGCCCTGCCCATCCAGCAGCGGCAGCGACATCGAGAAATCCTGCGCCATGCGCACCAGCGCGTCATAGATCGCGCTGTCGCCATGGGGGTGGTATTTACCCATGACATCGCCGACGGCGCGGGCGGATTTGCGATAGGGCTTGTCATGCGTGTTGCCGCCCTCGTGCATGGCATAAAGGATGCGCCTATGCACCGGCTTCAACCCGTCGCGCAGATCGGGAATGGCGCGGCTGACGATCACTGACATCGCGTAATCGAGATACGAGGTCTTCATCTCATCCGAGATCGACACCGACGGCCCATCATATGCGGGGCGCTCGGGCGGCATTTCTTCAGGGTTCTCAGGGGGTTGTGGCGTGTCGTTCAAGTCGCGGCCCGTCCTGTCATGCGTGCTCTATATATTGTTGTCCGGACTATATCAGAGGGCGGATATTGGGTGCAATGCCTGACGCGACAGCCCGTTGGCAGCCAGCCCGGAGAGGTGATAACATACTGTTTTTATTGAAAAACAAAATCATTCGGGCATCATTGGAGGACAAGAAGAAAAACAACACCAAGGAGGAAGCACCCGATGCAGATGAGCGAATGCGAAATGTTGCTCAAGGGCTATGGGCTGACCACGGCCGAATTCTATTACCGGATGCCCGATTATATCCATGTTCTCAATACCTTCATCTGGCAGGACTACGATACCGCGCCGGACCATCCGCGCCTGTTCGGATTCGTCGAATTCTGGCAGGGCGAGATCGAAGGCGCGCTGCATTCGGTGCGTTTCACCCACCGCAAGCTGGTGGCGCCTGGCGAATGGCGCAACATGGTGGGAGAGTTCACCCTGCACTGAAACCGCCTGCCGCTTCATCTTGCCGGAAATACTCCGGGGGTGAATTGGCCGCAGGCCAAGAGGGGGCAGCGCCCCCTCCACCGGTCGGATCAGGGAATGATCCGATTGTATTTCATGCCTTCCAGCGACGCACCGGCCATGGCCCCGGCCTGACCGAAGATCACCGCCACGACAGGCGCCGTGCTGGTGGTGGTGTCTGCGCGGATATTCTCGCCCATGTCGTTGAAGACATATTCGATATCGGCGCCTGCGACCCAGCCCGAGCCACGGCGGAACCGTTCCAGCGCGTCCTGCGTCATGAAGAACAGCACATGGGCGAATTGCTGCGCTCCGATCTGGAGCCCGAAAGAGCCCTTGGTGGCCGAGTAATAATCGACGGTCGTGCCGTTGATCTTGAGCGCGCCGCGCCCATAGCCGCCGCCGACCATGAAGCCGGCCTCGGTCATCAGCGGCATGACCAGCATGCCGGTCGATTTCCCGGCAAGGTCGCGCGTGTTGGGATAGTTGGAATAAAGGTAATTCAGCGTTGAATCGACGCGTGCGTCGATCTTCTGGGCGTTACTGGACCCCACGCCATTGCCGCAGGCCGCCAGAAGGGGGGTGCCTGCAATGACGCCGAGTGTGAAACCGCGTCGCGTAAGTTTGCTCATGATTTTGCCTGTTTGTTGCCTGACATGTTGCCGGTCTTATTTGATGCCCGGTCATGCGCAGTATAGGCCTGCGAAGCGGCGCTGTCACGTGCCTCTGATGATTTGAGCGTGTTACTGCAGGGCGCGGGCGACAGCGGGGGCGAAATAGGTCAGCACGCCGTCGCAACCGGCCCGTTTGAACGCCATCAGGCTTTCCAGCATGGCGCGGTCGCCATCGATCCATCCCTGCTGGGCGGCGGCCTGGATCATCGCGTATTCGCCCGAGACCTGGTAGGCGAAGGTGGGGGCCGCGAATTCGTCCTTCACGCGGCGGCAGATATCCAGATAGGGCATGCCCGGCTTGACCATCACCATGTCGGCGCCTTCGGCAAGGTCGC
>CAZMZS010000111.1:0-8990 GCA_964570675.1 uncultured Roseovarius sp. | reverse complement strand
CCATTCCTGACGAACCGGGCGCGGACCGGTGACGACGATCCACGGCGCTTCTACGGCGACGAGCGCGGCGTTCTCGAAGCAGGATATTGCGATATCGCCGAACGGCGGCTGGACATGCTGTCCTCGGTTGCGGATGCGGCGCCGTTCCATATCCCGGATGAAATTCTGAGGCTTGACGCCGTTCGGCCAATGCCTGACGAGATGGTGCTGTCATCGCTGTCGAGCGGCGACGGCGGGGTGTCTCCGGTCCTCTATACACATGGTTTCTTTATCGATTTCGATAAGGGATGCCGCCGCGCCACGGTCCTGCAGGAAAATGCGGCCCTCGAAGGGCGGTTCCTTTGGTTCAGTTGGCCATCGGACGGCAGCCTGTTCAATTACACGCATGACGAAGCCGATCTCTATTGGAGCGTGCTGGACCTGGCAGAGGCCATCATCGACCTGGAGAGCCGGTTCGGTTCGGGTCAGGTCAACATCGCTGGCCACAGTCTGGGCGGTCGCGGGACGGTCCTTGCTATCTACGATGTGGCGGCTCAACGGCCCGACGTCATGCTGGGCGATGTCGTCCTGCTGGCGCCCGACATGGATTTCGACGTCTTCGCGCGCCTGCTTCCCCGGATCCGCCCGATCGTGAAGAGCATTACCGTCTATGTCGCCAAGGCTGATCGTCCGCTGGCCTTGTCCGAAGAGGTGCACGGCTATCCGCGTCTTGGCCAGTCCGGCAATGACGTGTCCGGCCTCGAGGGGGTTGAGGTGATCGACCTGAGCGATTTGCAGGTCCGAAGCCCGACGGGACATCTCTACCATATTTACAACGAGGAAATCGGTGCCGACATAGACCAGCTCCTGAACCAGGGATTGCTGGCCGCCGAGCGTCGTAACATGCTACAGACCGGGCCGAACCTATGGCGCTTGCAACCCGGCGATTGATACGCGAGCGTCATGGTCGACACGACTGAATGATCGGAAGTTGAGGTGCCGCCAGACCGCGCGCGAGTCGGGCAAGGAGACCGGGAGACGAGGACTATGTGTTGTAATATCGCAAGAGTGTCGGGATGCCTCGTCATGCTGTCCGCTGCGCCACTCATGGCGCAGGATTTCGATCCCGCACTCGGCGTCGAGGCGGTCTCTGTCCTCGAGGATGGACGCGTCCTCGTGCGCAACGGTGAAACGGCTTTCGGCTGCGATCTTGTGCCAAAGGCCGGGACGGTGACACTGGATGATTGTGTCGTCCGGCCGCCGCTGGACGGAGAGGCGGCTGTGCTGCTGTTCGCGCTCTCAGAGCAGGATTGGCGGGCAGCGGTGCGTGACACGCTACTTGATGCGCAATGCCGTCTTTCGGCTTTCACGGCGATTGGCGAGGTTCTGGCGGCTACAGCCGTGGCCAATGGTGTTGCCCCCGAAACCATCGGCGGTGCGCGCGCCGCTCTATCGGCCCGCGCCGAGGCCGCTGTGGCGCAGATGTTGCGCGAGGGCGAACTGTCCTACCGTGATGGCGAGCTTGCACTGGACGCGTGCCCATGACCCCGGCAGAACCCGAATGCGGATGATTTCCACGATTTATCTCGGCCTGCGTGATGTCTGGCTGGATGTCCGCGTGCGCGGCCTGTTGCTGTTCGCGTTTTCCATGATCGCCCTTGCGACCGTGACCTTCTGGCTTGTCGAGGGTTGGTCGCTTCTTGACGCGGCGTTCTTTTCGGTCGTGACGATATCGACTGTCGGATACGGCGAACTGGTCCCGCAGACCGTCTTGGGCAAGATCTTTGCCATGTTCTACATTCTGATCGGACTTGGGGTCTTCGTTGCCGCGGCCAGCGCGGTCGCGGAGGCTCTCCTTCGGAGGCGTGAGACGGATAAAGACAAGTCGCCATAGCGAAACGCGATGCGAAAACGGCAGCGCGGGACGATCATGTCAACAATCAAGTCATATCGGTCATTGTCGATTGGAACAATCCAAGGCTGGCGGATCCGATCAATGTCGATCAGTGGCCGTTTGCCGCAGATCGCTCAAATGCAATGCGCTCTGCACCGGTGTTTCGACATTTGTAGTTTTTCGAGATCACGCCAAAACGGATCCGGGTGATCTGCACAACAGGGTCTGCAAACTACAAGCAGAGTCCCAAAAGACGCACCCCCCTCTTTGCAACACCCTCGAGTTAAGCCGCCACAAACAGAAGGCCGACCGAGAACGCGTGTGACATGAGTGAAGCTTCATCGGCAGGTCGCCCGAACAGCCCACCGATTTCAGTGGAGTTGGCAAACCTGAAAACGTAATTGCTCACGTCTCGGATGGCTCCCAAAGATACACCTTCAGCTAAGGCATCGACGACTATGCGAACTTGGCTTGGTTGCTATAAGAAAATTTACATATCATGGTCAGGATCCCTGTTTGACCGTGTCAGCATTGGGCCGGATACATGTCGGTCCGAATTCGAGTTGAGATGTCCGGCCAATCTTGGTACCGGAATGACACGTTTTAAATCGCGGTTTTGATGTGTTGCCCGGCGCGGCATATTTTTATGTGATTGTGCTGATGCATTGAGTATCGTCCCTTCAAAGACTTTGTTCCAAGGGAGGCTCATTTGTTCAGAACAATTTTATTTTCAATGATTGTCGCATCTGGGGGGAGCACCGCAGCTTCACAGGAAAACGAGCCTCGCGCAGCGGTCGTCGCGGTCGAGGCGACGACGATTGCCCTTGCGGAAACGTCTGACTTCAACGGTCGTTTGGACGCCAATAGCCGGGTGGCGCTAGTGGCGCGTGCATCCGGCGTTATCCAGGAGATAGGATTTGCGCCCGGTGCCAAAGTGGCTAAGGATCAGACGCTGTTTGTCATCGAGGACGATCTTTACGATGCTGCAGCGCGCGAGGCCGAGGGCGCGCTGCGCGGCGCTCAGGCGCAGCGTGATCTGGCGCAACTTGAACGTGACCGGGAAGCCGAACTCGTCGCACGCGAGGCCGGGGCGCAGGCGCGTCTCGATCAGGCCGAGGCAGCACTCGCAACGGCCGAGGCGAACGTACTGCGGCTCAACGCCGCGCTTGACCGGGCGCGCACCAACTTGTCCTACACCGAAATCAAGGCCCCGTTCGCGGGGCGCATCGGCGACACCCCGGTAGATGTGGGCGCGCTGGTCGGACCCGAGAGCGGGCCACTGGCCACATTGGTGCAGCTTGATCCGATCCATGCCGAATTTCCGGTGCCGACAGCGCTTTTGCGCGATTTCCTCGAGCGGGTAGAGCGCGGCGAGGTCTCAAAAGAGGCCGCTGTCGGCCTGACGCTGGCCAATGGCACCGTCTATGACGCGCAGGGCGACTTAAATTTCGTGGATTCCCAAGTCAATTCAGCGACTGACAGCGTTACATTGCGCGCACGTTTTGCCAACCCGGACGCGCGCTTGCTGGATGGCGAACTTGTGCGCGTCACGCTCACGTCCGACGCGCCCGAGGGCGAGCTGGCGATCCCTGCTCAGGCGGTGCAGCGCGACATTCAGGGTGCCTTTGTGCTCGTGGTGGGCGAGGGCGAAGTGGCCGAGCAACGCCGTGTTACCGTGCGCCGCAATGCCGAAGGCTTTGCGGTGATCGCAGACGGGCTGACCGAGGGTGAGCGCGTGATAACCGAGGGCGTGAACAAGGTCCGCCCTGGCAGCGCGGTCGATGCCGCCGCACCCGGGGGCTGATCCATGCTGGCAGACACGTTCATCAAGCGGCCCCGATTTGCCGGGGTCATCTCCATCGTGCTTTTCCTGGCCGGTCTGATCGCACTTACGCGGATGCCGGTGGAACAGTTCCCCGATATCGTGCCGCCGCAAGTGGCGGTCGTCGCAGCTTATCCCGGCGCGAGTGCCGAGGTGGTGGAACAGACAGTCGCGCAAGTGATCGAGGATCAGGTCGTGGGCGTGGACGACATGATCTACATGTCCTCGACTTCCGGTGCTGATGGCACCTACATCCTCAGCATCAGTTTCGAGGTCGGCACCGATCCGGATATCGCTACGGTAAACGTGCAGAACCGCGTGTCTCTGGCCGAGCCACTCTTGCCGTCCGAGGTACGTCAGACCGGCGTCCGCGTGGCCAAGAAATCCTCGTCGCTTCTGATGGGTATCGCGCTTTATGCGGAAAGTGATGCGCTGGAGGGCAGTGACCTTACGAACTATGCCCGCCTCAACCTCATGGACCGGATCAAACGAGTAGAGGGGGTGGGCGATGCCTCGATGTTCGGTGCCAACGAATTTGCCATGCGCGTCAATCTGGACGTGGACCGTCTGGCAGCGCTGAATCTCACGCCGGCTGATGTAAGCGCTGCGCTGCGCAGTCAGAACCTTCAGGCCGCCATCGGGCGGGTTGGCGGGCAACCGGTCACGCGGGATCCCGGATTACAACTCAATATTTCGACCAAGGGGCGGCTATCCACGCCCGAGGAATTCGGTGCGATCATCCTTCGCGCGGGAGCCGATGGCAGCGTTGTGCGTATCCGCGACGTGGCCGAGGTGAGCCTCGGTGAAAGAAGCGCCGACGTGGTGACGAGCTTTGACGGCAAGCCCGCGACCCTTGTGGGCATCTATCTTGCCCCGGGGGGCAATGCCATCGCCGCTGCTGATGCCGCAAAGGCGATGATGGAGGATGTCTCCGCGGACTTCCCCGAGGGGATGGCCTATGAAATCGTCTCGGATAGTTCCACCTTTGTTAAGGAAAGTATCGCCGAGGTTGAACACACGCTGATCGAGGCGTTCATCCTCGTGGTGCTGGTGGTATTTGTTTTCCTTGGTTCATTGCGCGCCACCATTGTTCCGCTCATCG
Organism: uncultured Roseovarius sp.; assembly: GCA_964570675.1. Classification (GTDB taxonomy): domain Bacteria; phylum Pseudomonadota; class Alphaproteobacteria; order Rhodobacterales; family Rhodobacteraceae; genus Roseovarius. The sequence continues at coordinate 4,193 of CAZMZS010000111.1, read as the reverse complement.
CCGTTCCGGTGGCGCTGGTGGGTACATTTGCGGTGATGCTGGCCATGGGGTTTTCGCTCAACACCGTGTCGCTTCTGGCGATGGTGCTGGCTATCGGGATCGTGGTCGATGACGCGATCGTTGTTGTCGAGGCTGTCGAGGCCAAGATGGAAGAAAACCCAGGCATGACGCCCGCCGAAGCCGCCTCTGCGGCCATGTCCGAGATCACTGGCGCGATCCTTGCCATCACCATGGTCCTGTTGTCAGTCTTCGTGCCGGTCGCGTTCATTCCCGGCATTTCCGGGCAGTTGTTCCAGCAATTCGCGGTCGCGGTGTCTGTGTCGATGGTAATCTCGGCGATCAACGCGCTGACACTGTCGCCGGCGCTCTGCGCGATCCTGCTCAAGCCGCATCACGGCCCGAAAAAGGGGATCATGGGCGCGATCTCACGCGGGATCGACAAGGGGCGTGATGGGTATACCAAGGTGGCGGGCGCAATCGCGCGGCGGGCCGTCCTGGGGCTCGCGCTGCTGATCGGGGCGTTCGCGCTGACCGGGGGGCTGTTCAAAGCAGTGCCGACCGGGTTCTTGCCGTCCGAGGACCAGGGCTCGTTCATCGTGGAGACGCGCTTGCCCGAGGCAGCTTCGGTCAACCGGACCATTACGGCACAGCGCGAGGTGGAAGAGATGTTGCTGGCCCTGCCGGGGGTCGAGTCCGTCACCTCGGTCGCAGGTTTCTCATTGCTGGACGGAATCACCAAGTCGAACGCTGCATTCGCGCTGGTCTCCATGCAAGAGTTCGCCGAGAGGACAAGTGAGGAAACCAGCGTTTTCAATGTCATCGACGAGGCCATGCGGCAGGGCGCGGCAATCCGATCTGCGCAGGTTATCGCCTTTAACCTGCCGCCGATTGCCGGGCTTGGCACCGGGTCGGGCTTTGAGATGCAACTGCTCGATACCCAAGGGCGCACGCCCCAGGAACTTGCCGAGACGGCGCGGGGGCTTTCCTTCGCCGCCAATGGCAATCCGACGCTGTCGGGTGTCTACAGCACGTTCTCGGCCAACAGTCCTCAGCTATTCCTCGATATCGACCGCGAACGGCTCTACGCCTTGGGCATCCCCGTTTCGGATGTTTTTTCCGCGCTACGACCGACGCTCGGATCGGCCTATATCAACGATTTCAATCTGTTTGGCAGATCCTGGCAGGTGCGGATGACCGCAGCGCCCGAGTATCGCGACGCAGTTGATGATATTGCGCGTATTCAGGTGCGGTCCTCCTCTGGTGAAATGGTGCCAATCGGGGCCTTTGCCAGCGTCGAATACATCACCGGTCCGATGTCGCTCTCGCGCTACAACAACCAGCGCGCGGTCAAGATCAGCGGCAGCCCCGCGCCGGGCCTGTCTTCGGGTGCCGCTCTGGCGGCGATGGAAGAGGTCGCCGGGGCCAATCTGCCACCAGGCTATGACTATGAGTGGACGGGCACCGCTTTGCAGGAGAAACAGGCCGCCGGGCAGACTGTGGTCATTCTGGCATTGGCAATGCTATTTGCCTATCTCTTCCTCGTTGCGCTTTACGAGAGTTGGACGGTGCCGGTGCCGGTGATGCTCTCGGTGGTGTTTGGCGTGGTCGGGGCAATTGCCGCGCTGCTGCTCGCCGGGCTGCCCTTCAACATTTATGCGCAGATCGGGCTGGTGGTGCTCTTAGCACTGGCTGCGAAGAACGCGATCCTGATCGTGGAATTCGCCAAGGCGCGGCGGGAGGCAGGCGAAGAGATATTGCAGGCCGCCATCTCCGGCGCGCATGCCCGCTTCCGGGCGGTGATGATGACCTCATTCGCTTTCATCGCAGGGCTCATCCCTCTGGTAACGGCCGAAGGTGCATCCATGCTGTCGCGCCGCGCTGTCGGCACGGGCGTGGCGGGCGGAATGCTCGCGGCGGCGCTGATCGGCATCTTTGTCATTCCGGCGCTCTACGTGATATTCCAGTCCTTGCGAGAACGCTTGAAAGGCCGCCAAACCACCGAAACGGAAACCTGACGCGGTGGGCTTGCGCGCGGTACTCCCAGCTTATCGCCGTGCCTTGTCCGATGTACTGCTCTTCACGGCGCTGCATTTGAGCGTGCGGCTCGCGGCTTCGGTACTGATGCTGCCGCTTGCTGGGGTGATCCTTGGCCTTGCGCTGCGCTGGTCGGGTGACCCGGCGGTGACAGATCAGGAAATAGCGGGCTTTCTGTTTTCACCCTTGGGTGCGATTGGCGCATTAGCGGTGGCAGGGGTGCTGATCGTTGCTGCGGTGCTCGATCTTGCGCTGATGACGGCCGTGTTGCGAGAGCCTGCATCCGGGTTCTGGCCTGCGCTTTCTGCGGCCTGGCGCATGCTGTTGCCGCGGTTGGGGGCGGTGTTTGGCGTCGCCCTTCGGCTGGTGCTGCGGGTGGCGCTGCTGACCTTGCCCTTTCTGGTGGTGGGCGGAGCTATAGCGGCGCTTATGCTGGGGGCGCATGACATCAACTATTACCTGACCTATTGGCCCCCGGAATTTCTGCTGGCCGTGGGCGTGATCGGTACATTTGCCCTGATCATGGCGGGGCTGCTTGTCCTGCGGCTGTCGGGCTGGGCGCTGAGCTTGCATTTGCAACTGATCGACGGGGTCCCTGCGCGCGACTGTTTCGCACAGAGCGAGGCGTATCTGCGGACTCTGCGCGGGACAGTGATCCGGCGCATCGTCGGCTGGCTCGCGTTGCGTTTGGCGCTTGCGGCCGGGGTCGCGGCACTGATGGGCGTGATCGGGTCGGGTGCGCAGGCTCTGGCGCTGCCAGTCCTTACCCGGTTGGTGCTGGCGGCTGTGCTCACGCTCGCGCTCTGGTCGCTGGCGAATGCGGTTCTGACGGGCCTGTCCAATGGGGCGCTGGCGGTGCTGTTGAATGATCTGCATCGCAGCGTGGCACCAAAACTGCCCGCACGCCAACCGGACGCCGCGCCACCCGGCGGCGGGCTCTTGCTGACAGGGCTTGCGGTTGTGGCAGTGGTGACCGGGCTGAGTGCTGTTGCGGTCCTGAATGATCTCTCGGGGCGTCTTGCAGCGCCGCAGTCGGTGGAGATCATCGCGCATCGGGGTGCGGCGGCGGCACGGCCCGAGAACACGCTGCCGGCTGTTGATAAGGCCCTGGAAGATCGCGCCGACTGGGTTGAGATCGACGTGCAGGAGAGCGCCGATGGCGAGGTGATCGTGACCCATGACAGCGATTTCATGAAACAGGCGCGCGTTCCCCTAAAGGTCTGGGAGGCGACGCAGGCCGATCTGGCGCGGATCGACGTTGGAAGCTGGTTTGATCCTGCCTATTCGGATGTACGCGTGCCCACACTGCGCGCGGTTCTGGAGACGGCCAAAGGGCGCGGGCGGGTACTGATCGAACTGAAGTATTATGGACATGACGACCGCCTGGAAGAGCGTGTGGCGCAAATTGTCGAAGAAACCGGCATGGCGGATGATGTGATGATCATGTCGCTCAAGCGGGCAGGCGTGGCCAAGATGCGCAGCCTGCGGCCCGACTGGCCGATGGGCATCCTCGCGGCGCGCGCGATCGGAGATATGAGCGCGCTTGATGCCGAGTTTCTGGCGGTAAATACCGGGCAAGTCTCGGGTCAGCTCTTGCGACGCGCGCATGCGGCGGGCCAGCAGGTCTATGTCTGGACGGTGGACGATCCCCGCGCCATGTCACGGATGATCTCGCTTGGGGTGGACGGGGTGATAACGAACAAGCCGGCCCTGGCCCGTCAGGTGATGGCAGAGCGCGCGGCTTTATCGCTGGCGGAGCGGATGCTCTTGTGGCTGAGCGACCGCTTTCGCATAGACAGTTTCGATTTCGTGGCCGAGCCATCGGAGGCATAGATTTTTGCTGATTGAGGAGAAAAAATCATGAAGAATTCCATTCTGTTGCTGGGCGTAGGCGTGCTGTCGTTGATCGGGGGCGTCGTCGCCCTGTTGAACCCGCTGGCGGCCACGCTGACGGCGGAACTCTTGGCCGGATATCTCTTTATCGCAATTGGCGTGCTGATGCTGCTCTCGATATTCGCCGATGACAGTTGGGGGTCGCGGCTATTATCGTTGATCCTTGGTTTCGCGATTCTGGGGATTGGCATCAACCTGGTGAACAAGCCGCTTGAGGGCGTGCTGCAACTGACCGTCGTGGTGGCCCTGCTGATGATCTTCATTGG
>CAZMZS010000110.1:0-9004 GCA_964570675.1 uncultured Roseovarius sp. | reverse complement strand
TTCTACAACGTGCGCGTCGCGGGCCTGCGCGAACTGGCCCATGCGGGCAACACCACCCCGGCCGATGATGGGCTGACGCCCGCCGAGCAGCTGGTGCTGATCAACGAAAACGCCCGCCGCCTTCTGGATACGCAGCAGGAGACCTTCGAAATCCTGCGCCGCGAGATGGAGGACGAGAACATCTCGATCCTCGACGCCGCCAGCCTGACCGATACCGATCGCGCCTATCTTGGCGAGATGTTTCTCAACAAGGTGTTTCCGGTGCTGTCGCCGCTGGCCATCGACCCGGCGCATCCCTTCCCCTTCATTCCCAACCTGGGCTATTCGCTGGCGCTTCAGCTTGAGCGCAAATCCGACAAGCGCCCGCTTCAGGCGCTGTTGCCGATCCCTCAGCAGATCGACCGCTTCGTGAGCCTGCCCGCCGAGCCCGGCTTTCACCGCGTGATCCCGCTGGAAGAGCTGCTTCTGGTGCATCTCGACAGCCTGTTTCCGGGCTATGTCCACAAGGGGCATTGCGCCTTCAGGGTGCTGCGTGACAGCGATCTGGAAGTCGAGGAAGAAGCCGAAGACCTGGTGCGCGAATTCGAAGTGGCGCTGAAGCGCCGCCGCCGCGGCGAAGTGGTGCGCATGAAAATCTCGACCAATGCCCCCGAGGCGCTGCGCCGCGTGATCATGGATGAATTGCATGTCATCCCCGACGAGGTGGTCGAGGTGCAGGGCATGATCGGTCTGGCCGACCTCAAGGAACTGGTGCTGGATGACCGCCCCGACCTTCTGTGGCCGTCCTTCACCCCGCGCGTGCCCGAGCGGGTGCAGGACCATGACGGCGACATGTTCGCGGCGATCCGCCAGAAGGACATGCTGCTGCACCACCCTTATGAAACCTTCGACATGGTGGTGCGCTTTCTGGCGCAGGCGGCGCGCGATCCCAACGTGGTGGCGATCAAGCAGACGCTCTATCGCACATCCAAGGACAGCCCGATCGTCAGCGCGCTCTGCGAGGCGGCTGAGGATGGCAAATCCGTCACCGCGCTGGTCGAACTCAAGGCCCGCTTCGACGAGGCCGCCAATATCCGCCAGTCGCGGCGGCTGGAACGTGCGGGCGCGCATGTGGTCTATGGTTTCCTCGATCTCAAGACCCATGCCAAGATATCGACCGTGGTGCGCCGCGAGGGCGATACCCTTGTGACCTATACCCACTACGGCACCGGCAATTACCACCCGATCACCGCCAAGATTTACACCGATCTCAGCCTGTTCACCTGCGACGCCGCACTGGGGCGCGACGCGACCAAGGTGTTCAACTATCTCTCGGGCTATGCCCAGCCCGAGAAGCTGGACAATCTGGCGATCTCGCCGATCTCGCTCAAGCCGCGCCTGATCGAGATGATCGGGCGCGAGGCCGACCATGCCCGCGCCGGCAAGCCCGCCGCGATCTGGGCCAAGATGAACGCGCTGATCGAACCTGACGTGATCGACGCGCTTTACGCCGCCAGCCAGGCGGGCGTGAAGATCAACCTCGTCGTGCGCGGCATCTGCGGGCTGCGCCCCGGCGTCAAGGGCCTCAGCGAGACCATCCGCGTCAAATCCATCGTCGGGCGGTTCCTCGAACATTCGCGCATCGTCTGTTTCGGCAATGGCGCCGACCTGCCCTCCAAGAAGGCGCGGGTCTATATCAGCTCGGCCGACTGGATGGGGCGCAACCTCAACCGCCGCGTCGAAACCCTGGTCGAGATCCAGAACCCGACCGTGAAAGCCCAGATCGTCAGCCAGGTCATGGCCGCCAACATGGCCGACGTGGCGCAAAGCTGGGTCATGTCGGGCGATGGCAATTTCACCCGCGCCGAGGTCGCCGAAGGCGCGTTCGCCTTCAACTGCCACCGCTTCTTCATGGAGAACCCGTCCCTTTCGGGTCGCGGCTCGGCAGGCGCGTCGGATGTGCCCAAGCTGACTCATACCGAGGACTGATCGGGTGATTGACGCCTTGGGCCACCTGGCCCATAACAGGGCCGCACAGACCCGAGAGGCACATGGACGGCACCAGCGATCCGGCGCAACAGGATGATGGCGGGCCCTTTGGCCGCCCCCTGTTCGACAAGCCCTCGGCCCGCGCGCTCAGCCGCGTGGGCGTGGTCGATGTGGGTTCCAACTCGGTGCGTCTGGTGGTGTTCGACGGCGCCGCGCGCAGCCCCGCCTATTTCTACAACGAAAAGATCATGTGCGGGCTTGGCGCGGGCATGTCCGACACCGGGCGCCTCAATCCGGAGGGGCGCGAACGCGCGCTGGCCGCGCTCAGGCGCTTCAAGTTGCTGGGCGACGGGATGGGCACCGGGGCACTGAGCGCCGTGGCCACCGCCGCCGTGCGCGACGCCGAGGACGGCGCGGAATTCCGCGACCAGGTCGAACGCGAAACCGGTATCCGGCTCTGGGTGATCGACGGGCGCGAAGAGGCGCGCCTTTCAGCGCAGGGCGTGCTGCTGGGCTGGCCCGGCTCCTATGGGCTGGTCTGCGATATCGGCGGCTCGTCCATGGAACTGGCCGAAATCGACGGCGGCACCGTGGGCAAGCGCATGTCGTCCTCGCTGGGGCCGCTCAAGCTGCGTGACCTCAAGGGCGGCAAGAAGGCACGCAAGGCGCTGATCCGCGACAGCGTCGCCCGGATGCGCGAGGAACTGGGCGAACAGAAGAACCGCCTGTTTCTGGTCGGCGGATCGTGGCGCGCCATCGCCAAGATCGACATGGCGCGGCGCGGCTATCCGCTTCAGGTGCTGCATGAATACCGCATGACCCCCAAGGCGGTGCGCGAGACCGCCAAATATATCGACAAGAACGACCTTGAGGACCTGCGCAACCGCGCCGGTGTCTCTTCGGCGCGCGCGGTGCTTGTGCCCTATGCCATCGAGGTTCTGCGCGAGGTGGTGCGCACCTTCAAGCCGCACGATATCGCGGTGTCGAGCTATGGCATCCGCGAGGGGCTGCTTTATGAACAGATGCCCCAGCAACTGCGCGACCGCGACCCGCTGATCGAGGCCTGCCGCTTCGCCGAATCCAAGGATGCCCGCCTGCCCGGCTTTGGCCGCGTGGTCTATGATTTCATCGAGCCGCTTTTCCGCTCGGCGCGCGCCGACCGGCGGCGCATCATCAAGGCCGCCTGCCTTCTGCATGATGTCTCATGGCGCTCGCATCCCGATTACCGCGCCGCGGATTGCTTTGACAACGCCACCCGCGCCAACCTGGGCGGGCTCAAGCATTCCGAAAGGGTCTATCTGGGCCTTGCCCTGATGCACCGCTATTCGAACCGCCGCGAGGGATCGCGCTTTGAGGATCTTTACGAACTGATCCCGGAAAAGGACGCCCACGAGGCCGAGGTTCTGGGCAAGGCGATGCGCTTTGCCGCGATGCTGTGGCTGCGCGAGGATGCGAAACTGGGGCGGATGCACTGGTATCCCAAGAAAAAGCGCCTTGAGCTGAAACTATCGCCCGATGCCGCGCCGCTTTTCGGCGAGGTGGCCGAGGCGCGGTTCCGCTCACTTGCGGAATCGCTTTCAGCGGAACCCGTCATCGTCACGCCCGGCGCCTGAGCCGTGTCAGATGTCGATCTCGCCCTCTCCGGGCGGGTCCACCGCGTCGTCCCCCGGCTCCATCGGTGTCTTGCGCCGCAGGATGATATCGCCATTGGGCAAAATTTCGGGCGGGTGATAGGCGTTGATATCGCCGATCCGCCCCATCAGTTCGCCAAAGGCCGGCCCCATTTCCTCGACAAAGCGCTTGAGCTCAGGGCCCATATCCTCGGCCAGGCCGCGCAGATCATTCATCGCCGGCTCCATCTCGCGCATGATGCCTTCCATGAACATCTGCGCGCCGCGCTCCATCAGCGACAGACCCTCATCCTCCGGCGCCTCCTGGGCGCTGGTCGGCAGGGCAAGGCACAGGGCCAGGGCGGAACTGAGTGCAATCCGTTTCATGATGCCAATATAGGCGATGCGCGCAACGATTTTAAGTCGGCAGGTCAATATCCATCGTGACCGGAAAATGATCCGAGGCCATGATCAGCGCTTCTCGCAATTCCGGCAGCTTCCAGCAGACCGGATCGTCGAACGGATGCCAGATCCGCCAGGCGGGATCGCGCGCGGCCAGTTCGGGCGACACCATGACATAATCGAGCAGGGCCTGAAGATAGCGTTTTTCGCTGGGCAGGTAGAAGCGCGCCGTGGTGCTGCGCGCCCCGATGACACGGGTCAGCGCGCGCCGCGCATGCGGGTCGAACAAATACGCCCCCGCCCCGGCCCCCTCGCCCATCACGATCTCGACCGAAGAACGCCCGAACAGATGCTCGTATTCGTCAAGGCCCGGACCATCATTGAGGTCGCCCAGCACAATGAGCGGCTCGCTTGCCTGCAGATGCTGCTCGATGCGGCGGCGCAGCCAGACCGCCTGCGCCTGTTGCTTGCGCCGGTTGGCGATGGCAAGGCGCATGATCTGGTCGTGCGTGCGCGCGCCATGCGGCGCCTTGGATTTCAGATGCGCGCCGATCATGCGGAACGCGAACCCTCCGGACGTCTCACATGCCAGTTCCAGCGGCGGCTTGGAAAACTCCACCAGATCCTCGGTATCGTCGATATCAAGGTCGATCCGGAACACCCCGTCAAAGCGCGGCGCCTCGCGCGACCCCTTCTTGCCCGTGGGCGCACCAATGGGGTCATGCCGGCATGTCAGCTTGTCGGGATCGTAAAGCAGCGCGATTTCCTGCTGCGTCTGATTTGGAAACCCTGCCACCGCCTTTCGCGCGCGCAGCCCCGCGAACTCGGCGAAGGCCTCAAGCGCGGGTTCCGTGGCGCGGCGCCCGTTATGGTCGGGCGCCTCGATCACCATCACCGCATCGGCATCCATCGCCGTAAACACGATCCCCAGCGCGGCCAGCTGATCGGCGCGGGTCACCTCGTGGCGGCCCGACCATTCATCATCGGCCAGAAGCCCGCCATCCTCGTCGAACAGCGCATCGAACCATTCGACATTATAGGCCGCGATCCGCACCCGCGGCCTCCTCGTTGATCTCTTCCCAGGCGCGGTTGATATCGACCATGCGCTTTTCGGCCATGCGGATCGCCTCGGCCGGCACGCCGCGCGCGATCATCCGGTCGGGGTGGCTCTCGCGCACCATCTTTTGCCAGGCCTTGCGGATCTGCGGCAAAGGCGTGTCGGGCGTAACCCCCAGCACGCTATAGGGGTCGGGCTTCGCATCGGCCACGAAACGGCTGCGCAGCCTGCGAAAATCGCCCTCATCAAGGCCGAATATATCGGCCACCCGGCGCAAGAAGACATCCTCTTTGGGGTGATAGGCGCCATCCGCCATGGCGATATGGAACAGCCCCTCCATCAGATCGCAAAGCGTGCCAGCCTGCCCATCGAACATCTCGCTGATACGGCGCGCGTATTCCTCGAATCCCGCCACGTCCTGACGCGCCAGATTGAACACCCTTGCCGCGCCCGCCTCGTCCTCGCGCGTGATCTGGAACACCTCGCGAAAGGCAGTCACCTCGTCGCGCGTCACCTGCCCGTCGGCCTTGGCCATTTTCGCGCCCAGCGCGATCACGGCGATTGTAAAGGCAACGCTGCGCTCGGGCGGGCTGCGCAGCTTGTCGAAGACCGCGCTCAGCCCCTCGCCCTTGGCAAGTGACGAGATCGCTTGGGATATCCGCGTCCAGATCGACATCACTCAACCTACCCGGTTTGACCATCCTTGTCAGCGCGTGATTACAGCCGTTTCTGCAACAGGACGAGGTCCATCCAGCGCCCGAATTTCCAGCCCACCTGCGCCAGCACCGCGATGCGCAGGTATCCCAAACGCTCGTGAAAGGCCACAGCCGACGGGTTCTCGCCGCTCACTCCGGCAAACATCATGTGAATCCCCGCGCCGCGCGCATGATCCTCGATCGCCCCCAGCAAGGCGCGCCCCACGCCGCGCCCGCGCGCGTCGTCACCAAGAATAATCGTATGCTCTCCGGTGCGCGCATAGCCCGGACCACCCCGGAACTGCCCGTAAGCAGCAAAACCCAACACTGCATCTTCCGCTTCAGCCAACAGGAACGCATGGCCCGCCGCCCTGCGCGCGGAGATATCGCCCGCCACATCGGCGGCGGTCTTTTCATGACTGTTGAAGGTGATCGCCGTGTCGCGGATCAACGGGTTCCACAGGGCGGCGATAGCCGCTGCATCGCCCGCCCGCGCAGCGCGAATGATCATTCAAGCACCCTCAACCCGCCGGGGGTCGAGATTTCCGCCCTCAACCCCGGCGCGCCCGTCTCGAACACCACGCGCTCATCCCTGAGCTCGGGGCCAAGCAGATCGGCCAGCCGCCCGGCCTCGGGATGGCTGACCACCAGCCGCGCCAGCGCACAGCCCGACGCCGCCAGCCGCTTTGCGGGATGCGCATCCCCCGCCCATTCGATCAGCGCGGGAAAGCGGTTGTCGAACGCCAGCACCCCGTCGCGCGGCACCGCCATGCGCCAGCTGAGATCGCCCCGCTCCAGTGCGACCGGATCGCCCGCGCTTGGATAGCGCGTCAGCGCCGCCCCCAGATCGTCGCAGCGACAGATCCAGCATTGCAACGTCGGCGGCCCGTCGAAACGGTCAAGATCGAACCAGCGCGCGCCTTGGGGTGCCGGCGCCTCGGGGTCGATCGCGATCACCTCAAGGTAAATCCCGTCCTCGAGGCCCAAAAGCAGGTTATGCGTGCCAAAGCGCGCATGTTGCCCGCCAGCCTGCAAGCGCACGCCCAGCGCCTCCTCGACCGCCGCGCGCCCCTCTTCAAGATCGCGCGCCGCGACCGCCAGATGATCCAGTTCCAGCATCGCTCATCCCCTTCACCGCTCAGCCCCTTCAGCGCTCAGCCCGCAACTCCCGCGCCCAGCCGCAGCAAGGCCCAGAGCGCCACCAGCACTGTCGGCCAGAAACTGCCCGCAAAGCCGAAGACGCGCAAGAGCGGCGCATGGTGATAGCCCAGCCAGAACACCAGCCGCATCAGCGCGAACCCCAAACCCAGCACCACGATCACCCCCGGCCCGGCATCGCCCAGCATGATCGCGGCGGCAGGCCAGACGCAAAGCGCGATCACCAGCTGCTCCAGCGTGTTCTGCAAGACCCGCTGATCCACCGCCGCAGCGCCCTGCAACGCGCCCCCCGCCAGCATCGCCTCGTCGCCGAACCGGCGCATCGCGACCCGCAGCACCATCGCCGCCGCCACCAGACCCGGCGCCATGAACGCCGTCATGATCGTCGGCATCAGCGTGAACACCGGCAGCGTGACATAGCGCTCCGCCACCCATAACAGCACCAGCGCCCACAAGAACCCGGCGCCTGAAGCGATCATCGTCCTGCCTTTTTGCGTCATGCCCGCACCCTTCATCTTGCTCGAAATACTCTGGGGGTGAATTGGCCGCAGGCCAAGAGGGGGCAACGCCCCCTCCCGGTCCCGTGATCAGCCGCGCGCCGCGCGGATCAGGCGCAGGATATCCTGCGCGGCCTCGGGGATATTGGTGCCGGGGCCGAAGATCGCCTTGACGCCGGCCTTCTTGAGGAAATCGTAATCCTGTTGCGGAATGACCCCGCCACAGATCACGATGATGTCGCCTGCGTCCTTTTCCTTGAGCGCCTCGATCAGTTGCGGCGCCAGCGTCTTGTGGCCCGCCGCCTGACTCGAGATGCCGACCACATGCACATCGTTGTCGACCGCATCCTGCGCCGCCTCCTCGGGGGTCTGGAACAGCGGGCCGACATCCACGTCGAAACCGATATCGGCAAAGGCGGTGGCGATCACCTTGGCGCCGCGGTCATGGCCGTCCTGGCCCATCTTGACCACCAGCATCCTCGGCCGCCGCCCCTCGTCCCTGGCGAAATCCTCGACCGATTTCTGGATCGCGGCAAAGCCCTCGTCACCCTCGTAGGCGGCGCCATAGACACCGGCCAGGGTCTTCACCTCGGCGCGGTGGCGGCCGAATTCCTTTTCCATCGCCATGCTGATTTCTCCTACGGTGGCGCGTTGGCGCGCGGCCTCGACCGCCGCCTCCAGAAGGTTGCCGCCCTCGCGGGCACGGCGGGTCAGTTCCTCGAGCGCCGCATCGCAGGCGGCGCTGTCGCGGGTCTTGCGGATCTTCTCCAGATGCGCGATCTGCGATTTGCGCACCTTGACGTTGTCCACATCCAGGATGTCGATCGGGTCTTCCTTGTCCTTGCGATACTTGTTGACGCCCACGATCACCTCGTCGCCGCGGTCGATCATCGCCTGGCGCGTGGCGGCGGTTTCCTCGATGCGCAGCTTGGGCATGCCGGATTCGACCGCCCGTGTCATGCCGCCCATCTCCTCGACCTCTTCCATCAGCGCCCAGGCCTTCTCGGCCAGGTCCGCCGTCAGGCTTTCGACGTAATAGGACCCCGCCAGCGGATCGACCACATTGGTAACGCCGGTCTCCTCCTGCAGGATCAGCTGGGTGTTGCGCGCGATCCGGGCGCTGAAATCGGTGGGCAGCGCGATCGCCTCGTCAAGCGCGTTGGTATGCAGCGACTGGGTGCCGCCCAGCACCGCGCTCATCGCCTCATAGGCGGTGCGGATCACGTTGTTGTAGGGGTCCTGCTCCTGCAACGAGACACCCGATGTCTGGCAATGGGTGCGCAGCATCTTGGAGCGATCGCTCTTGGCGCCGAACTCGCTCATCACACGGTGCCACAGCAAGCGCGCGGCGCGCAGCTTGGCCGCCTCCATGAAGAAATTCATCCCGATGGCGAAGAAGAAGGACAGCCGCCCGGCGAACTTGTCCACATCCATGCCCGCCTCGATGGCGGCGCGCACATATTCGCGCCCATCCGCCAGCGTATAGGCCAGCTCCTGCACCAGGTTCGCGCCCGCCTCCTGCATGTGGTAGCCCGAAATGCTGATCGAGTTGAACCGCGGCATGTCTCTCGAGGTGTACTCGATGATGTCGCTGATGATCCGCATCGAGGGTTTGGG
>CAZMZS010000109.1:0-9101 GCA_964570675.1 uncultured Roseovarius sp. | reverse complement strand
TGTATGAAACCTGCCTCAATAACTTAACGCCGGCTTCGCGCCGGCGTTTTTTTTTGGCCTAGGCGGGGCTGCGCCCGGAGGCGGCGGCCTGTGACAGGGGAGCCGCCAGAGCCCGTGTTTTCAGGTGGCATTCGCGGCCATGACGATTATGCTGCACCTGCAAAACATCACAGGAGGGCATTGCCATGAGCGTTGCAGGCAAGACCGCGATCGTCACCGGCTCGAATTCGGGAATCGGTCTGGGAATCGCCGAGGAAATGGCCAAGGCCGGGGTCAACGTGATCCTGAATTCATTCACCGATTCGGAGGATGACCACGCGCTGGCCGAGGGAATCGCCCAAAAGCACGGCGTGAACGCGCGCTATATTCAGGCCGACATGTCGGACCCGGAAGCCTGCCGCGCCCTGATCGAAAGCGCGGGCACCTGCGATATCCTGGTGAACAATGCCGGGATTCAGCATGTCGCGCCGATCGACCAGTTTCCGACCGACAAGTGGAACGCGATCATCGCCATCAACCTCAGTTCGGCCTTTCACACCACCGCCGCCGCGTTGCCGATGATGCGCAAGGCGGGCTGGGGCCGGGTCATCAACGTCGCCAGCGCCCACGGGCTGACCGCGAGCCCCTTCAAGTCGGCCTATGTCGCCGCCAAGCACGGGGTTGTCGGGTTGACCAAGGTGACGGCGCTGGAAACCGCGCAGGAGCCCATCACCGCCAATGCGATCTGTCCGGGTTACGTGCTGACACCCTTGGTGGAGTCGCAGATCCCCGACACGATGAAGGAATACGACATGAGCCGCGAGGACGTGATCCGCAATGTCATGCTGGAGCGTCAGCCCTCGAAGGAATTCGCCACGGTCGAACAGCTGGGCGGCACGGCGCTTTATCTGTGTTCGGATGCCGCGAAGCAGGTGACGGGCACCACGATCAGCGTCGATGGCGGCTGGACCGCGCTTTGAGCCCGGCATGACCCGCAAGAACAGGAAAACCCCCAAGCGCATCAACCTCGCGCTTCAGGGCGGGGGCGCGCATGGCGCCTTTACCTGGGGCGTGCTGGTGCGCCTGCTGGAGGATGAGGATATCGAGATCGCGGCGATCTCGGGCACATCGGCGGGGGCGCTGAATGGCGCGGCGCTGAAGTCTGGCTTGCTCGAGAACGGGCGCGAGGGCGCGCTGGCCAATCTCAACTGGCTCTGGGAGCAGATGGGGGCGGTGAAGGACATGCGGATGCCGGCCTGGATGGTCGGGTCGCTGCCCGCACCGGTGGCGATGAACGCCACGCTTGGGGCGTCGATGCCTTTTGCGGCGGTGGAATCGCTGACGCGGATGGTGTCGCCTTATGCCTATGGCCCGTTCTATCGCAACCCGCTGGAGCGGATCGCGCGCCAGTTCCATTATGACGCGGTCTGCGCCGCCGACGGGCCGAAGCTTTTCGTGGGCGCGACCAATGTGCATAGCGGCAAGATCCGGGTGTTCACGGGCGACGAGATTTCAACCGAAAGCCTGCTGGCTTCGGCCTGCCTGCCGACGCTGTTCAAGGCGGTCGAGATCGACGGCGCGCATTACTGGGATGGCGGCTACACCGGCAATCCGGCGCTGTTCCCGCTCTATGAGCAGGATTTGCCGCAGGATGTGCTGATCGTGCATATCAACCCGCTCGAGCGCGCCGAGGTGCCGCGCAACCCCGAGGAAATCCAGAACCGGATCAACGAGATCAGCTTCAACGCCTCGTTACTGCGCGAGATGCGCGCGATCCGATTCGTGCAGCGCCTGCTGGACGATGGCGCGCTGAGCGAGGGGGCGATGAAGCGGGTGCATGTCCACATGATCGCCGATGACGCGCTGATGCAGGAGCTGTCACTGGCCAGCAAGATGGTCCCGTCACCCTACCTGCTGCACCATCTGCATGATGCCGGTTACGCGGCCGCCGGGACCTTCCTGGCCAATCATCATGACGATCTCAACCAGCGCGGCACCGTCGATCTGGAGGCGATGTTCACCTAGGCGCGGGGCCGGATGCGTTCGGGCTCGTCGCTTTCGAGATAGGCTTCTTCCTCGGGGGTCAGGTTGACCTTTTCAAACCCGGTGATCATCGGTTTCACATGCGCGCGGAAGGAATGGCCGACCGTCAACAGGTAGACATGCGCCACGATGAAGGCGGCGATCGCATAGGCCGCGAGAAGGTGGATATTTGTCACCCAGCCGGCCAGCGCCAGAGCGTTCGGCGCGTCCTCCCAGAGGTTCCAGCCCAGAGCCAGAAGGCCGGTGATCCAGATCGCCGGAAACAGGACGATCTTGAGCGCGAGATAGGTGATCGCCTGAAGCGGATTGTGCTTGCGCCAATACGCCCTGCGATAGGGGTGCGGGCCGCCCTTGAAGATGTCCCAGACATAAAAGCGTGCCACTTTCAGCAGCCCGTCGCGGGTGGGCACATAATGTTTCCAGGTGCCCGTGGTCAGGTGCCAGAAGATCGCGAAGACCCAGAGCACGATCAGGGCCAGCGCGGCGATGGTATGGATCATCACCGCCGGGCCGAAAGGGATCACCCCATGCAGCCCGTTGAGCCCCAGGCCGGTGAACAGCAGGATCAGGATCAGCACCATCTGCGACCAATGCCAGAAGCGTTCGAAGCGCGGGTAGACCTTGACGTAGCGCTCAGTCATGGGAGCCTCCGTTTTTCGAGGGGCGCAGGATGCGGATGGCGGCGTGGATCAAAACCCCGCCCAGCGCCGAAAGAAACAGCGCAATGCCAAGGATGCCAGCCATGTTGAAGGGGGTCGTGCCGGGCATGTTGACCCCGGCCAGCGCCGCCATGCGGCCATCGCTGGCGTGACAGCTTTCACAATCCACCGCGTCTTCGGCGGGGGCGACCATATGGGTGATTGGCCAATACATGTGGGTGTCGACGAAATCGAACTCGCCTGAATATTCCTCGCCGGCGGCCTTCATGCCCGCGTCGATGGCCTTGGCCCAGTCGAAATTGGTCCAGAGCGCGGTATCGGTATCGGGCCCCCAGACATGGGTATAGACCAGTTCGTTGAGCTGGCTGTCATAGGCCTGACGGCCTTCCATGCGCTTGAAGGGCCAGATCCGGTTGCCCGGCGCGCCGGGGCTGCCGTGGATCGGGTTGAGTTCGACGGTTCGGGTCGGGTCGATCTTGCGATCGCCGGTGGTGTATTCGACGACACCGTTGAACCAGGCGTAATGCGGGGTGACATTCTCGCCCCATTCGAAATCGCCCTTGGTCGACAGATAGGTGTGGCGGTGATCGCCATCGGATTCGAGATAATCCGAAATGGCGATGGCGCGGCCTTCTTCATCGAGCCTGCCTGCGGTGGACCAGTCCCAGACGGTCTTGGTAGCGACGCCGCCGCGGGCGAATTCAGGGATGTGGCAGGACTGGCAGGCCAGCGTATCGGTATGATCGTTGAGCTTGAGCCCCTTGATGTTGGCAGGGTGGGGCGTGGGGCCGTGGCAGCTTTCGCAGGTGGCGGCGGCGCGGGCCTCGCCGGGTTTGCCGGTGCCATGCGGGTCGGTGGCCTGCATCATGTAGCGCGACCCGGCCCAGTTGTGCTTGTCACTGACATGGCAGGTGGAGCATGTGAAATCGCCGCCCTCGGGGGACATGTGCACATCTGTCGAGAGCGCCGGTTCATAGAGTGCCGAGGAGAGGTCGCCGTGTTTCACGTTGTCGCCGCCGCCGCCATAGAAGTGGCAGTTGCCGCAATTGGCACGGGTCGGCTGGCCGACGCTGCGCGCGGCCTTGCCCAGATCGACAGGCCAGGATTGCGCGCCGGTGATGGTCTTGGATTTTGCGGGCACGGGATCGAGCGGCGGGTGGCCCGCGCCTGTCGCCGTCTTGGTATATTGGCCGGACCTGTCATGACAGACCAGGCAGTCGGGCGTCGCCTGTGCCTCGGCCGGGCTTTGCTTCATGTCGTCCCAGCCATAGCCTGCGTGACAGGAGGTGCAGCGCGGCTCGTTGCCCGGAACAGCGCCGCAGAATGCGTTGATGACATTGCGCTTGCCAAGCATCTGGCCGGTTTCGGGATGCTCGAATTCCCATTTGAAATGGATCGAATGCATCACCTGATCGTCGGCGTTGTTATGACAGCTGAGGCAAGCCTCGGTGACTTCGGGGCCGGATTTGAAATCCTTCTTGAGGATGTCGAATTGCGAGTGATCCGCCGTGCTGTCCGGCCCCGGAAGCGCAGGCGCATCGCCATCTTGCGCCGCGAGCGGACCTGCGACGGCCAGAATGGTCAGCAATGTATAGAAGAGAATGCGAATCATAGGCGCAGCCCGATTTTTGAAAAATCTACATTCCCGATCTGGAATGTATTCACCGCTTACGCCTTGATCCAGCGCAAGGCGTGACCACGCGGCTATCGCTATCGCGCGCGCGGCGCGCACGGGTGCGGCGTGCTGACACGATCATGGAAAGAATGACACGGGGGCCGCGCGTTCAGGACTTGCGCTTGAGCCTGGGGTCGTCGGGCTTGACTTCGCCCGGATAGACGAGCCCCGCCGAGATCACGAGCTTGGCGGCATCCTCGACGCTCATGTCGAGTTCGATCACGTCCTCGCGCGGGAAGAACAGAAGAAAGCCGCTGGTCGGGTTCGGGGTGGTCGGCACGAACACACTGAGCAGATCCGATCCGGTCTGGGCCTTGGCGTTGACCTCGCCCTTGGCGGCGGTCGAGATGAAGCCGACGGCCCAGATATCCTTGCGCGGGTATTGCACGAGGCAGGCTTTCTCGAAGCTGCGTTCGGACTGCGCGAAGACGGTTTCGGCGATCTGTTTCACGCCCGAATAGATCGAACGCACCACCGGCATTCTGTTGACCAGCGACTCAGCGAAGCGGATCAGGGATTTGCCGATCAGCCCCTTGGCGATCCAGCCGACGATGATGGTGAAGATCAGGAAGATGATCACACCGACGCCGCGCAGGTTGATGCCGATGTAATGCTCGGGGCGCAGATTGGTGGGGATCAGCGGCAGCACGAAGCTGTCGACCCAGCCCATCAGGGTCCAGAGAAGCCATATGGTCAATGCCACCGGCGCGATCACCACAAGACCGGTCAGGAAGCTGGCACGCAGCCCCGAGAACATGCCCGGTTTGCGCAGCGGTTGCGGCTCTTCGTCGAATGGGGTTGTCATCTGGGCTGGTCAGTCTTCCGTTCACGACACGTCTGCTATCTAAGCGCTTTACCGGGGCGTAACAATGGGATTTGCGCGCGATTGCGCTGCGTGGCATGCGGAATGCGCCGCCGCTGCCCGGATTTGAGGCAAACAGCGGGCCGGGCGCGCACCAAGGGCCGCTGCAAAACGCGGGCAGGGGGTTGCGCACCCTCAAGGGCGGTAGTATACGCGCGCCACTCAACACCGCAGGCATGGGCGGGCTGATGGGGGAGACATCCTCATCCGTCCACCGGTTGAAGCGACGCTTCTCATCCCGTGCCGAGGCTAAAACCGGAAAGGAAACGGACATGGCTCTTCCCGAGTTCTCCATGCGTCAGCTGCTTGAAGCCGGCGTTCACTTTGGCCACCAGACGCAGCGTTGGAACCCCCGTATGGGCGAGTTCATCTATGGCGCGCGCAATGGCATCCACATCGTCGACCTGACACAGACCGTACCGCTGCTCGATGCGGCGCTGAACGCGGTCCGCGAGACCGTCGCCAAGGGTGGTCGCCTGCTGTTCGTGGGCACCAAGCGTCAGGCTGCGCAGCCGGTGGCCGATGCCGCCGATCGCTGTGCGCAATATTACATGAACCACCGCTGGCTCGGCGGCACGCTGACCAACTGGCAGACCGTGTCGAAGTCGATCAAGCGCCTGCAGGAGATCGACGAGATCCTTGCCGGTGGCGCCGAAGGCCTGACCAAGAAAGAGCGTCTTGGCCTGGAACGCGACCAGTACAAGCTGGACGCCAGCCTTGGCGGTATTCGCGAAATGGGCGGCCTGCCGGACATGCTGTTCGTCATTGACGTCAAGAAAGAGTCGCTGGCCGTGGCGGAAGCCAACAAGCTGGGCATCCCGGTCGTGGCCGTGGTCGACACCAACTGCTCGCCCGATGGTGTGGATTACATCATCCCCGGCAATGACGACGCCGCCCGCGCGATCTCGCTTTACTGCGATCTCGTGAGCCGCGCCGCGCTGGACGGCACAGCCGCACAGCTTGACGCCGCTGGCGTTGACGTGGGCGCGCTGAGCGAAGCGCCGGCCGAAGAGGCCGCGGCTGCGGCTGAGGAACCCGCAGCGGAAGCGCCCGCCGAGGCACCGGCGGATGCACCGGCAGAGCCCAAAGCGGAAGCTTCGGCGGATCAACCCGCCGAAAGCTGATCGGCTTTCACGAAAACGACACGGGGGCAGGGGTATCCCGCCCCCGGTATAATCCGAAGTTCCGAAGGAGAGCCAAGATGGCGATCACTGCTGCACAGGTGAAAGAGCTGCGCGACAAGACCGGCGCAGGCATGATGGACGCAAAGAAAGCGCTGAGCGAGAACGATGGCGACATGGACGCCGCCGTTGACTGGCTGCGCACCAAGGGTCTGGCGAAAGCCGCCAAGAAATCGGGCCGCACCGCCGCCGAGGGCCTGGTGGCCGTCAAGGTGGAAGCGGGCAAGGGCGTCGCCGTCGAGGTGAATGCCGAAACCGATTTCGTCGCCAAGAACGCCGATTTCCAGGAAATGGTCGGCAAGATCGCCGAGGCAGCGCTTGGCGCAGGCGACATCGAGGCGCTGAAATCCGCCGATCTGGACGGCAAGAGCGTCGAGGACACGATCACCGACAAGATCGCCACGATCGGCGAGAACATGTCGCTGCGCCGCATGGCCATGATCGAGGGCGACAGCGTTGTGTCCTACGTCCACAATGCCATGACCGACGGTATGGGCAAGATCGGTGTTCTGGTCGCCATGACGGGCGGCGACGAAGCGTTCGGGCGTCAGGTCGCGATGCATATCGCTGCCACCAACCCCGCCGCGCTCAACGAGGCCGAGCTCGACTCGGCCGTGGTCGACAAGGAACGCCAGGTCCAGATCGAGATCGCGCGGGAATCGGGCAAGCCCGAGGCGGTGATCGAGAAGATGATCGAAGGCCGGATGAAGAAATACATGTCCGAAGTGACCCTGCTGGGCCAGTCCTTCGTCATCAATCCCGACCTGACGGTTGAAGCCGCCGCAAAGGAAGCGGGCGCCGAGATTCTGGGCTATGTCCGCCTGGAAGTGGGCGAAGGCATCGAGAAGAAGGAAGAGGATTTCGCAGCCGAAGTGGCCAAGGCCGTTCAGGGCTGACACGCGCCTGCCTTTCTTGCAGATCGCAAGAGACAAAAAGACCACTGGTGCCGCCCTTTCGGGGCGGCACCAGTTTTTCCACGAACCATCAATTGGGGATCGAATAGCGCGCGGCTGGATCCGACCACCGACCTGACGAATAAGATCGGCGGCCGGGGTCCGGTCAGAAACCGGCAGGCCGGAGTGCCTTGGAATTGCAAGGATTTCCGAGCCCACGTTCCCAGGCTACAATGCCACCACTCACGGAACGTTATAATAGTGCGCCTGAATGGCGCATAACGGAAGTATGTTATTCCTTACCCGGCGTCAGGCCGTTGAAATCAGACGACAACTTACAGATCCAGGACGAACATCTGGTTCTGGAATGCCGCTTTCAGCACTGCCTGGGCCGTGGTTTCGACTCCAAGCGCCTCGCGCGCAAGGCGAAGATGCTTTTCGACAGTGGCCGGATTGAGCGAGAGCAGGAGGGCGATATCCTGGATCGTCTTGCCGTCTCCGACCCAACCCAGAACCTCGCGTTGGCGCCGGGTCAGAGACCGTTTCTCGGTGCTGTAGGGCAGGGTCTGGATGCGCAGATGCACGATATTGTTGAGCGCCATAATATCCTGCCCGTGTTCTTTCCAGATCGCATCGACAGCCGCCTGATCCAGCCCGCGCCGCCCGGTCAGCGCGATCGCGCCCTTGGTGCGTTTCGAGATGCTTTTGAAGCTGATCGAGTATCCCGCCTTGACGCCCTGACTGTGATTGAACTCGATCACGCGGCGTTCACAATCGTTGAGCACCCCCTCATCGAGCATCCTGTCCAGCACTGACCAAGAGCAGGCCCCTTCATGCTCCAGCGCCCAACGCACCATCGGCGCATGGGCATAGAGGCCCTCGCCCATATAGAGGTCGGTATATTCGCGGTCGTGATTGGTCAGCACGATGAAATCGTCCGGGTCTCCGAGCGATGTCGATGTGCGGTAGTGGGTGAACCCATAGAGAATGCGGTCGAATCCGTAGCTGGCCATTTGCTGCGTATGCAGACCCCAGAGCTCTTCGATGCTCGAGACATTGATGAGCGCGTTGATCTGGTGGCAACAGACCATTCAGCTCTCCAGATGCGAGGTCATAGCGTCGAGGGCCAGCTCATAGCCCTTTGCGCCAAAGCCGCAGATCACCCCGATGGCAGCCCGCGCGATAAACGAGTCATGCCGAAAGGATTCGCGCGCATGGATGTTGGAAAGATGCAGTTCGATGGCCGGCAGTTCGACTGAAAACAGCGCATCCATCAGTGCGATCGAGGTATGGGTATAGGCCCCGGCGTTGAGGATGACTCCATCATGAGCACCGGGCGCGGCGTGGATCGCGTCGATCAGGGCGCCTTCGCTGTTGTCCTGGCGAAAATCCATCTTGACCCCCAGCGCCTTGGCCTTGTCGCGGCACATTCCCTCGATATCGGCGAGGGTGGTGGTGCCGTAGACATCGGGTTGACGCTGGCCAAGCAGGTTGAGGTTGGGCCCGTTGAGGATCAGGATCGAGGTCATGCGATGATTTCCCTTGTTCCCATGGGTTGTAGACCGCCATGCAAGCTCATGTCGAGGGCCGAGCACATGCATGCTCGCGTCAGGGCGCAGCACAAGCCGCGCGACTAAGGGGGGCAAGACAGCCGCGTACAGTAATCGGAATTTGCCATCTTGCCAGATTTCCAAATGAAATCAAGAGCAAATGGCGGAGAGACAGGGATTCGAACCCTGGGATCCCGTGAAGGATCAACGGTTTTCGAGACCGCCCCGTTCGACCACTCCGGCACCTCTCCGCGGGGTC
>CAZMZS010000108.1:0-9158 GCA_964570675.1 uncultured Roseovarius sp. | reverse complement strand
TCTACGCCGTGGGCTTCGGCGGCGGGCAGGTCGACATCACCAACGGCAAGTTCGTGTTCTCCTGCACCGAGGCCTACCGCGTGAAGAACGGCAAGGTCGGCGCGCCGGTCAAGGGCGCCACGCTGATCGGCGACGGCGCCACCGCGCTTCAGCAGATTCGCGCGCTTGGCAATGACATGGCGCTCGATCCGGGCATGGGCAATTGCGGCAAGGCCGGCCAATGGGTGCCGGTGGGCGTGGGCCAGCCGACGGTGATGATCGGCGGCCTGACCGTGGGCGGCTCGGCGGCGGGCTGATCGCCTGCTCCTGCGCGCGCCCCTTCAATAATACCAAACCCGCCAGCCTGCGGCAGGCATCCTTGCTGATGCTTTGCCACGGCGCGCGGCGCGTTCATGATTCACCCGGCCTGCGCGGCCACCGATATCCGCACCGACGCGATACCGATGCAATGCCGAGGTGATACCGACAGTATTTTCATGTCGTCAGAGAAAATAATTAATGCTTGATTTCAACATGTTGACATAATTCTCGTCAATAAACGCGACTCGCCCGGTTTCGGTTTACCAGCCATTAACCACCGCTGCGCATAGTGGGTTTGCAAGCAGGCGGAGCGGCGATGTCTGAAGACCCACATCCTTCCACTCACCCCCCACTCCCACCCACCACGGAAGATGATCGGGTGTCGTGGCTTCGCCTCTTGCGCTCACACCGGGTCGGTCCCGCGACTTTCCTGCGGCTGCTGGGCGAACATGGCTCGGCAGATTCCGCGCTCGCGGCTTTGCCCGAGGTCGCCCGCGCCGCCGGGGTCAAGGACTATACCCCCTGCCCCGAGGCGGTCGCGATGGGCGAACTGCGCGCCGCCAAGGCCGCTGGTGCGCAGATGATATGCATGGGCGAACCCGGCTATCCTGCTGATCTGCAACAGATTCCCGATGCGCCGCCGCTTCTCTGGGCGATTGGCGATCCCGATATTCTCAAGCGCCCGATGATCGCGCTGGTGGGCGCGCGCAACGCTTCGTCGCTGGGGCTGCGCATGGCACGCGCGCTGGCCGCCGATCTGGCGGCCGAGGGGCTTGTCGTGGTCTCGGGGCTGGCGCGCGGCATCGACACCGCCGCCCATACTGCCACCCGCGAAACCGGCACCGTCGCCATCATGGCCGGGGGTGTCGACGTGATGTATCCGGCCGAAAACGCGCGCCTTGCCGAAGACATCGCCAAGACCGGCCTGCGCCTTTCGGAACAGCCCATGGGCATGGCCCCGCAAGCACGCCATTTTCCTCGCAGAAACAGGATCATAAGCGGTATCTCCAAGGCAGTCGTGGTGGTCGAGGCAGCCGCGAAATCCGGCTCGCTGATTACCGCACGCATGGCGCTTGATCAGGGGCGCGAGGTGCTGGCGGTGCCCGGCCATCCCTTCGATGCGCGCGCCGCCGGGTGCAACATGCTGATCCGCGACGGCGCCCTTCTGGTGCGCCGCGCCGCCGACGTGACAGAGGCGCTGCCAGCCGCCCCGCGCCCCGCCGCGGCACAGGCCGAAATGCCACTGGCACCAACGGCCCCTGCCTTGCCTGCGCCCCCTGCCGCGCCACCGCGCGACAGCCGCAGCCTGCACGACACGGCCTTGCTGCACAGCCGGATCCTTGACCGGCTCGGCCCCTCTCCCCTGGCCGAGGATCAACTGATCCGCGACCTTGCCGTGCCCGCCAATGCCGTCACGCCGGTGCTCACCGACCTCGAACTGGACGGTCGCATCCGCCGCCAACCCGGCGGCCTGTTGTCGCGGGTCTGACCCGGCCCCGACGCGCCTGCGCGCGCCGAGCAGTCCTTTGCCAACGCCCCTGAGGCCATCGCTGCCTTGGGGCGCATTGACAAAGCCTCTTGTAAGCCCACATGTTCCGCCGCCATAAGTCTCGACCCGAGTCGAAAGGAGTCTCCATGCCCGTCGTCGTTGTCGAATCCCCGGCCAAGGCCAAGACAATAAACAAGTATCTGGGATCCGACTACACGGTTCTGGCGTCTTACGGGCATGTGCGCGACCTGCCCGCCAAGGATGGTTCGGTCGATCCCGAACATGATTTTGACATGAAATGGGAGATCGGAAACGACTCGCGCAAACACGTCAAGGCGATCGCCGACGCGCTCAAGGATGACCAGAACCTGATCCTCGCCACCGACCCCGACCGCGAGGGCGAGGCGATCAGTTGGCACCTCGAAGAGGCGCTGCGCAAGCGCAAGGTGATCAAGGCCGACACCAAGGTCAGCCGCGTGGTGTTCAACGCCATCACCAAGACAGCCGTGACCGAGGCGATGCAGAATCCCCGCGACGTGGATCGCGACCTGGTCGAAGCCTACCTGGCGCGCCGCGCGCTGGATTATCTTGTCGGGTTCAACCTCAGCCCGGTGCTCTGGCGCAAGCTGCCGGGCGCGAAATCGGCCGGGCGCGTGCAATCGGTCTGCCTGCGCCTGATCGTCGAGCGCGAGATGGAGATCGAGGCCTTCCGCGCCCGTGAATACTGGTCCGTCAAGGCCCTGATGGCCACGCCGCGCGGTCAGGAATTCGAGGCCCGCCTGACGGTTCTGGCCGGCAAGAAACTGGAACGCTACGACCTCGAGAACGGCACCCAGGCGGAGCTCGCAGTGCAGGCGATCGAGTCGCGCGACATGAGCGTCAAGTCGGTCGAGGCCAAGCCCGCCTCGCGCAACCCCGCCCCGCCCTTCATGACATCCACCCTCCAGCAGGAGGCCAGCCGCAAGTTCGGCATGGGCGCCCGCCAGACCATGAGCGCGGCGCAGCGGCTCTATGAAGCGGGCTACATCACCTATATGCGGACCGACGGCATCGACATGGCCCCCGAGGCCGTCATGGCGGCGCGTGACGCGATCAAGGACCGCTTCGGCGAGGCCTATGTCCCCAAATCGCCGCGTATGTACAAGAACAAGGCCAAGAACGCGCAGGAAGCGCATGAATGTATCCGCCCCACCGACATGACGCGCGACGCCAAGGCGATCCGCACCACCGATGCCGATCAGCGCAAGCTCTATGACCTGATCTGGAAACGCACCCTCGCCTGCCAGATGGAAGGCGCAAGGCTGGAGCGCACCACCGTCGATATCGGCAGCCGCGACGATCAGGTCGAGCTGCGCGCCACCGGGCAGGTTGTCCTGTTCGACGGTTTTCTGCGCATCTATGAAGAGGGGCGCGACGATCAGGCCGTCGATGACGACGACAAGCGCCTGCCCCAGATCACCCAGGGCGAGCCCGCCGAAAAGCGCGGCGTCACCCCCGAGCAACATTTCACCCAGCCCCCGCCGCGCTATACCGAGGCGACGCTGGTCAAGAAGATGGAAGAGCTGGGCATCGGGCGGCCCTCGACCTATGCCAGTATCGTCACCACGATCCAGGATCGCGAATATGTCCGCAAGGACAAGAACCGCCTGATCCCCGAAGACAAGGGCCGGATCGTCACGATCTTCCTGCTCAACTTCTTTCGCAAATATGTCGGCTACGAATTCACCGCCAATCTCGAGGACGAACTGGACAAGGTCAGCGCGGGCGATCTCGACTACAAGCAGGTGCTCAACCGGTTCTGGCGTGATTTCTCGGCGGCGATCGCCGAAACGTCCGAACTGAGGATCACCGAAGTTCTGGACATACTCGACGATGCGCTTGCACCGCAGCTTTATCCGCCGCGCGAGGATGGCAGCGATCCGCGCGCCTGCCCGCTCTGCGGCGAAGGCAGCCTGCATCTCAAGACCTCGCGCACCGGCGGTTTCGTGGGCTGTTCACGCTATCCCGAATGCCGCTACACCCGCCCGATCGGCGGCGAGGGGGCCGAGGGCGGCGACAGGGTGCTGGGCGAGGACGCAGGCGACGAGATCAGCCTGCGTTCGGGCCGGTTCGGCCCCTATGTGCAGCGTGGCGAAGTCACCGAAGACAACAAGAAGCCGCCCCGCGCCAGCCTGCCCAAGGGCTGGAGCCCAGACGACATGGACCTGGAAAAGGCCCTGATGCTGCTGAGCCTCCCGCGCGAGATCGGCCCGCATCCCGAGGATGGCGAGCCGGTCGAGGCCGGCATCGGGCGCTATGGCCCCTATGTGAAGCATGGTCGCCGTTACGCCAACCTAAAGGACCCCGATGACGTCTTTACCATCGGCATGAACCGCGCGGTCGAGGAACTGGCCAAGAAAGCCGCCTCGCGCGGGAAGGGGCGCGCCACCGCCAAGGCGCTCAAGGAACTGGGCGAGCATCCCGAAAGCGGCGGCGCGGTGAACGTGATGGATGGCCGCTATGGCCCCTATGTGAAATGGGACAAGATCAACGCCACCCTGCCCAAGGGGACCGACCCCGGGGACGTGACCATGGACATGGCCGTGCAGCTGATCGCCGAGAAGGCCGGCAAGAAGGGCAAGGGCCGCGCCAAGGCGGCCCCCCGCAAGAAGGCCGCCGCCAAGAAATGAGGGGGCGCGCTACGTAAAGCCATACGTAGTAACCCTAGTGGAGTGGATTTGCGGGCCGGGGTCGTTGACTTTGGCCCGCCTCGCGCCCCATACCGTGGACAGACAGGTTTTCGAGGAGGATCCCGTGATGAAAAAGGTCTATGGCAATGCGACCGAGGCCCTGGACGGACTTTTGCGCGACGACATGCTGATCGCCGCGGGCGGCTTTGGCTTGTGCGGCATTCCGGAGCTGTTGCTGGAAGCGATCAAGGAAAGCGGCGTCAAGGACCTGACCTTCGCCTCGAACAATGCGGGCATTGACGATTTCGGCATCGGCATCCTGTTGCAGACCCGCCAGGTGCGCAAGATGCTCAGCTCTTATGTGGGCGAAAACGCCGAATTCATGCGCCAGTATCTGTCGGGTGAACTGGAGCTGGAATTCAACCCGCAAGGCACGCTGGCCGAGCGGATGCGCGCCGGGGGCGCGGGTATTCCGGGCTTCTACACAAAGACCGGCGTCGGCACGCAGGTGGCCGAGGGCAAGGAACACAAGGATTTCGACGGCGAGACCTATGTTCTGGAACGCGGCATCTTCGCCGATCTGAGCATCGTCAAGGCCTGGAAGGCCGACACGACCGGGAACGCGATCTTTCGCAAGACCGCGCG
This sequence comes from uncultured Roseovarius sp., assembly GCA_964570675.1. Taxonomy (GTDB): domain Bacteria; phylum Pseudomonadota; class Alphaproteobacteria; order Rhodobacterales; family Rhodobacteraceae; genus Roseovarius. Next base: position 4,055 of record CAZMZS010000108.1, on the reverse strand, counting down.
CAACTTCAATCCGCCCGCGGCGATGTGCGGCAAGGTCTGCGTGATGGAAGTCGAGGAAATCGTCGAACCGGGCGAGCTGGACCCCGATCACATCCACCTGCCCGGCATCTATGTGCACCGTCTGATCCAGGGCGAGCACGAGAAGCGCATCGAGCAACGCACCACCCGCGCGGCCTGAGCCGGGGGCGGCGGGGATGCGTTCGCCCTATCAGGATCTGCCGGAGCGCGCCTTCTGGCGCAGCTGCGTCGGGCGCGACGATGACGCGGCGCTGGCGCAACTTTGGGCGCCCAAGGCGGGGATCACGCGCCAGACCGCGCTGATGACGATCGGAAGCTGCTTTGCCCAGCATCTGCATCGCGCGCTGGTGCGCGGCGGCTGGCATGTGCTGCAAGGCGAGGACATGTCCGCGCATATGCCCACAAACCTGTGCCACCGCTTCGGCTATAACCTGTTTTCGGGGCGCTATGGCAATGTCTATACCGCGCGCCAGTTCCGCCAGCTGATCGAACAGGCGCTGTCGCCCGATCCGGTGCCTGCACCGATATGGGAGCGCCAGGGGCGGTTCTTTGATGCGCTGCGCCCGACGGTCGAACCCGAAGGTCTGGGCCATCCCGACGAGGTCGCACAAAGCCGCAAGGAGCATCTTGGGGCGGTGCGCGCGGTGCTGGAAAACGCCGAATGCATCATTGTGACCCTGGGGCTGACCGAAAGCTGGATCGACACCGCCAGCGGCTATGCCCTGCCCACGGCCCCGGGCACAGTGGCGGGCGATCACGACCCCGCCTGCGAGACATTCCACAACTTCACCCACGGCGAAGTTCTGGAAGACCTCAAGGCCAGCCGCGACCTGCTGCGCGCCGCCGGACTGCCCGCGCGTTTCATTCTGACAGTGTCGCCGGTGCCGCTGGTGGCGACGGCGGGCGGCGATCATGTCGCCTCGGCCACCGCCTATTCCAAGGCGGTGCTGCGCGCGGTCTGCGGCGAGTTGCAGATGAGCGATCCCGATTTCGACTATTTCCCCGCCTATGAGATCATCACCACCACCATTGCGCGCGGCCCTTACCTGGATCAGTTCGCGCGCCAGCCCACCGATGACGGCGTGCAACTGGTGCTGCGGGCGTTCTCGCTTGCGCTTGGCGCGGGCGATACGGCCGGAAAGGGCCCTGAAGACAGCCCCGCCATCCCTCCGGTCCCTGTCCCGGCACCCGCCGACGATGACACGATCTGCGAGGAAATCCTGCTGGAGGCGTTCCGCAAATGACGCGCGTGGCGATCATCGGCAATTCGCATATCGGCGCCTACATGATGGCGCGCGAGGCGATAGAGGTGGCGTTTCCCACGCTGGAGCTGTCCTTCTTTGCCCTGCCGCGCCACAGCTTCGCCTCATGCCATTATGACGAAAGCGGCGTCCTGATCGCCCGCGAACCTGCCGCCGAGGGCCTGCCCGACCGGATCGACCTGAACGAGCAGGATCACATCCTTCTGGCCGGTCAAAGCTTTGCCATCAGCGGTCTGAGCCGCATGATCGACGATTTCGATATTCTGGGGCTGCCCGCGCGCGGGCGCGCGCGAAGCGTATCATGGGCGCTGCTGGAAGAATTCCTGGACTTCCGGATCGAGCGCCACTGCCAGAAACTTGCGCGCTTCCTGCGCGGCGATCCCCGCTGCGTCGTGGCGCCCACGCCGTTTCCCGCCGACGGTGCGGCGGATCTGCCCGAACAGGCCGCCGGTTGGCTGCACCACCCGGCCGCCGCAGCGTTGATCGGGCTTTGGTCCAAAACGGTGGCCTTTCACATGTCGGGTCTTCCTTATGGTTATATGCCCCAGCCCGACCACCTGATCGAAAGCCCCGGCCGCAGCGCCGCCGCCCATGCGCGCGCCGCGGCCCTCGGTCCGGACAAGACCCCGTCGGCACCCGACTACACCCATATGAATTCCGACTACGGCTTCGCGCATTTCGAAGCCTTCGCACGGCAATGGCTGGGCCTTGAGCCCGAATGCCGCACTCACTCACCCCGAAAGGAGTATGACCATGGCTTGGGACCGTAATGAAATGGCCGCCCGCGCGGCACAGGAACTCGAAGACGGCACCTATGTGAATCTCGGCATCGGAATCCCGACGCTGGTGCCCAACTATATCCCCGAGGGCGTGCATGTGACGCTGCAGTCCGAGAACGGCATGCTGGGCATGGGCCCCTTCCCCACCGATGACGGGGTCGATCCCGACCTGATCAACGCGGGCAAGCAGACCATCACCGAACTGCCCCATACATCCTATTTTGACAGCGCCACCAGCTTTGGCATGATCCGCGGCGGCAAGATTGCCATGGCGATCCTGGGCGCGATGGAAGTGGCCGAGAACGGTGACCTGGCCAACTGGATGATCCCCGGCAAGCTGGTCAAGGGCATGGGCGGCGCGATGGATCTGGTCGCAGGCGTGCGCCGCGTGGTGGTGGTGATGGATCACACCAACAAGCACGGCGACAGCAAGCTGCTCAAGGCATGCACGCTTCCGCTGACCGGGACCGGCGTGGTGAACCGGATCATCACCAATCTCGGCGTGCTCGATGTGGTCGATGGCGGACTGAAGATCGTCGAATGTGCCAGCGGCGTCACCGAAGAAGAGCTGCGCGCGGCCACCGAAGCGACGATCGTCTGACCGCCCCGGCGCGGGCTCAGTTCATCGCAAGATTGAGCGCACAGCCATCCGAGATCAGCTCGGGCCGCGTCTTGCACAGCCCGCTGGCCACCTGAAAGGCGGCCAGCACCTTGGGCACGTAGTCGCGCGTTTCCGCGAAGGGCGGCACGCCCTTATGGGCCTTCACCGCGTTCTCGCCCGCGTTGTAGCCGGCCAGCGCGAGCACCGCATCACCGCCGAATTCCGCCAGCAACCAATCAAGATAAGCCACCCCCCCGCGAATGTTCTGCGCGGGCGACAGGCTGTCCTCCACCCCGAAGCGGCGCGCGGTGTCGGGCATGAGCTGCATCAGCCCCTGCGCGCCCTTATGGCTTTCGGCGCTGCGCTGACCCGCGGATTCCACCGCTATGACCGCAAGAACCAGCGCCGGGGATACCTTGGTGCCGATGGTCGCGCGCAGCACATGTTCACCCTCGGAACGCGCGATGCCCTGAATGGTCTGCAAGCGCGGCCCCTTGACCGAAGCGCCCCCCGGACCGCCCGAAAGACTGACCAGCGCTTCGCGCAGCCGTGCGGTGCCGTCGGTGTCGATCCCGGGCGAGACCCTGTCCCAGAACCATGCGTAGCTCGAGACCGGCGCGGCGGGCGCGGGCGATGCCGCAGCAGACGCCGATGCGCTTTCCGGCGGGGATTCGGCTTCGGGTTCGATCTGAACGGTGATGCGCTTGCTCGTGCCGGCTTTGGGCGGCTTGCTCATCTTGAAGGTGAACTCGGGAAATGGCGGCGGGTCGCCGGCAAGCGCCGGCACGGGCAGACAAGCCGCCGCGCCAAATGCGAGGAGTGCGATGAATTTCATGGGCTTGTTCTGCTCTGCCACTTCTTTTGAAGAGGAGTATCGCAAAAGAACGCGAATTTTTCCAGAATTGTCTGGAAAAGAGAAACGCCCGAGGGGCCAGCATACCCCGAATTCACCTGGAATCGGCATTTTTCATCAAACTGCGATTACATTAAATACATAAATTCCAGCATCTTAACACTTAACCATGGAAAAACCCCGTCATTCACCAAAAACGTTCTAATCGCGCCAAATTCCTGCCCGAATTGGAGGGCTTTATGTGGTCATACCGCAAGGGAACAGGGCCAAGAGAGAGGCGGCCTTGAGAAGGCTCAAGCGGTTGTAACATGTAAGACACTGATCCTTTGGAGGGACCAACCATGATCAAATTCATCAACAACTTCTGCAAAGAAGAAGACGGCGCCGTGACAGTTGACTGGGTCGTTCTGACCGCAGCAGTCGTGGGCCTTGGCGTTGCCGGCGTTGCCACCGTGAAAGGTGGCGTTGACAGCCTGGCAGGCAATGTCGAGACCGCACTGAGCGGCGGCAGCGTCATCAGCCTTGGCACGCTGGGCCAAGAA
>CAZMZS010000107.1:0-9226 GCA_964570675.1 uncultured Roseovarius sp. | reverse complement strand
GGCTCGGTGCTGGGCATGGGCGTCTATATCGGCAAATCCACCAAGATCGTGGACCGCGAAACCGGCGAGGTCTTCATCGGCGAGGTGCCGCCCTATTCGGTGGTGGTGTCCGGCTCGATGCCCACGAAAAACAACCTCAACCTCTATTGCGCGGTGATCGTCAAGCGCGTGGACGCGCAGACGCGCTCGAAAACGGCGATCAACGAATTGCTGCGCGACTGACTCGTACAAGCCCCCGCGCGCGCCCTCATCGGACCGCGCGCGGGGGCGTCGCCTCCAGTTTAGAATCGTTCCAAACCTTGACAGCCGGGCCAAGCGGGCGCATATCGTAAGGCATCCACTGGAAAGGCCCGACCCATGTTCATTCAGACCGAGTCCACCCCGAACCCCGCGACGCTGAAATTCCTTCCCGGCCAGACCGTTCTTGAGGCGGGCACGGCGGATTTCGCAAGCGCCGAGGCGACCGACAATTCGCCGCTGGCCAAGCGCATCTTCGGTGTGCAGGGCGTGACCGGCGTGTTCTTCGGCAATGATTTCGTGACCGTGACCAAGGCCGAGAGCGCGGAATGGGACCACATGAAACCCGCCATTCTGGGTGCGATCATGGAGCATTTCCAATCCGGCACCCCGGTCATGACCGGCGAGGCCGACGCCTCTTCGGGCCACGCCCATCACGAGGGCGAAGACTCCGAGATCGTCGGCCAGATCAAGGAGCTGCTGGATACCCGCGTGCGCCCCGCCGTGGCGCAGGATGGTGGCGACATCACCTTCCACGGTTTCGAGCGCGGTGTGGTCTATCTGCATATGCAGGGCGCCTGCGCGGGTTGCCCGTCCTCGACCATCACGCTGAAGATGGGGATCGAGAACCTGCTGCGCCATTACATCCCCGAAGTAACCGAAGTGCGCCCCGTTGGTGTCTGACGGCGCGCTGACACTGGCACTCGACACATCGGCCGCGCATTGCGCGGCCGCTTTGCTGTCTGGCGACAGGCTGGTTGATTCACGCGCCGAAGAGATGGGCCGCGGTCAGGCCGAACGGCTGATCCCCCTGATCGAAGAGATGCTGGCCGATGCAGGCGTTACATGGCGCGATCTGGGCCGGATCGGCGTCGGCATCGGCCCGGGCAATTTCACCGGCATCAGGATCTCGGTCTCCGCGGCGCGGGGGCTGGCGCTGGCGCTGGATATCCCGGCCATCGGCGTTTCGGGTTTCGACGCGATCTCGCATGGCATAAGCGGCGCGCATCTGCCGGTCCTGCCCGCACCGCGCGGCATGCTCTATGCGCGGCCCCAAGGCGGCGAACCGTGCCTCATGCAGCCCGAAGAAGCCAACGCCACCGGCCTTGCGCTTGCCGAACTGCCGCCCGCCGCTGAACTGGCCGAGGCGATCGCGCGGGTTGCCGCAGGCACGCCCACGCCCGCCCCCTCGCCTGCGCCGCTTTACGTGAAACCGGCGGATGCCGCGCCCTCGCGCGATGCGCCGCCGGTGATGCTGGACTGACATGGCGCGCGCCCTGACGCCCGCCGCGATGGCCGCGCTGCATGGCCGCGCCTTTCTCGGGCAGAGCCGTGGCTGGAGCGAAACCGAATTCGCGGAGCTGCTCGACAGCCCGCATGTCTTTGTCATCGGGGATGCCCGCGCCTTCGCCCTCGGGCGGGTGATCGCGGACGAGGCCGAGCTTTTGACCATCGCCACCGATCCGGACTGTTTACGGCAGGGGTTGGGCCGCGCCTGCCTTGCCGCCTATGAAACACAGGCGGTGGCGCGCGGTGCGCGCATATCGTTCCTTGAGGTCGCGGCCGACAACGCGGCGGCGCGCGCGCTGTATGAAAAGACGGGATATCGCGAGGCCTCGCGGCGTGCTGAATACTACCGGCGCGACACGGATGCCGTGGATGCACTGATTCTGCGCCGCTGCCTGTCCCCGGCCAAGACGCACTCCAGAAAATCCGCGGGATAAGTCCAGTTTTCAGGAATTGATCGGGCCTGACGCCTCTCTGCACGCCTGATCTCTTGCAATGAAACGAGAACTGCGTCTAGGAACAGCCATGCAAATCTATCTGCCCATAGCCGAGGTGTCGGTCAACGCCTTCCTCCTTCTGGGGTTGGGCGGTATGGTGGGCGTTCTTTCGGGCATGTTCGGCGTGGGCGGGGGGTTCCTCATGACCCCGCTTCTGTTCTTCATCGGCATCCCGCCCGCCGTGGCCGTCGCCACCGAAGCCAACCAGATCGTCGCCTCGTCCTTTTCCGGGGTTCTGGCGCATCTGCGGCGCAAGACGGTCGATCTCAGGATGGGCACGGTGTTGCTCGTAGGCGGTCTGATCGGGGCGGCATTCGGTGTGGTGCTGTTCAACTACCTGAAATCGCTCGGTCAGGTCGATCTGCTGGTGCGGCTCTGTTACGTCGTCTTTCTTGGCGTGATCGGCGGCATGATGTTCTTTGAAAGCCTGCGTGCGATCCGCCAGACCCGCTCGGGCAAGGTGATCCCGCGGCGCAAGAAGCACAATTGGATCCACGGGCTGCCGCTCAAGATGCGGTTTCGCACATCGGGGCTTTATATCAGCGTGATTCCACCGGTGCTGGTCGGGGTCGCGGTGGGTATCCTTGCCGCCATCATGGGTGTCGGCGGCGGCTTCATCATGGTTCCGGCGATGATCTATCTGCTGGGCATGCCGACCAAGGTGGTTGTCGGAACCTCGCTCTTTCAGATCATTTTCGTGACCGCCTTCACCACGATGCTGCACGCGACCACCAACTACACCGTCGATGTGGTGCTGGCGGTGCTGCTGCTGGTGGGCGGCGTGATCGGCGCGCAGGTCGGCACGCAGATCGGCACCCGGATGAAGGCTGAACAACTGCGCATCCTGCTGGCGCTGATGGTGCTGGCCGTGTGCTTCAAGCTGGCGCTCGATCTTTTGCTGCAACCCTCCGAGCTATACTCCATCGCCGCACCGGGAGGGCATTGAGATGCTGCGGCTGGCGCTCCTGATCGCTCTGCTGGCGCTGCCGCTCAAGGCCGAAGAGGTGGTCATGGGCCTCTCGCGCGACCAGGTGCGCATCAATACCACCTTCGAGGGCTCCGAGATCCTCGTCTTCGGCGCGGTCAAGCGCGAAGCGCCCATCCCCAAGGAACCGCTCGACGTGATCGTGACCATTGCCGGTCCATCCAAACCCCTGACCGTGCGGCGCAAGGAGCGGGTTCTGGGAATCTGGGTGAATACCGACTCGGTCGGGATCGACTCGGCCCCCAGCTTTTATGCGGTGGCGACCAGCCAGCCGCTCGCCGAGGTTCTGTCCAGTGTCGAGGATCTGCGCCACAAGATTTCGATCAACAGCGCGATCCGTTCGGTCGGCGCGCCCGCCTCGATCAAGGACTCTCAGGCCTTCACCGATGCGCTGATCCGCATCCGCATGCGCCAGAACGCCTATCAGATCCTAGAAGGCGCGGTGTCACTGGATGAACAGACCCTGTTCCGCGTCGGATTCGAGCTGCCCGCCAACCTGACCGAAGGTGAATACCGCACCCGCATCTTCCTCACGCGCGGCGGCCAGGTCGTGTCGCAATACGAAACCGGGATCGACGTGCGCAAGGTGGGGCTTGAACGCTGGCTGTTCACCATGTCGCGCGAACAGGCCATGCTGTACGGCCTGATGTCGCTGGCCATCGCCATCGCCGCGGGCTGGGGCGCCTCGGCGGTGTTCCGGGTCATGCGCCAGGGCGGCTGACAGCGCGGCACGGCGCGCGCAAGCGCGGGCAAAACATCACATGCCGGGCCATTTCGCTTGCCCTGTGCGGCGTGTCGGGGCATCCCTTGGCCCGTCATGGAACTCGGACCCTACATCCTCTTGGCCTCGCTTGAAGGCGCGGTGACCGCGGCGGTGCTGGCGCTGACGGCGGTCGGGCTGGCGCTGGTGTTCGGCGTCATGCGGGTGGTCAATATCGCGCATGGCGAGTTCTTCATGCTGGGCGCGGTGATCGCCTGGTGGGTGGCGCAGACGGTGGGCGGGCATCCGGCCATCGGCTTCGCCGCCGCGCTGGTGATCGCGCCGCTGGCGGTCGGGGGGATCGCCGCCGCCGCCGACATGACCATTCTCAAGCGACTGGATTACGACCCCGAACGCACCATCGTCGCCACTATCGGCCTGCTCTACATCCTTCAGCAACTCACCCTGATGACCTATGGCCCCGAGGCCCGCCCGGTCGAAGCGCCGTTCAACCAGCGCATCGCCCTGCCCTGGATCGAACATGGCGAGGCGGGCTGGCAGGTGATCTGGCCATGGGGCCTCGGCACCACCAGCTACAAGCTGGCGGTGATCGGCGCGGCCGGCGCGGTGCTGGGCGGGGTGTGGCTGATGATGGCGCGCTCCCGGCTGGGGCTGGTGATGCGCGCGACGCAGGCCGACCGCGACATGGCGCTGGCCTTCGGCATCCCGGTCGAGCGCGTCTATGCGCTGGTCTTTGGCCTTGGCGCGGGGCTGGCGGCGCTCGCGGCGGTGCTGATCGTGCCGATCCAGCAGGCGCATTACCTGATGGGCGCCGACCCGCTGCTTCTGTCCTTCATCGTGGTCATCATCGGCGGGCTTGGCAGCCTGCCCGGCACGGTGCTGGCCGCCGTGCTGATCGGGCTCAGCGACGGGATCATCTCGGTCTTCTTCTCGCCGACGCTCGCCAAGATCATCGCCACGCTTCTGGTGGGGCTGGTGCTGGTCTTTCGCCCCGAGGGCCTCTTTGGGACGCGCCGCAGATGAGCCCCGAGACCCGGCGCATCCTTGCCCTGCATGGCGGGCTGCTGGTGCTTCTGCTGGGGCTGCAATTCGTGCTGCCCGCCTATCACCACGGCAACCTCGCGCGGATCATGGTGCTGGCCAGCTATGCGATCGGCTATAATATCCTGTTCGGCTATACGGGCCTTCTGAGCCTCGGGCATGCTCTGTTCTTCGCGGCCGGAATGTATGGCATGGGGCTGACCATTCAGCATGCCGGGTTCTCGCCCGCCCCGGCGCTGCTGGCGGGGCTTCTCGCGGGGCTGCTGGTTTCGGCGGGGCTGGCGGTGCTGGCGCTTCGCACCAGCGGCGTCGCCTTCATGATCGTGACGCTGATGTTCGCGCAGGCGGGCTACCTCTCGATCCTCTATTTCGGCGAATACACCCGTGGCGACGAGGGCTTCGTGATCCAGACCGCCCAGAGGATGCTCTGGGGGATCGACCTCAGCGATCCGACCAACCGCTACCTTGCGGCGCTCCTGTTGTTCTCGATCTGCCTCGGCCTCAGCCTGTGGCTGGTGCGCGCACCCTTCGGGCGGGTGCTGGTGGCGATCCGCGAGAACGAGGAACGCGTGCGGATGCTGGGCTATGACACCCACGCCCACAAGCTGGGCGCGATGATCGTGTCGGGCACGATCTCGGCATTGGCGGGGGCGGTCTACGGGCTGCTCTTCGGCTATGCGGGCGCCAGCTTCGCCAGCGTGCAATATTCGATCTTCCCGCTGCTATGGGTGCTTCTGGGGGGTGCGGGCACTGTGCTCGGACCATTCCTAGGCACGCTCTTCATGTTCTACCTGATCGACCTCAGCTCGGGGCTGACCACCGCCTATATGCTGATCGCGGGCGTGGCGCTGGTGGTGCTGACGCTGTTCGCACCGCAAGGGCTGGCAGGCGAGCTTCGCCGCCGGCTCTGGGGATGGCTGCCATGAACGGCGCGCCGCTTCTGTCCACGCGTGGCCTTTCCAAGCATTTCGACGGCTTGCAGGCCGTGCGCGATGTCGATCTCGATCTGCCGCCGGGCGAGGTGCGCGCGCTGATCGGCCCCAATGGGGCGGGCAAGACGACGCTGGTGGGCATGATCTCGGGCCGCATCGCGCCCTCTTCGGGGGGTGTCACCTTTGACGGCACCGACATCACCGCCCTGCCCGCGCATAAACGCATCGGGCTTGGCATGGCCTATACGTTCCAGATCACGTCGGTCTTTCCGGCACTGCCCGTGCGCGAGAACCTCGCCCTTGCCGCCCGCCGCCGCCTCAAGGGCGCGGCTGTGCAGGACGCGGTTGCGCGCACCCTCGCCCGCGTCGGCCTGCCCCAGGACAGCGCCGGGCAGGCGGCGGGCAATCTCAGCTATGGCCACCAGCGCCTGCTGGAACTGGCGATGGGGCTGGTGCAGGCCCCGCGCCTGCTGATCCTCGACGAGCCCACACAGGGGCTCTCGGATAGCGAGATCGAGGGCTTCAAGGCGCTGATCGGCGAATTGAAAGGCGCGACCACGATCCTTCTGATCGAACATAACATGAGCGTCGTCATGGACGTGGCCGACCGGGTGACCGTCCTCAATGGCGGCGCGGTGCTGGCCGAAGGCACACCCGCGGAAATCCACGAAAACGCCGCCGTGCAGGCCGCCTATCTGGGGACGGGATGATGCTGGAACTCGATGCGATCAGCGCGGGCTATGGCAAGGCACAGGTGCTGCGGGACTTTAGCCTCAGCGTCGGCGCTGGCGAGATCGTCTGCCTTCTGGGGCGCAACGGCGCAGGCAAGACCACCTGCATGAAAGCGATCATGGGGCTGTTGCCGCTGATGTCGGGCCGCGTGCTTCTGGACGGGCAAGAGGTCAGCGCCCTGCCCGCCCATCACGTCCCGCGCGCCGGAATCGGCTATATCCCGCAGGGTCGGCGGCTGTTTGCCGGGCTCAGCGTGGCGCAGAACCTTGAAATCGGCCTGCGCGCGCGCGGCTCGGGGCGCGACACGCTGGACGAGGTGCTGGAGCTGTTCCCCCGCCTTCGCGAACGCATGAACCAGCGCGCCGAGACCCTGTCGGGGGGCGAGCAACAGATGCTTTCGACCGCCCGCGCGCTCTGCCTGCGCCCCAAGGCGTTGCTGCTCGACGAGCCGACCGAGGGCCTGCAGCCCTCGATGATCGAGGCGATCCGCCAGGTCATCGCCAAGATGCGCGCCGCCGGTGTCGCCGTGCTTCTGGTGGAACAGCGCGTCGATGCGGTGCTGTCGCTGGCAGACCGTGTGGCGTTCCTTGAAAACGGGCGCGGCGGTGCGGTGATGGACGCCGAGGAATTGCGCGCCGATCATTCCATCGTGGATCGCTATATCGGGGTCTGACTGTCGGCGCCTGCCCGCGTCACTCGACCGGCGGGCCGACCCTTGGCTGGGGCACGTTGCGCATCCGCCGCCGGTAGCGCAGCACCCAGATGTTGGACACGAACAGCACGCCGATCACCACCGCCCCGCCGGCCAATGCCCAGGGTCCGGGGTCTTCGCCGATGACGGCCCAGACCAGCAGCGGCGCAAGCACCGATTCCAGCAGGATCAACAGCGCCACCTCGGCCGACGCGATATAGCGCGGCCCGAGGGTCAGAAGACAGGTGGACACGGTGATGAACGCGCCATGCCCCAGCACCAGATGCCATTGCTCCGTCATCGCCGGACCCGGATCGGCAAAGGGCCAGACAACCAGCGCGGCACCGATATAGGCCAGCGGAATCGCCGGGATCATCGACGTGGCGCGCACCTTGCGCACCGCCGTCATGGCCGCCGCGAAACTGGCCGAAACACAGAGCGCCACCAGATCGCCCTGCCATGACGCACCCTCGGTCTCGCCCGAGCCCCAGGCGATGATCCCAAGACCCACGAACACGCCCATCATCGTCAGCACCATGCGGCGACTGATCGTCTCGCCCAGGAAAATCCGGCTGAAGATGGCGGCGAAAACCGGCATCGAGGCGATGATGAACACCACATTGGCCACGCTGGTCCATGTCACCGCCAGCACGAAACCCGGCGCCGTGGCGGCAATCAGGATCGTATAGATCAGACCCGGAAGACCTGTCTTGGCGACCGCGCGAAAACCACGCAAGCCCATCACGGCCAGCACACCCACAAGGATGAATGACCCCGAGGTCATCCCCCTCCAAAAGGTGATGGTGGGGGCAGAGGCGTCGATCAACCGGATGAATAGCGAATCCGGCACCACGAACAGAACGCCTATGGCGGTAATCAGAAGGCCTTTGACATGATCATTCATGGTTCAGATCAGTGCGGTTTTCCGCCTCGAAAGTAAACCCCGCGCTGCGGCACCCTGTCTCAGCCCGCCGACTGCCATTCCAGAATCGCGTCGATGGGCCAGAGCAGCATCAGCACATTGAGCGCCAGCCCGTCGCGGATCACGATGGCGGTCAGCACCTCGAAGCCGATCACCGTCGCCACGCAGACCCAGACCGGCCAGCGCCGCGCCATCCAGAAGCCAAGGAACATCGCCACGATGTCCGAAACCGAGTTCAGCACACTGTCGCCGATATAATCCGAGGATACCGTCGTCTCGCGGTAATGCCGGATCACCGCATCGGTATTCTCAAGCAACTCCCAGCCGCATTCCAGCGCGGTCGCGATGACCAGCCGCCAGCCGATCCCCATGCGCGGCACGATCAGCCACAAGGCCCAGTAGAACAGGATGCCATGCAGCAGATGGCTCGGCGTGTACCAGTCGGTCAGCTGCATATTGGCCTCGTCGCTGCCCACCGGCCCCCAGAAATCGACATATCCGCACGGGCAGATCGGCGCGCGCCCCATGGCAAGCAACAGGGCCGCGGAAACCAGCACCATCAGAGCCGTGACAAGATAGGGCAGGCGCGCATCGGTTCTCATGCCGCGACAAAAGCACAGCGCCGCGCACCTGTCCATCGCCTGATCGCCCCTTCGCCGACAAGGGTTAACTCTTTGCTTGTGCGCGGTTAAGGTCGTGCGCAGTCAACAGGAGGATGCCCGATGCCCGCCCCCGAAAACCGCTTTAAATCCGCGCTTGCCTCGGGCCGGATGCTCTATGGGTGCTGGGCGGGTTTCGCCGACGCCTACGCCACCGAGATCGTCGCCACCGCCGGGTTCGACTGGCTGGTGATCGACGGCGAACATGCGCCCAACGACCTGCGCACGATCATGCAGCAATTGCAGGTGCTCGAAAGCGGCCACAGCGCGCCGGTGGTGCGCCTGCCGATGGGCGAGCCCTGGGCAATCAAGCAGGTGCTCGACGCGGGCGCGCAGACGCTTTTGATCCCGATGGTCGAAAGCGCCGCACAGGCGCGTGACCTGGTGCGCGCCACGCGCTATCCGCCCGACGGCATCCGCGGCTCCGGCGCGGCGTTGGCGCGGGCATCGCGCTTTGCGCAGATCCCCGATTACACCACCACCGCCAATGCGCAGATCTGCCTTCTGGTTCAGGTGGAAACC
>CAZMZS010000106.1:0-9234 GCA_964570675.1 uncultured Roseovarius sp. | reverse complement strand
GCCGACATCATGATGATCGGCTGGCATTCGGATACCGAGGACAGCGCCAACTTCAACGAGTTCCTGACCATGACCCCGGACCCCGACACCGGGCGCGGGCAGTATAACTCGGGCAACTACTCGAACGCCGAGGTGGACGAGCTGACCATCGCGTCGCTGACCGAGACCGATCCCGAAAAGCGTGCCGAGCAACTCCAGCGGGTCGAGGAAATCCTCTATAACGAGGCCGCCTTCATCCCGTTCCACTGGCAGGACCTGGCCTGGGGCGCGCGCAAGGGCGTGATGATCGAGGATGTCGTGAACGTCATGAACTTCCCCTATCTGGGCGACCTCGTCATCGAGGAATAACCGCCTAATCAATCACCGGGGCGGGCTGGCATGGCGCTGGCCCGCCCCTTTTGCAGACGGGCATTGTCACGTGCATATTATCGCTTTCCTCATACGCCGCGCCATCCAGGCCGTGATCGTGATGTTCGTCATCTCGCTGATCGGCTTTTCCATCCAGGACAATCTGGGCGACCCGCTGCGCGAACTGGTGGGCCAGTCGGTCTCGGAAGAGGCGCGTGACGACCTGCGCGAGGAACTGGGGCTCAACGACCCCTTCTTCGTGCAATATACCCGCTTTCTGGGGAACGCCCTTCAGGGTGATCTCGGCAATTCCTACTTCTTCAAGCGCCCCGCGCTTTCGGTGATCCTCGACAAGTTCCCCGCCACATTCGAGCTGGTGCTCGGGGCGGTGTTCATCTTCGTGTCGCTGTCGATCCCGGCGGGTATCTATTGCGCGATCAACCGTGACTCATGGCTGGCGCGGCTCATCATGACCGGCTCGATCGTCGGCATCTCGATCCCCGTCTTTCTGACAGCCATCGGCATGGTCTGGCTGTTCGGCGTCGAATTGGGCTGGCTGCCCGCCTTCGGGCGCGGCGATACCTATGAAATGCCCTGGGGCTGGGACACGGGCTTTCTCACATGGGACGGGCTCAGCCACCTGATCCTGCCCTCGGTCACGCTCTCTTCGATCATGCTGCCGCTCTTCATCCGCCTGATCCGCGCCGAAATGATGGAGGCCATGGGCACGGAATATGTCCGCTTCGCCCGCGCCAAGGGGCTTTCGACGCGCCGCGTGCGCTATGTCCATGCGTTCCGCAACACCCTTCTGCCGGTGGTCACCGTGGGCGGGCTGATGATCGGCACGCTGATCGCCTACACGATCCTGACGGAAACCGTGTTCCAGTGGCCCGGCATGGGCTTTCTGTTCCTCGAAGCGGTGAACCGCGTCGATACCCCGCTGATCATCGCCTATATCATCATCGTGGGCCTGATCTTCGTGGTGGTGAACACCATCGTCGATTTCATCTACACGCTCATCAACCCGATGGTGAAGCTTCCGGGGGCGAAGGGCTGACATGATCTCTCTCAAAGGCTTTCTGCGACGTTTCTTTTCCGACCCGGTGGCAATCGGGGCGGGGCTGGTCCTGTTGGTGCTGGTGCTGATGGCGGTGCTTGCGCCCTTCCTTGCGCCGCAAAACCCCTATGACCTCATGCAGCTCGACATCATGGACAGCGAAATGCCGCCAAGCTGGAAACCCGGCGGCGATCCGCGCTTCTGGCTGGGTACCGACGCGCAGGGGCGCGGCGTGTTCAGCACGATCATGTATGGCACCGGCATCTCGCTTCTGATCGGGATCGGCGCGGTTATCGTGCAGGCGGTGCTTGGCGTGACGCTGGGCCTGATCGCGGGCTACAAGGGCGGCTGGATCGACAGTTTCCTCATGCGCCTCGCCGATATCCAGCTCTCGCTTTCCACGCTGATGATGGCGATCATCGCGCTGGCGCTGTTTCAGGCGGCGTTCGATGCCAATATCTATGCCGATTACGCGATCATCATGCTGATCATGGTGATCGGCATCGCCGAATGGCCGAAATTCGCGCGCACGGTGCGCTCTTCGGTGCTGGGGGAAAGGAAAAAGGAATATGTCGATGCCGCCCGCGTCATCGGCCTGCCCCCGCGCAAGATCATGTGGGGCCATATCCTGCCCAACACGCTGACGCCGGTTCTGGTGATCTCGACCATCCAGGTCGCCGAGGCGATCATGATCGAAGCGTCGCTTTCCTTCCTCGGGCTCGGGATGCCAGTGGACCGCCCGTCTCTCGGGTCGCTGATCCGCTCGGGATTCGAGTTCATCTTCTCGGGCTCCTGGTGGATCACCCTCTATCCCGCCATCGTTCTGGTCGCCCTGATCCTGGCGCTGAATCTTCTGGGGGATTGGCTGCGCGACGTGCTCAATCCGAAACTCAGACGGGGGGAAGACTGATGCCCATGCTCGAAGTGCAGGACCTGCATGTCGCCTTCCCGCAGGGGCGCAAATCCGAGGTCGAAGCCCTGCGCGGCGTCGATCTGACGCTCGAGAAAGGCGAACGCCTGGGCGTGGTCGGTGAATCGGGCGCCGGTAAATCCATGCTCGCCTTCGCCATCCTGAACCTGATCGCCGAACCGGGGCGCGTCAGCCAGGGCCGGATCATGTTCCACGACCGCAATCTTCTCGACCTGAGCGAGCGCGACATCCGCGCCGTGCGCGGCAACCGGATCTCGATGATCTTCCAGGATCCGATGGTCACGCTCAACCCGGTGCTCAGCATCGGCACGCAGATGATGGAAACCCTGCGCGCCCATCGCCGCATCTCGGGCGCCGAGGCGCGCGCGCTCTGCATCGCCAAGCTGCGCGAGGTGGCGATCCCCTCTCCCGAAAGCCGCCTCGATGCCTACCCGCATGAATTGTCCGGCGGGCTGCGCCAGCGCGTCGTCATCGCCATCGCGCTCTTGACCGATCCCGAGCTGATCATCGCCGACGAGCCCACCACCGCGCTTGATGTGACCATCCAGGCCGAGATAATGGCCCTGATCCTCAAGCTCTGCCGCGAAAACGACGTGGCGCTGATCCTGATCACTCATGACCTGGGCGTGGTCGCCGAAGTGACCCAGCGCCTGATGATCATGTATGCCGGCAAATGCGTCGAGACCGGCGCCACCGGCGCGATCATCAACGCGCCTCACCACCCCTACAGCGCGGGCCTGCTGCGGGCGCTGCCCCAGAACGCGGCGCGCGGCACGCGGCTCTACCAGATCCCCGGCGCCATGCCGCCGATCACCGCCCTGCCCACCGGCTGCGCCTATCACCCGCGCTGCGCCCGCGCCACCGCGCTCTGCAAAGCCGAAATCCCGCCGCTCGAAAACGGCGCCGCCTGCTTCCACCCCCTCACCGCACCCGAGGAGGTCCCATGACCACCGGCCCGATCATCGAAACCAAAGGGCTCGAGGTCCGCTTCCCCCTGCCCACTCATTTCCTGAGCCGCCAAAAGCCGGTGCTGCACGCCCTCAATGGCGTCGATATCGCCATTTCACCGGGCGAGACCTTCTGCGTGGTGGGCGAATCGGGCTGCGGCAAGACCACCCTCGGGCGCGCCATCATGGGCCTGCTCGAACCATCCGCGGGCGAGATCCTGTTTCAGGGCCAGCGCATCGACGGCATGGACGAAACCACCCGCAAACCAATCCGGCGCGACATGCAGATGGTGTTCCAGAACCCCTATGCCTCGCTCAACCCGCGCCGCAATGTCTATGAAACGCTGGCCGAACCCGTCCGCCACCTGATGCCCGAGAAATCACCGGCCGAGCTGCGCCAGCAGGTCGAAGAGGTGCTCGCCGCCACCGGCTGCGACCCCTCCTGGCAGCGCCGCCTGCCGCATGAATTCTCCGGTGGCCAGCGCCAGCGCATCGCCATCGCCCGCGCGCTGGTGACGAACCCCGCCTTCATCGTCGCCGACGAACCCATCTCGGCGCTCGACGTGTCGATCCAGGCCCAGATCCTCAACCTGCTGACGGACCTTCAAGGCGAACGCGGGCTCACCTATCTCTTCATCACCCATGACCTCAGCGTGGTCGAACATTTCGGCACCCGTGTCGCGGTGATGTATCTCGGTGCGGTGATGGAACTGGCCTCCGCCGAAACCATCTTCGACAATCCCAAACACCCCTATACGCGCCTGCTTCTCGATGCGATTCCCAAGCTCGAAGGCGGCTCCTTCGACAAGCCGCGCACACCGGGCGAGCTGCCCGATCCGGTCAACCCGCCGCCCGGCTGCCCCTTCGCCCCGCGTTGCCCGATGGCCGAGGACCTCTGCCGGCGCGACCGCCCGCACCTGCGCGAGCTGCCCAACGGCACCCACGCCGCCTGCCATTTCGCCGAGTGACCAAGGCGATCACCCGGCCCTTCTTCTGTTTCGAAATATCCCGGGGGAGTCGCCCAAGGGGCGACGGGGGCAGCGCCCCCAAGGGGCGACAGTAAAGCTGCCCCCAAGGGGCGACAGCAAAGCGCCCCCTATTCGCCCTCATCCGCAGGCGACGCATTGAGCAGGCCATAGCGCTCCTGCCCGAGGCTCTCGTAAAGCTCGATCTGCGTCTCGAGGAAGTCGATATGCCCTTCCTCATCGGCGATCAGCTCCTCAAAGAGGTTCTTGGTGACATAGTCGGAGACGGATTCACAATGGTTGCGCGCCTCGATGTAAAGGTTGCGCGCCTCGTGCTCGGCCGCCAGATCGGCGTCCAGCGTTTCGCGCAGGGTCTCGCCGATGCGCAACGGATCCAGTTTCTGAAGGTTCGGATGCCCGCCCAGAAAGATGATCCGCTCGATCAGCTTGTCGGCGTGATGCATCTCCTCGATGCTCTCTTCGCGGCTCTTGGCGGCATTGCGGCCATAGCCCCAATCCTCCTGAAGCCGAAAATGCAGCCAGTACTGGCTGACGGCGGTCAATTCGCTGCGCAAGGCCTTGTTCAGATACTCAATAACCTTCTCGTCGCCCTTCATGATTCCGTTCTCCCTGTGTCACGGCGCGGCGCAATCCGCGCAATTCCATTGGTACCTCAAATGTGTCGCATGCCCGCAGCTTGTCAATAAAGAGCGGCAGACATCCACCGCAATCGGTGCGCTTGCCAAGCGCACGATAAACCTTGCCAGGCGTGATGACCGTATCCCGGTCCGCAGCCCGCATCCAGTCCACCGCGCGGCGGATGTCATGATCGGTGATCGACATGCAATGACAGATCATCATCGTTTGAAAGCCCTTCTGGTTCCAATATTTCTTGCCCGTGTCAATGTCGCGTCGCGCTTTCCGGTTCGGCGAAACCGCGCCCCTGGCGCAGCCCCGCCTGGTACAGATAAAGCCCCGCCATCCGCGCCGCCTCGCTCAGCGGCATCAACAGCGGCCCCTCGACCAGCAGCGAGGCGATCAGCATCGCATCCTCGCGCTCACCGGTGGCGGCCACCATGACGAAATGCGCCAGGATCGCTTCGTCCGACCCGACACAGCGGCAATTCGCGCCATGGCGCATCAACGCCCTGCGGCCATGACGTTGCACCATGCCCATCACCTCGCCGAAAGCCTGCGCACAGGACCGCGCGCCGCGCGGCCCCAGCGCGGGCACCAACAGCGATTCCATCGCGACCGGCCCCTCGCTCCAGGCGCGCAGGCAACGCACGGCCATCGCCTCGCCCGCCGGCAGCCTGTCCATCGCCGAAACCGGGAACGCCCCCACCATGTCGCGATCATGCTTCATTTTGTCAGGATCAACTTTCCCGCGCGGGTGATGCGCAGCGTGTAAATCTTGCCATCCAGCACGATGCTGGCGGTCGTCCCGCCCTGCGTCAGCTCGCGCGCATCATGGCAGGTGGTATCGGGCAGCAATTCGGGCTGAAAGGCGGTTTGGGCACGGATCATGGCCGTGCCTCCAGCCGGTCCAGCAACGCCTCAAGCCAGAAATCGCTGGTGATGCCGCCCTGAAAGGCGACGGAAAAGATGTCCCGGCGCATGTCTGCGCGCCATGAATCGCGCTCGCTCATGCGTCTGGCCTGGGATGGTGGCGCCATCTGGGCGCGGTGGGATATGGTCTCGATCATGCCAAAGCTCCAAGTCTGAAAGATCAGGTGCCGGCTGACCCGTATGGGGTGGCTTGGCTGCTTAAACCTGACAAAAAGAATAGGTCATGTCAATTCCGATTTTTTTAGTCGGAAATTAGGCGGCACAAATTTTGACCCTGCCCCGCCGCGCTCCGGCCACAGAACGCAAAAACCCGGATTCCTGCGCACTGCGCTCTGGCCATGCCGGTTTTGCCTGCCCTATAGTAATGGGCAAAACCGGGCCGGGCAGCGAAGAGACCAGACATGTCCCTCCATCCCACACGGCAGATGCCGATCACCTTGCGTACGCAGTCCAAGACGGATGTCCGGACCCAGTTTTCGGCGCTGTGCTATCGATTCTCCAAGGACAAGCCCGAAATCCTGCTGATCACCAGCCGCCGCACGGGGCGCTGGATATTGCCCAAGGGCTGGCCGATCGACGGCCAGACGCCCGGCCAGACCGCCCTCACCGAAGCCTGGGAAGAGGCCGGCGTGATCGGCAAGGCCTCCGAGCAATGCATCGGGCTGTTTTCGTATTCCAAGACCACCGATCCCGAAGGCTCGCTCCCCTGCCTCGGGCTGGTCTTTCCGGTCAAGGTCAAGTCGCTGGCCAAGGACTTCCCCGAAGCCGGCCAGCGCCGCCGCCAGTGGTTCCGCCCCAAAAAGGCCGCGACCCGCGTCAGCGAACCCGAACTTGCGCAGATCCTGCGCCATTTCGATCCCAAACGGCTTCTGCGCTAAGCAGGCGAACAGATGCGCAACCCGGCGCGCATCGCCTCTTACCTCTTGATCATCAAGGGATTGGGCATAAATATTAAGCTGGTTTGGCGTGGATATGCGATGATTCAATTTACCCTCAAATGTGATCAGGACCACCGCTTCGACAGCTGGTTCCAATCCGCCGCGGCCTTTGAAAAGCTTGCGGCAACGGGCAATCTCAGCTGCGCGATCTGCGGCTCGGTCAAGGTCGAAAAGGCGATGATGGCGCCGCGCGTCGCCGCTGGCGACCGCCGGAACGATCAACCCGCGCCCGGCACCCCCGCGAATGCCGGTACCGATGCGCATGCCACAGCCCCGCAAGACGCGCCATGCGCGCAGACCGGGGGGCATCCCGACCCTCTGCGCCAGCCCGACACCCCGGCCCAACAGGCGCTGGCCGAGCTGCGCAAACATGTCGAGGCGAATTCCGAATATGTCGGCATGAACTTCGCCCATGAGGCGCGCCGCATCCATGACGGCGAGACCCCCGAGCGCGCCATCTACGGCGAGGCCCGCCCCGACGAGGCTCGCAAGCTGATCGAAGACGGCGTGCCCGTCGCTCCCCTGCCCTTCGTGCCGGGGCGCAAGACCAACTGACCTTCGCCACCTTCCTGCACTTGAATACCAAAGGAATCGCCCATGCATGTCGTCATCACCGGGGCCAGTCGCGGCATCGGCCGCGCCCTTCTCGACCATTACCGCGCCCTTGGCCACGATGTCACCGGCACCGCGCGCCATGACGCGGACCTCGCCCCCCTCGATGTCAGTGACCCCGACAGCGTGACCTCCTTTGCCCAAAGCCTCTCGGGGCAGCCGGTCGATCTGCTGATCTGCAATGCCGGGCTCTATGAGGACAAGCACCATAAGCTCGATGGCGGCTATCCTGCGCAAATGTGGGCCGATACCTTCGCCACCAACGTGACCGGCGTGTTCCTGACCATCCAGGCGCTTTTGCCCAACCTGCGCGCCGCGCCCGGCGCCAGGGTCGCGATCATCTCCAGCCAGATGGGCAGCCAGACGCGCGCGCCGGGGCGCAGCTTCATCTATTGTGCCTCCAAGGCGGCGGCGCTCAACCTGGGGCGCAACCTCGCGGTCGATCTCAAGCCCGAGGGCATCGCGGTCGGCATCTACCACCCCGGCTGGGTGCGCACCGACATGGGCGGCGAATCCGGCGACATCAGCGCCGAGGACTCCGCCAGCGGCCTTGCCGAACGCTTCGCCGCCCTCGGCCCCGACACGACCGGCTGCTTCCAGACATGGGACGGGCGCGACCACGCCTTCTGATGCGTCGCGAAACCGCCTGTCAGGGCGGGTGAGTGGCATTGTCGCTCTTGCCCTCGCGTCATTGCGCGCGTAAACCCCGCCCGATTGACGACAGGGACGCAGACATGCCCGTTCTCGTAATGAAATTCGGCGGCACCTCCGTCGCCACTCTGGATCGCATCCGCCGCGCCGCCAAGCGCGTCGGAGTCGAGGTGTCCAAGGGTTACGACGTGATCGTGATCGTCTCGGCCATGTCGGGCGAAACCAACAAGCTGGTGGGTTATGTCAACGAAACCTCGCCGCTTTATGATGCGCGCGAATACGACGCCGTGGTCAGCGCCGGTGAGAACGTCACCGCCGGGCTGATGGCGCTGACGCTTCAGGAAATGGACGTGCCCGCGCGCAGCTGGCAGGGCTGGCAGGTGCCGGTGCGCACCAGCTCGGTTCACTCCGCCGCCCGCATCGAGGAAATCCCCACCGACAACATCAACGCCAAATTCGCCGAAGGCATGCGCGTCGCCGTTGTCGCGGGCTTTCAGGGCGTCAGCCCCGAGAGCCGCATCACCACGCTCGGTCGGGGTGGCTCGGACACCACCGCCGTCGCCTTTGCCGCCGCCTTCGGCGCCGATCGCTGCGATATCTACACCGATGTGGACGGGGTCTACACCACCGACCCGCGCATCGCCGACAAGGCCCGCAAGCTCGATCGCATCGCCTTCGAGGAAATGCTGGAACTCGCCTCGCTGGGCGCCAAGGTGCTGCAGACCCGCTCGGTCGAACTCGCGATGCGCTACAATGTGAAACTGCGCGTGCTCAGCAGTTTCGAGGAACAGTCGGATGACGCGGGCACCCTTGTCTGCTCCGAGGAGGAAATCATGGAATCAAATGTCGTCAGTGGCATCGCCTATTCGCGCGACGAGGCGAAGATGACCCTTATCTCGGTCGCCGACCGCCCAGGCATCGCCGCCGCCATCTTCGGGCCGCTCTCCGAGGCGGGGGTCAATGTGGACATGATCGTTCAGAACATCTCGGAAGAAGGGCGCACCGACATGACCTTCTCCTGCCCCACCGACCAGGTGCTGCGCGCCGAAAAGGCGCTGGCCGCCGCCAAGTCAGGCGGCGAGATCAATTACCACGACCTTGTCGCCGACACCAATGTCGCCAAGGTGTCGGCGGTCGGGATCGGCATGCGCAGCCAGTCGGGCGTGGCCGCCACCATGTTCCGCACGCTGTCGAACGAAGGGATCAACATCAAGGT
>CAZMZS010000105.1:0-9326 GCA_964570675.1 uncultured Roseovarius sp. | reverse complement strand
GGCTATATCAAGCTGACCGTGGTGACGGACAAGCGCGAGCGCTCGATCGGGGGCACGGTGTTCAGCGACGGCAAGCCGCGCTTCATCCAGATCAAGGGCATCAATATCGACGCCGAGATCGGTGCGCATATGCTTTACACCACCAACCGCGACGAACCGGGGATCATCGGCACGCTTGGCCAGTTGATGGGCGAGCATGGCGTGAACATCGCCAACTTCACGCTTGGGCGCTCGAATGCGGGCGGCGAGGCGATCGCGCTGCTTTATGTCGATGCGCCGATTGACGCCGCGATCGTCAAGACGCTGGAGGATACCGGCAAGTTCCAGCAGGTCCGCCCGCTGGAATTCGACGTGGGCTGAGGCCTGTCGGCAGCGATCTGAAAGCGGCCCGGCCCCGGTGGTCCGGGCCGTTTTTCTTTGCAACCCGGCAGTGGCTGCGCAATGCTCGGGCGATGAACGCAGCGATTTACGTCATCGGAGACATCCACGGCCAGCGTGCCATGCTGGAAGAGGCCCTGACCCGTATCGAGGACGATGGCGGCGCGGGCGCGAAGGTGGTGTTCCTGGGCGATCTGGTGGATCGCGGCCCCGACAGCCGGGGGGTGATCGACATCATCCTAAAGGGAATCGCGCAGGGCCGGGACTGGATCGTTCTCAAGGGCAATCACGACGATTACGTGAGCCGCTTTCTTGAACAGGGCGATGCTCATGCCAGCAAGGGCCACCCCGAATTGCCGTGGTTCAACCCCAAGCTGGGCGGCGATGCGACGCTGGCCAGCTACGGCGTCGAGACCGAGGGCCGCAAGATCGCGGACATCCTCGAAGATGCCTGCGAGGCCGTGCCAAGGGCGCATCGCGATTTCATCGCCGGGCTGCCGCTCTGGCATGAGGCCGACCATCTTTTGTTCGTGCATGCGGGTATCCGCCCCGGCGTGCCGCTGGCCGAGCAAAGCGCCGAGGATCTGATGTGGATCCGCGAGCCCTTTCTGAGCTGGCCCGAGCGCCACCCCTGGCTGGTCGTGCATGGCCACACGGCGCTCGATTTTCCGCATCATTACGGCAACCGCGTCAACCTTGACGGCGGCGCCGGATGGGGGCGCCCCCTGATCCCGGCGGTATTCGAGGGGCGCCATTGCTGGCTTTTGACCGGGGATGGGCGAATGCGCCTCCCGGCCAATCCGGGCTTCTGACGGGACGTTCCGGTTGCCTTGTGCGCGCCCGCGCCGATAGGGTCGGGGCAGGATTTCATCACAGCAGGGACGACACCATGACCGACATCATGATTCTGGATGGTGCGCGCAGCGCGATCGGGACATTCGGCGGATCGCTGGCGGGCACCCCGCCCAGCCAGCTGGGCGCAACCGTGGCCAGCGCCGCGATGGAGCGCGCGGGCGTCGAGCCGGGGCAGATCGGCCAGGTGGTCTTTGGCCATGTGATCAACACCGAGCCCAAGGACATGTATCTGAGCCGTGTCGCCGCCATCGGCGCAGGCATCCCCGACACGACCCCGGCGATGAATGTCAACAGGCTGTGCGGGTCGGGCGCGCAGGCCATCGTTTCGGCAGCGCAGGCGCTGATGCTGGGGGATGCCGATTTCGCGCTGGCGGGCGGGGCCGAAAGCATGAGCCGGTCGCCCTTTATCATCCCCGATCAACGCTGGGGCGCCAAGATGGGCGACGTGCGCACGCTCGACATGATGCTGGGCGCGCTCAACTGTCCGTTCGGGACCGGGCATATGGGCGTCACGGCCGAGAACGTCGCCGCCGAGCATGACATCGAGCGCGCGGCGCAGGACGCGTTCGCGCTGGAAAGCCAGCGGCGCGCGGCGGCGGCGATCGAGGCGGGGCATTTCAAGGACCAGATCGTGCCGATCGAGGTGCGCGTGAAACGCGACACCGTCGCCTTTGACACTGACGAGCACCCCAAGCCCACCACCGCCGAGGCGCTGGCCGGGCTGCGCGCGGCCTTCCAGAAGGACGGCACGGTCACGGCGGGCAATGCCAGCGGCATCAATGACGGCGCGGCAGCGATGGTGCTGGCACGCGCCGAGGCGGCCGAGGCCGCCGGGTTGAAACCGCGGGCACGTATCCTGGGCTATGCCACGGCCGGTGTGCGCCCCGAAGTGATGGGCATCGGGCCGGTGCCAGCTGTGGAAAAGCTGCTGGAACGCACCGGGCTGAAAGCCGGGGATTTCGACGTGATCGAATCGAACGAGGCCTTCGCGGCGCAGGCATTGGCGGTGAACAAGGCGCTTGGTCTGGACGGCGCGCGGGTGAACCCCAATGGCGGCGCCATCGCGCTTGGCCATCCGGTCGGCGCGACCGGCGCGATCATCACCATCAAGGCGCTTTACGAACTTGAGCGCATCGGCGGCAAGCGCGCGCTTGTGACCATGTGCATCGGTGGAGGTCAGGGGATCGCATTGGCGCTGGAGCGGATCTGAAGCCGGTTCAGTCCGGTTCGACCGTGCCTTCCCAGAGCCCCGGATAAAGCGTGACGAAGCCCGTGGGATCCACATCAAGCTGGAACGAGGCACCGGTCTGTTCGCCCTGGTAAAGCACGCGCGCCAGCGTGCCGCCGGCCGCATAGGTTTGATCGAGCGGCTCGAGCCGGGTTTCGGGATAGCGCAGCCAAGCGGCGCGGGTGGTCAGGCTGGGCGCGCTTTGCGCGGCGAGGCGGCGCAGCGGCATGAGGTTCGTGGCCGGGGTGAACGAGAGATCGAGGTCATAGGCCTGTCCGACCTGTGGCTGGGCTTCGCCGTTCATGACCCAGTGGCCCTTGTCGCATTCAAGCTGGATGCGGATTTCGCGCCCTTCATGGACCCCCGCGATATCGGCGCTTTGGGTCTGCCAGCCGGGATCGCAGCGCAGGATGTAATCGAGCGCCGCAAAGCCGGTTTCATCGCGAAACCGCGCATGGCCCAGAAGAACCCAGCCGTGATCGGTCTGAGAGAGGGTGCATTTATCCTCGCCCTCGCCATCAAGCGCGCGCCAATGGGCGGTGGCCACCTGCTGACCTGTCATCGCTGCGTTCCTTCTTGCGGGTGATTGAGTGCGCCTCAAGGTAGGCCGCGAAAGGGGGCAGCATCAAGCCCGCGGTGACGGCGCGGTTTAACAGGATTTTCACCATAGTGACGGATGGTCGTCCTGTTCTCGGGTGACAGGGTTGACGGAGATCGGGCATGAGCCTTGCCAACAAACTGGCGGAAGAACGCCGCGCACGTCTGGCCGCGCAGCGCCTTCTGGAACAGAAGCAGGCCGAGCTTCAGGCCGCCAACCGCAAGCTTGGCAAGCACGCGATGCGGCTTTCGGACGAGATCGTCTCGACCCGCGCCGAGGTCGAAACCGTGCGCGACGAGAACCGCCGCGTTAAATCCGACCTGACCGTCGCCAATCAGAAGGTCGAGATCGCCGAGCGCCGGTTGTGGCATTCGATCCAGACATTCCAGGACGGGTTCGCCGTGTTCGATGCCGAAAGCGTCTTGATCGCTGCCAATCATGCCTGGCTTTCGGTCTTTGACGGCCTTGAGGAGGCGCGCCCCGGCATCCGCTATGTCGAGATCCTGCAGATGCTGACCGACGAAGGCATTGTCGATATCGGCGAGACCGATCCCGCGCAGTGGCGCGAAAGGATGCTGGACCGCTGGCAGGGCAACGACCCCGCGCCCGAGGTGATCCGCCTGTGGAACGGCGCCTATATCAAGCTGATCGACGAGCGCGGGCAGGATGGCGACGTGGTGAACCTTGCGCTGAACATCACCGACACGATCCGCTACGAAAAAGAGCTGAAGGAGGCACGGCGCAGGGCCGAGGATTCGAGCCGGGCGAAATCCTCCTTCCTGGCGAATATGAGCCATGAAATCCGCACGCCGATGAATGGCGTGGTGGGCATGGCCGAGTTGTTGATGGAGACCGGCCTGACGACGGAGCAACGGCTTTATGCCGATACGATCCGCAATTCGGGCGAGGCGCTTCTGGTGATCATCAACGACGTGCTGGATTATTCCAAGATCGAGGCCGGCAAGCTGGTGCTGCATCAGGAACCCTTCGACCTGGAACGCGCGGTACTGGAACTGGTGATGCTGATGCAGGCCAATGCGCGCAGCAAGGGGCTGGATCTGCTGGTGGATTACGACATATTCCTGCCCTCGCGTTTTACCGGCGATCCGGGGCGCATCCGGCAGGTGCTGACCAATCTCATGGGCAACGCGATGAAGTTCACCAGCGAGGGGCATGTGCTGGTCCGGGTGGTCGGCATGCCCGGCGACGCGGGCGATTCAGGGGAAACCGCAAGGCTCCATATTACCGTCGAGGATACCGGCATCGGCATCGCATCCGACAAGGTCCAGCACATATTCGGCGAGTTCAACCAGGTCGAGGATGCGCAGAACCGCAAGTTCGAGGGCACCGGGCTGGGGCTTGCCATCTCAAAGAAGCTGGTGACGCTGATGGGCGGCGACATCTGGGTGGAATCGATCGAGGGGCGGGGGTCGAGTTTCGGGATCGCGCTGACCCTGCCGGTCGAGGCGCCGCTCGATCCAGAATTGCTGCGCCTGTCGCCGGGGATCAGGCGGGCGCTGATCGTCGAGCCGCATGACACCAGCCGCACGATCCTTGAAAAGCAGCTTGGCGCGCTTGGGGTCGAAACGCGCGCCTGTACCAGTGCCGCCGAAGCGCTGGAGCGGCTGGAGGGGGTCGATCTGGTGCTGAGCGATCATCACATGCAGGCGATGGACGGGATGGAGCTGGCCGAGGCGCTGCGCGAGCGCGGTCACGAGATGCCGGTCATCCTGCTCAGCCCGTCAACGGGCAGCGCCGAGCAGGACCCGGCGCGCGGTTTCGTGCAGGCGGTGGTGCAAAAGCCGGTCTCGCGCCCGGACCTGTTGGCGGCGCTGCAATCGGTGGCACCCGAGGTGGCAGAGGAGGCCGAAGCGTCGCGCGCAATGCGGGTGCTGGCCGCCGAGGACAACCGCACCAACCGGCTGGTCTTTTCAAAGATGGTGCAGGCGCTGGATATCAAGCTGGAATTCGCCGAGGACGGCGCGCAGGCGGTGGCGCTTTTCCAGTCGTTCCGGCCCGATATCGTGTTCATGGATATCTCGATGCCGGGCATGGACGGCAAGGAGGCGACCGCGCATATCCGGGCCATCGAGGAACGTGGCGGCGGGCATGTTCCCATCGTGGCGATGACCGCACATGCGATGGACGGGGACAAGGCCGGAATCCTGGGCTCGGGCCTCGATCACTACCTGACCAAGCCGCTGCGCAAGGATGCGATCCTGGGCCATATACGCGACGCGCGCCCGGCGGGCGCGCGCCCGCCCGAGGCCGAGGTTCAATCCGATGGCGGGCGCACGAATACCGGCTTGTCGGGCGAGGACATCGCGGCGACGTAGCGATAGCCGCCGGTGTCGAAATCGCAAAGCGCCTCGGGGTCCGTCAGACGGTGCTGGATAATGAAGCGGGCCATCGCGCCACGGGCGCGCTTGGCGTAGAAGCTGACGATCTTGGGGCCGCCCGGTTTTTCCTCCATGAAGACCGGGGTGATCACGCGCAGTTTCAGTGCATCCAGATCGACGGCGCCGAAATATTCCTGGCTGGCGCAATTCACCAACACGTCCGAACGCACCGTTTCAGCCTGTTCATTGAGCGCCTGTGCGATCTTGTCGCCCCAGTAGTCATAGAGCGTCTTGCCCTTTTCAGTTTTCAGTCGGCTGCCCATTTCCAGCCGGTAGGGGCGGATCGCATCGAGCGGGCGCAGGACGCCGTAGAGCCCGGACAGAATGCGGAAATGATCCTGCGCCCAGGCCAGTTCATCGGCATCGAGCGAGGACGCCTCGAGCCCCTGATACGTGTCGCCCGCAAAGGCCAGCGCGGCGGGTTTCTCATCAAGATCGCCAAAACCGCTGAACCTGTCACGATTGAGCCGGGCAAGGTTCTCGCTGATTTTCATCAGCTTGCGAAGCTCGTCGACCGACAGCCCCTGCGCCACCTCGGCCAGTTCGTCGGCCTGCGCCTGAAAGACGGGGCGGGTGGCCTTGATCCCGTCGACGGGATCGGTGTTCATCTTCTTGGCGGGCGAAACAACAACCAACATGTTCGGACTTCCTGTGTTTGGGCTTGACGCAGATTTAGTCCGCCCTGTGCAGAACGTCCAGAAAAGCTGGGCCAAAACGTTCGGCGCGCCGTTCGCCAAGGATGCGGGCCAGCCCCTCCAGATCGCTTGGGCGCGACGAGGCGACGCGCGCCAGCACCGAGGCCGAGCAGCTGAGCGGCTTGTCGATGCCCGCCTCGCCACGCGACAGATCGGCCTGAACTTCGAGCAGGCGGTCATAGAGCGACCCGGCGGCGCGGCCCGCCAGTTTGCGCCGGGTGGGGTGCATGGTGGCGGCCTCGCCGTTGATGACGGTGAGAAAGTCATCGCCATAGCGTTCGAGCTTCTTGGCCCCCACGCCGCCAATACGCGCCATCTCGTCAAGGCTGGCAGGGCGGGTTTCCGCCATCTCGATCAGGGTGCGGTCATTGAAGACCACATAGGCGGGCACCTTGGCGGCCTCGGCAAGGGCGCGGCGCTTGGCCTTGAGCGCCGAGAGAAGCGGCGCGTCCTCGTCCGAAACCAGCGCCTTGGCGGCGGGGCGCCTTGATTTCGACACCAGCGTGTCGCGGCGCAAGGTGATAGACTCCTCGTCGCGCAGGATCGGGCGAGCGCGGTCGGTCATGCGCAGCGCGCCGTGGCGTTCGGGGTCGGGGCGCACAAGATCATGGCCCATCATCTGGCGGAACACCCCTTGCCATGTGCGCCGATCCAGATCGCGGCCAACACCGAAGGTGGGCAGCGCGTCATGCCCCCGCTCACGTACCTTGTCGGTCTCGTTCCCGGTCAGGATATCGATCAGGTGCCCGGCGCCGAAGCGCTCCTCGGTGCGCAGGATCGCCGACAGCGCCTTGCGCACCGCCAGCGTGCCGTCGAAGGTTTCGGGCGCCGTGTCGCACAGATCGCAATTGCCGCAGGGCGTGGCCGTTTCGCCAAAATATCCCAACAGCGTGGCGCGGCGGCATTCCAGTGCCTCGGCCAGACCCAGAAGCGCGTTGAGGCGGCCATGATCGGCCATGCGCCGTTCGGGTGGCGCAAGCCCCTCGTCGATCTGGGCGCGGCGCAGGCGGATGTCATCGGGGCCGAACAGGGTCAGGGTTTCGGCCGGTGCGCCATCGCGCCCGGCGCGACCGATTTCCTGGTAATAGGCCTCGATCGACTTGGGCAGGTCGGCATGCGCGACCCAGCGGATATCGGGCTTGTCCACGCCCATCCCGAAAGCGACCGTGGCGACCACGATCAGCCCGTCATCGGTGTTGAAGCGGGTTTCCACGTCGCGCCTGTCCTGCGGCTCCATCCCGCCGTGATAGTGGCAGGCGTTGTGGCCGGATTGGCGCAGGGCGGTTGCAAGGCTTTCGGTGCGCGCGCGGGTGCCGCAATAGATGATGCCCGACTGGCCCTTGCGGGCGGCGGCGAAATCCATGATCTGCTTGCGCGGGCTGTCCTTGGGCGCGAATGCAAGGTGGATGTTGGGGCGATCAAAGCCGCGCAGGAAGCTTTGCGGCGCCTCGCCATCGAACAGCTTTTCGACGATCTCGACCTGAGTTTCGGCGTCGGCGGTTGCGGTGAAGGCGGCCAGCGGCACATCAAGCGCGCGGCGCAATTCCCCGATCCTGAGGTAGTCAGGGCGGAAATCATGGCCCCATTGGCTGACGCAATGGGCCTCGTCCACGGCAATGAGGCTGACGCCGATCCGGCGCAGCATACCCATGGCGGACCCGGCGGCCAGACGTTCAGGCGCGATATAAAGCAGCTTGAGGCGGCCTGCCTCCAGCGCATCCCAGACGGCGGCGGTTTCCTCGTCGGTATTGCCCGAGGTGAGCGCGCCCGCCTCGACCCCGGCCTCGCGCAGGGCGCGTACCTGGTCGCGCATCAGCGCGATCAGCGGCGAGATCACCACGGTCACGCCCTCGCGCATCAGCGCCGGAAGTTGGAAACACAGGGATTTGCCGCCGCCCGTGGGCATGATCGCCAGCACGTTTTCACCGCGCGCCACCGCCGTCACGATGTCTTCCTGGCCGGGGCGGAAGGCATCGAATCCGAACACGTCGCGCAAAAGCGTGGCAGCGCCTGGCATCTAAGTCCTGCAATTATTGTCAATCTGCTCTGGGCAGGACTTTTTCACAGACCGATTCGGGGGACAAGGGTTCTGTCAGTAAAACGCCATCATGTTGTTCGTCAGGACGATGCGCAGCGCATAGACCGCGATCAGCGCGACCAGCGGCGCAAGGTCGATCCCGGACATCGGCGGCAGGATGCGCCGGATCGGGCGGTAGAGCGGTTCAAGGATGCGGTTGAGCATGTCCCAGATGCGCGCCACGAATTCCTGATGCAGGTTCAGAACCTGGAAATTGATCAGCCAGCTCATGATCACATGCGCGATGATGAAGAACCACAGCACGTCGAGGATCAGCATCAGGATCTGGAAAATGGAATACATCGGCTTGCCCTTCGTGACGAAACGCCCAAGACCTAAGCGCGCCCGCTCAAAAGCGCAAGTCTGACGCGGGGTTGCGGTTGACGCCGCCGCCCGTGGCCCTGAAAACCCGGCTCAGCAAGGAGAGTATTCATGTATCCGTTTCTGCGCATGGTCTGGCAGATGTTCAAGCATCGCAACGACCCGCCGCTTCCGCTGACCGGCACCCACGCTTCGCGCCATATCTGCATGCCCTGGGATATCGACCTGTGGATGGAACTTAACAACGGGCGCACCCTGACGCTGTTCGATCTGGGGCGCATTCCGCTGGCGCAGCGCGTCGGGCTGATTCCGGCGCTCAAGCGCAATGCCTGGGGGCTGGTGGTCGCAGGAGCGACGGTGCGCTACCGGCGGCGCATCCGCGCCTTCGAGATGATCCGGATGCGCTCACGCGCGGTGTGGTGGGATGACAAGTTCATCTATATCGAGCAATCCATGTGGAAAGCTTCGGGCGAATGCGCCAACCACATCCTCCTGCGCACCGCCGTGACCGGTCGTGACGGGATCGTGCCACCCGATCAGGTCATGGCCGAAGTCGGCAAGGAGGTCGCCCGCCCCGAGGCACCGGAGTGGGTCAGCGCCTGGATCGAGGCCGACAAGACCCGGCCCTGGCCACCCATGCAGGAATAGCTTGCAAGCCCGCGCAGCAGACTGTCATATCGCCACCAGCGAGGGTTGAGCATGGCGGTAATTTCACAGCGTAAGCGCATATGGGGCTGGTTCTTTTTCGACTGGGCCAGCCAGCCCTATCACACCC
>CAZMZS010000104.1:0-9434 GCA_964570675.1 uncultured Roseovarius sp. | reverse complement strand
GGCTATGCCTTCATGCGCGCGCCCTTCGGGTCATAAAGCGGCTTGAGGCTGGCCTCGGCGGGCACCCGCGTCCCGGCGATGTCGATCTCGTAGCTGGAGGCCAGCAGTTCTTCGCCCGTTTCGCCCTTGCAGGGCACATAGCCCAAGCCGATGGCCGCGCCCAGGTGATGGCCGTAATTGCCCGACGAGAGATACCCCACGATCTGCCCGTCGCGCAGGATCGGTTCGTTGTGATAAAGCAGCGGCTCGGGGTCGGTCAGGCGGAACTGCACCATCCGGGCGCCAAGCCCCTCGTCGCGCTTGCGCTGCACGGCGTCGCGCCCGATGAAGGCGGGCTTGGTTTTCGACACGGCAAACCCCAGACCCGCCTCAAGAACATGATCCTCGCAGGTGATGTCATGACCGAAATGGCGAAACCCCTTTTCGATGCGGCAACTGTCCATCATATGCATTCCGCACAGCTTAAGCCCGTGATCTTTGCCCGCCTCCAACAGGGTTTCGAACACATGCGCGGCCATGTCGGCCTGGATATAGACCTCCCAGCCCAGCTCGCCCACATAGGAGACGCGATGCGCGCGGGCGAGGGCCATGCCGATCTCGATCTGGCGGGCGGTGCCGAAAGGATGCGCCGCGTTCGACATGTCGTCGGGTGACACCGCCTGCATCAATGCCCGCGATCCCGGGCCCATCACGGCCAGAACGGCCTCGGCGGCGGTGACATCGGTGATGACGGCGATCCGTTCGCCCAGGTTGCGGCGCAGCCAGGTCTCATCGGCCAGCCTTGTGGCGGCGGGGGTGACGATAAGCCAGGCGGTTTCGGACAGGCGGGTGACGGTCACGTCGGCCTCGATCCCGCCACGGGGATTGAGGAACTGGGTATAGACGATTCGGCCCGCCGGCACCGAGATATCCGCGCCGCAGACATGGTTCAGAAACGCCTCGGCCTCGGGGCCTTCGACGCGCAGCTTGCCGAATGAGGACATGTCATACATGCCTACACCACCGCGGATCGCGGCGTGTTCGGCGGCGGCGTTCCCGAACCAGTTCTGACGCCCCCAGGAATAGACATAGGCGCGTTCCTGCCCCGGCGCGGCGAACCAGTTGGCGCGCTCCCAGCCGGCGGTTTCGCCCATGACGGCGCCCTGTTCCAGCAGATGTGCATGCAACGGGCTGCGGCGCACGCCGCGCGCGGTGGTCTTCTGCCGATAGGGGAAGTGGTCGGCATAAAGCAGCCCCAGCGTTTCGGTCGAGCGGCGCGCAAGGTAGGTGCGGTTGCCCTGGAAGGGCTGCATCCGGGCGATATCCACATCGCCCAGATCGAAGGGCTTTTCGCCGTCCTCCATCCATTGCGCCAGCGCCATGCCCGCGCCGCCCGCCGACTGGATGCCGATCGAGTTGAACCCGGCGGCGACCCAGACATTGTCCATCTCGGGCGCAAGGCCAAGATGATAGGCGTCATCGGGCGTAAAGGATTCCGGCCCGTTGAAGAACGTGTGAATGCCCGCCTCGCCCAGCATCGGCATGCGGTTCACGGCCCATTCCAGGATCGGCTCGAAATGGTCGAGATCCTCGGGCAGCTGGTCGAACTCGAAATCCTCGGGGATGCCGCCAAGCGCCCAGGGTTTGGCGACCGGCTCGAAGGCGCCCAGCATCATCTTGCCGGCGTCCTGCTTGTAATAGGCGCACTCGTCCGGCACCCGCAGCACGGGCAGCGGACCCAGACCCGCGATCGGTT
Source organism: uncultured Roseovarius sp. (assembly GCA_964570675.1). Taxonomy (GTDB): domain Bacteria; phylum Pseudomonadota; class Alphaproteobacteria; order Rhodobacterales; family Rhodobacteraceae; genus Roseovarius. The sequence goes on along the minus strand of CAZMZS010000104.1, from coordinate 7,699 downwards.
CGGACAGGATGTAGAAATGCTCGCAGGCCTGAAGAGGCACGTTCACGCCCAGCATCGCGCCCAGCTCGCGCCCCCACATCCCGGCGCAATTGACCACATGCTCGGCGCCGATATGGCCTTGGCTGCCGTCTTCGCGCTGCCAGTCCACGCCGGTGACGCGGCGGCCCTGACGGGTGACGCCGGTGGCCTTGGTGCGCTCGGCGATCACCGCGCCGCGCTGGCGCGCACCCTTGGCAAGTGCCAGCGCGATATTGCCCGGATCGCCCTGGCCGTCCTTGTCGAGATAGACCGCCCCGCGCACCCCGTCGGTATTGAGATGAGGGTATCGCGTCTTGACCTCGCTGGGGCTGATCTCCTCGACATCGACGCCGAAGGCGCGGGCCATGGCGGCCTGACGCAGGATTTCCTCGCGCCGCTCGTCGGTCAGCGCCACGGTGATCGAACCCACCCGCCTGAAGCCGGTGGCGACGCCGGTTTCCTCTTCGAGACTGCCATAAAGCTCCTGGCTGTATTTCGCGAGTTTCGTCATGTTGGCGGTGGCGCGCAGCTGCGCGATGAGGCCCGCCGCGTGCCAGGTGGTGCCGGAGGTCAGCTGCTTGCGCTCGAGCAGCACCACGTCGCGCCAGCCCAGCCGGGTGAGGTGATAGGCGACGGAGCAGCCCACCACGCCACCACCGATGATGACGGCGCGGGCCTGCTGTGGAAGATCGGTCATGCGAGCGCCTCGTTATGCCTGGTTGAAGGGGTTTCGGACGCGGAAGCGTCCGACCGGCCGGGGGGCGCTGCCCCCCGGACCCCCCGGGATATTTCGAAACAGAAGAAGGCGGGACAGGGTGTCACGCCTTGAGCCTTTCATTGGCCGGATCCCAAAGCGGGCCGTCGGGCTGAACGGTGGCCCGGTGGGGCGTGCCGTAGATGTCGATCTCGAGCACGGTGCCCGGCGCGGCGAGATCGGCGCGGACCATGGCAAGAGCAAGCGAGGCGTTCACCCGGTAGCCCCAGGCGCCGCTGGTGGTCTCGCCCACGATCCGCCCGTCATGGCGGATGGTGGACATGTAGGGCGCATCGGCGGCGCCGGGGTCGACCTTGAGGGTGACGAAGCGCTTGGCCGGGCCGCGCGCCTGTTCGGCGAGGAGGGCGGATTTGCCGGGGAAATCCTGTGGCTTGTCGAATTTCACGAACCGTTCGAGCCCGGCTTCGAGCATGGTGTAATCGGTGCTCAGATCCCCCTTCCATGCGCGGTAGGCCTTTTCCATGCGCAGGCTGTCGAGCGCATACATGCCGAAGGGTTTGAGGCCATGCGCCTGCCCCCCCTGCCAGACGGCGTCGAAGACGGCGGCGGTGTCCTCGGTTTTCGTGTGGATTTCCCATCCCAGCTCGCCGGTGAAGGAGACCCGCACGAGGCGCGCCCAATGCCCGGCGATCTCGGTCGCCTGATGGGTCAGCCAGGGTTGCGAGAGGTCGGCGTCGCAGAGACCGGATAGCAGCGCGCGCGACGCGGGACCGGCGAGGATCTGGGTCATGTAGTCCCGCGTGCAATTGGTGAGGGTGACGCCATCGACCCCGCCAAGCGCCGAGGCGAGCAGGTCGTAATCATGCCATTCGGCGGCGGCGGCGGTGATCAGGGTCATGAGGTCGTCGCGATGGCGCACCACCGACATCTCGGTGAGGACGCGACCGCGCTCATCGGCGAAATAGACCAGCCCGATACGCCCGACGCGCGGCACTACGCCGGTGATCCGCGAGGCGAGCCAGTCGGCGGCATTCGGGCCTTCGAGGTTGAAGCGCGAGAATCCCGGCAGGTCGAGGATACCGCAGGCGTCGCGCACGGCTTCGCATTCTTCACGGATACGAGGCTCCCAGGGGCCTGCGCGGTTCCAGGTCCTGGTGGCGGCTTGGGATGTATCGTCGCCGGCATGGGCGAACCAGTTGGCGCGCTCCCAGCCGTTATAGGCGCCCATGACGCCGCCGAGGGCCTTGATCCTGTCATGCACGGGTGAAAGCTTGCGGTCGCGCCCGGCGGGCCATTCATGGCGCGGGAAATGCATGGCGTATTCGTGGCCATAGACCTCCATTCCCTTGGCGATGCAGTAATCAGGGTCGGTATAGTCGGTAAAGCGGCGCGGATCGCAGGCCCACATATCCCATTCGGTGGCGCCTTGGGTGATCCATTCGGCCAGCACCTTGCCCGCGCCGCCGCCCTGGGCGATGCCGAAGGTAAAGACGCAGGCTTCGAAGGCATTGGGAACGCCGGGCATCGGGCCAAGCAGCGGCAGCCCGTCCGGCGCATAGGGGATGGGGCCGTTGATTACCTTGTTCACGCCGCCCGTGCCCAGGATCGGCACCCGCGCGATGGCGTCGTCGATATGCCATTCCAGGCGCTCGAGGTCGTCGGGATAAAGCTGAAAGCTGAAATCCCCGGGCATGGGATCGCCCGGTTCGACCCAATGCGCGCGGCAATTGCCCTCATAGGGGCCGAGATTGAGCCCGTGCTTTTCCTGCCTGAGGTAATAGGAGCTGTCCACGTCGCGCAGAAGCGGCAGCTTGTGACCGGTCTCGCGCGACCAGGCCTCGAGCTCGGGGATTTCATCGGTCAACAGATACTGGTGGCTCATCACCATCATCGGCACGGTCCGCCCGCCGAAAGGTTTGAACCACTCGCCGACGCGCTGCGCATAATAGCCCGCTGCATTGACCACATGTTCGCAGCGGATATCGCCCTTGTCGGTCTTGACGATCCATTCGTCCCCGTCCCGGTCAATGCCGGTGGCGGGGCAGAACCGCAGCACCTTCGCGCCCAGATCGCGCGCGCCCTTGGCCAAAGCCTGCGTCAGCTGCGCGGGGTCGATATCGCCATCATTGGGATCATAAAGCGCGCCTTGCAGGTCGTGGGTTTCGATGAAGGGATAGCGGGCCTTGATTTCGTCGGCGGCGAGGATCTCGAGGTCCATCCCCTGGTAGCGCCCCATGCTGCGGGCGCGCTCGAATTCCTGCATCCGCTCGTTGCTGTGCCCCAGGCGGATCGAGCCGGTCTGGTGGTAGTTCATGGGATAGTCGACCTCGGCCCCGAGACGTGCATAAAGCTCGGTCGAGTAGCGCTGCATGTTCATCACCGACCAGGAGGTCGAGAAGGTGGGCACGTTGCCCGCCGCATGCCATGTGCTGCCGGCGGTCAGTTCGTTCTTTTCGAGAAGGACGCAATCGTGCCAGCCCGCCTTTGCAAGGTGATAGAGGCAGGACGCCCCCACGGCGCCACCCCCGATGATGACCACGCGCGCTGTTGTCGGAAAATCGGCCATGTGAGATGCTCCGTTCAGGGTTGTTGCGGCACGTCGTCCGCGATGTCGTAATAATCGCCCTTGTCGGCGGTGAAGATGTGCTTTTGCAGGGTCAGCCCGGTCGGCTCGTCAAGCGCGCCGAGCGCGAAGCTGATCGTGTCCTCGTCATGGGCTGTCCAGAACAGGGACGCACCGCAGCGCGGGCAAAAGCCGCGCTTGGCGGCGGGGGTGGCCTCGAACCACTGCACCGGGCCGTTGATCTCCACCTCGTCCTTTGGCGCATAGGCCGAGGCCCACAGATGCCCCGATTGCTTGCGGCACTGGCTGCAATGGCAGACAGAGGCACCTTTTGGCGCGACGTGAACCGTAAAGGTGATATCGCCGCAAAGGCATCTTCCGTTGATCATGTGCTCACTCCCTCGTGGCAGGGCAGGGTGTCTGGGATGGCGTAGTAATCGCCCTTTTGATCGCACCAGTAATGGCCCGACAGGCGCAACCCGGTGGGCGCGTCAAGCGCGGCCATCGCCACCATGATCGTCGGGCCGTCATCGGGGCGCCAGAACAAGGTCGAGCCGCAGGTTTTGCAAAAGCCACGGCTGGCGATGTCGCTGGCGCGAAACCACCGCAGGTTGGCGTCGCCAGTGATGCGCAGGGCGGTTTTGGGGGCGGGCACGGCGCTGAAGTAATGGCCCGATTGGCGGCGGCACTGCTTGCAATGGCACGCGATCGGGTCTTTCAGCCGGGCGTCGATGGTCAGTTTGATGGCCCCGCAGAGGCATGATCCGTGATGCATCAGGAAGCTCCCGCCGGTGCCGTGGCGCTGCCAAGGGCGATACCGTAAAGAATGAAACAGGCCGCCATCGCGCGGCGCAGCCAGATGTTGAACACCGCACCAAGGGCGGCGCGTCCCAGCCCCGCGCCAAGCGCGATGAAGCCCGTATAGCTGATCGCGGTGATGCAGAGGGCCGTCGGGAAGATCACCCACATCTGGCTCCAGATCGGCACATCGGGCTGCACGAACTGGCTGAAGGCGGCAAGGTAGCCCGCGACGCTTTTGGGGTTGATGGTGGCGATCATGAAGGCACGCCAGAAGATCGAACCGGGCGCGGGCTCTTCGGCCCGGATGGGCCGCTTCGCCATGATCCAGCCACGCAGGCCAAGCCAGATCAGCACCCCCGCGCCCAGCAGTTTCGCGGCGGTGAACGCTGTCTCAGAGGTGGCGATCAGGGCGGTGATGCCCGCCGCCGAAAGGGTCAGGAACAGCGTTGCCTGCAACAGGATCGCGGCCACGCACCAAAGCCCGCGGCGAAAGCCGTGGCCCATGCCGGTGCGGATGCAATTGAGGTGGTTCGGCCCCGGCGTGGTCACGAAGATCACCCAGAACAGCGCGAAAACGGTCCAGGCGTCCCAGCTCATGGCGGCCTCAATAGACCGGCGGGGCGATCGCCCAGATCGCCACGGCCGGTTCATCATAGGGGTTGATCCAGGCAAAGGGCTCCTCGCGGATGCGGAAGCTGTCGCCCGGATGGATGGTGAATGTGTCCTTGCCAATCTCCAGGTCCAGCTTGCCCGACACGAGATAGCCCACCTCCTGGGTGGGGCGGGTGACGGTCTCGCCGATGCGGCTGTGGGGTTCGAAGGTGCAGTGGACCATCTCGAAATCGTCGGTCAGGTCGGGCGAGAGCAGTTCCTCGATCAGACCCGCTGCGCCCGAACCGATCCGCCGGCGCGCGCCCTGGCGCACCACATGACCGGCCTCATGCGCCGGGGCGGTGGCCTGGCCGAACAGCATGGAAACCGGCACGCCAAGCGCGGCGGCGATGTGGCGCAGGTCGGTGATGGAGGGTTCCGAAAGGTCGCGCTCGACCTGGCTGAGCCAGCCGACGGAGCGATCCAGCCGCTCGGCCATGTCCGACAGGGTCAGGCCGCGCGCCTTGCGCAGGGTGCGCAGGTCGGCGCCAAGCGTCGGGGGGCGGTCGGGATTGGATTGGTGCATCGTCGCGCGCGTGCCCCCGTGAAAATATCGGCTGCAATTTCACGCTGGAGCGATTCCGTGAAAAAATCAAATAAAATTTCATGAAATCCGTGGCGTGTTCACCGCTCTGCACGATTACCTTAATTCTTTCAATCTCTTACGCCCGCGCGAATACATCCTGCAAGATACGCCCAAGCCCCGCCACGTCGGACTGATCGAAGGCGGCGGGCCGGTCGCTGTCGATATCGAGCACAGCAATCAGCCGCCCTTCCGCGTCAAGGACCGGCAACACGATCTCGGAGCGGGTCGAACTGGCGCAGGCGATATGGCCCGCAAAGGCATCGACATCATCGACAAGCTGCACCTCGCCCGTGCTGGCCGCCGCGCCGCAGACCCCGCGATCGAAAGGGATCACCAGACAGCCATGCGAGCCCTGGTAGGGGCCGATCCTCAGCATGCCCGGCTCGGTCACGCGGTAAAAACCCGTCCAGTCGAAACGGTCATCGGCGTGATGCAATTCGCAAACCACCGTGGCCATCAGGGCGATCTCGTCGGCCTCACCGCTGGTCAGCGAGGCGATGGTTTTCAGTGTGCTGTCGTAATCTATGCGCATGACCGATGTCTTGCCACAGCCCGCATCGCGGCGCCAGAGGGTGTGGCACCGGGCGCGGGGCTGGTGTAGAGGGCGGCGCATGGAGAGCGATTACAACCCGCCACAGGACCCGCTTGAGGTGCTGCACGAGGATCACGAGATCCTGGTCGTGAACAAGCCCGCGGGCCTCTTGAGCGTGCCGGGCAAAGGCGCGCATCTGGCCGATTGCCTGCTGACGCGCGCGCAGGAGGCCTTCCCGACCGCGCTGCTGGTGCATCGGCTGGACCGGGACACATCGGGCGTGATGGTCTTTGGCCTCAGCCCGCATGCGCAACGCCACCTGGGCCTGCAATTCGAAAAGCGTCAGGTGAAAAAGACCTATGTCGCACGGGTCTGGGGGCAGCTTTCGCCCAAGTCCGGCACCGTCGACCTGCCGCTGACCGTCGATTGGCCCAACCGCCCGCGCCAGAAAGTCTGCCACGAGACCGGCCGCGAGGCGGTCACCGACTGGCGCGTCCTGCGCCAGAACGCGGGCGAAAGCCGGGTTCGGCTGATGCCGCGCACCGGGCGCAGCCATCAATTGCGGGTGCATATGCTGGCGATGGGGCACCCCATCCTGGGCGATCCGCTTTACGCCACCGGCGCGGCGGCGCAACATCCCCGCCTGATGCTCCATTCCGAGGAATTGCGCCTGCGCCACCCCGATGGCGGCGCCGGTATGCGGTTTCGCGCCAAGCCGCCATTCTGACGGGCAATTCGGCCGCGATGAACGACCGGCCCGGTCACGCCGGCCTCATCGCCGGTCTTGTACCTGCCGCCAAGATCGCCCCTCCCGGCGCGGCCATTCTGGCAGGCAGGGCAACCGCCTTGCGGCGACCGCCCTGTCGCCTCAGGGGTCAGTCATCCATCTCGGCGATGAATTTCTCGGCATCCAGGGCCGCCATGCAGCCCATGCCCGCGCTGGTCACCGCCTGGCGATAGATGTGGTCGGTCAGATCGCCCGCCGCGAAGATACCGGGGATCGAGGTGCGGGTGCTGCCCGGCTCGACCTTGACGTAATCGCCGTGATGCATGTCGACCTTGCCCTTGATCAGCTCGCTGGCAGGAGCGTGGCCGATGGCGATGAACACGCCCTTGCAGGGGATCTCGGTGGTCTTGCCGGTCCGGTTGCCTTTCACGCGCACGCCGGTGACGCCCTTGGGGTTATCGTCGCCCAGCACCTCTTCAAGCTCGTGAAACCACAGGGTTTCGATCTTGGGATGCTTGAGCAGGCGGTTTTGCAGGATCTGTTCGGCGCGCAGCTCGTCGCGGCGATGGATCAGCGTGACTTTCGATGCGAAATTCGTCAGGAACAGCGCCTCTTCCACGGCCGTGTTGCCGCCGCCGATCACCACGATCTCCTCGCCACGATAGAAGAACCCGTCACAGGTCGCGCAGGCGCTGACACCAAAGCCCTTGAACGCCTCTTCGCTTTCAAGCCCCAGCCACCTGGCGCGCGCGCCCGTCGCCATGATGACCGCATCTGCCGTATAGACCGCGCCGCTGTCGCCCTTGGCGACGAAGGGGCGGCTCTGCACATCCAGATCGGTGATGATGTCGCCGATGATCTCGCAACCCATCGCCTTGGCGTGGGCCTCCATGCGCAGCATCAGGTCCGGCCCCTGCACCTCGCTGTCGCCGGGCCAGTTCTCGACCTCGGTCGTGGTGGTCAACTGCCCGCCCGGTTCGATCCCCTGCACAAGGATCGGCTCCAGCATCGCGCGGCTGGCATAGACGCCTGCGGTATAGCCTGCAGGCCCCGATCCGATGATCAGGCATTTGGTGTGACGGGTTTCGGGCATGGGGAATCTCCGG
>CAZMZS010000103.1:0-9481 GCA_964570675.1 uncultured Roseovarius sp. | reverse complement strand
GCGTGAACCGGGAATTCTTCGGTGTCGATGCCGCCATCCTCGAATGGCGGATACCAGATCGGCAGCGGGTCCAGCGTTTCGCGGATGCGTTCGCGCAGATGGTCGGGGGGCTGGCGCTCACCATGGCCCTCGGCGGCCAGCTGGAAGCGGCGCAGCGGCTCGACATAGAGGTCGAAGATGTAGGGCTGCGGGCTGTCGAAGATGCCCAGCTCCACGGCCCAGTTCTGATAGGCCATGTTCCACGGCTTGTAGTAGCTGGCGGCGTCGGGGATGTGCTTCACGAAGAAGCCGCCATTCTCGATATAGCGGTCCAGCTGCTCGGGGTTGGGCGCGCCGCGCCCGTGGCTTGGGCCAGTCTCACCCTTGCGCCAGCCCGCCAGCGGGCCGATGCCCGGCTTGCGCTCGTGATTGGTGATGTAATCGGCGTAATCGGCGTATTTCTGGCTGCCGTCGGCATTGACAAACCCCGGCAGACCAAGCCGCACGCCAAGGTCGCAGAGCGTCGATTGAAAGCCACGCACATCCCGGTCGGGTTCGACCACCGGCCAGCGGATCGCATCCGCCGCCGCATCCGCCTCGCAGATCGGGCGGTCCAGCAGGCTGATGCAGTCATGGCGCTCCAGATAGGTGGTGTCGGGCAGGATCAGGTCGGCATAGGCGACCATCTCGGAACTATAGGCATCCGAATAGATGATATGCGGGATCACATGCTCGCCGTTTTCATCCTTGTCGGTCAGCATGTCGATCACACCGCCCGTGTTCATGCTGGAATTCCAGGACATGTTCGCCATGTACATGAACAGCGTGTCGATCTTGTAGGGATCGCCCGCATGGGCGTTCGAGATCACCATATGCATCAGCCCATGCGCCGACATCGGGTTTTCCCAGGTAAACGCCTTGTCGATGCGCACCGGGCTGCCATCCTCCTTTAGCGCCAGATCGTCGGGCCCCTGCACGAAACCCAGATGCGGGCCATCCAGCGGCATGTCCGGCGTCACGGCGCTATGCGGCTTGGGGTGCGCGTGGACCGGCTTGGGATAGGGCGGCTTGAAGCGGAAACCGCCGGGCACCTCGACCGATCCCAGCAGGATCTGAAGCATGTGCAGCGCGCGACAGGTCTGGAACCCGTTGGAATGGGCCGAAATCCCGCGCATCGCGTGGAACGTGACGGGGCGGCCCTTCATCTGTTTGTGGGTCTCGCCCCGGAAATCCGTCCATTCCTGGTCCAGCACGATTTCCTCGTCAAAGGCCACGCGGGCCAGTTCGGCGGCGATGGTGCGGATCTTGTCGGCGCTGATGCCGCAACGCCCTGCCACGGCCTCGGGCGCGTATTGCGCATCCATGTAGCGTTCGGCGATCAGGTGCATCACCGGCTTGTGGGTGACACCGCCATGCCGGTGGCTGGCCGAAAGGTCCGGCTGCACGCCCTTCTGGTCGAACGGCGTCAGCTTGCCGGTCTTGCGGTCGATGACCAGCGTCTTGCCGTCCTCGTCGCGCATCAAAAGCCCGTGTTCGGGCGAGTTGGGGTCCATGTTCACCAGAACCGGGGCATTCGTGTAGCGCGCCAGGTAATCCAGATCGATCCGCCCGGCGCGCAGAAGCTCGTGTACAAGCGACAGGATGAACAACCCATCGGTTCCGGGCGTGATTCCGACCCATTCATCGGCCACCGCGTTATAGCCCGAGCGGATCGGATTGACCCCGATCACCTTGGCGCCGCGCGCCTTGATCTTGCCGATGCCCATCTTGATGGGGTTGCTGTCATGGTCCTCGGCGACACCGAAGATCATGAACAGCTTGGTGTGATCCCAGTCGGGCTGGCCGAATTCCCAGAACGCGCCGCCCATCGTGTAGATGCCCGCCGCCGCCATGTTGACCGAACAGAACCCGCCATGCGCGGCATAGTTCGGCGTGCCGAAATTCTGCGCCCAGAAGCTGGTGAAGCTCTGCGACTGGTCGCGCCCGGTGAAAAAGGCCAGCTTTTCAGGAGCTTCGGCGCGCAGCGGCGCAAGCCAGCCGGTGGCGATTTCAAGCGCCTCGTCCCAGCTGATCTCCTCGAACTCGCCCGAGCCGCGCGGGCCCACCCGCTTCATCGGGGCACGCAGCCGCGAGGGGGCGTTATGCTGCATGATCCCCGCACTGCCCTTGGCGCACAGCACGCCGCGATTGACCGGATGGTCCCGGTTGCCCTCGATATAGGCGACCTTGCCGTCCTTCATGTGGACGTTGATGCCACAGCGGCAGGCACACATGTAACAGGTGGTCTTGCGCACCTCGTCGGACACCTTGGGCGAGGTCTCGATCTTGGGCTGGTGATGTGTCATCGGGCGTTCCCTGGTTTGGCGTCGGTCACGGCGGGGCATCCATTGGCGCCCGACATGTCGGTTGCTTGAAATCTGTCCGGGATCTGCGCCCCGGTTTTTCGGATCAGGCGCGAGCCTGCAATACGGTCACGGCGATCATCTCTGTCACGTCCTGCGCGACACAGCCGCGCGAAAGGTCATTGGCGGGTTTCGCAAGCCCCTGAAGAATGGGCCCGATGGCAGCATATCCGCCCAGCCTCTGGGTGATCTTGTAGCCGATATTCCCGGCATCGAGATTGGGGAAGATCATTACATTCGCCTGCCCGGCCACATCCGAACCCGGTGCCTTGGAGGCAGCGACCGAGGGTACGAAAGCCGAATCGAACTGCAATTCCCCGTCGGCCTGCAATTCGGGATGACTGTCCTTGAGGTGCTTCAGCGCATCGGTGACCTTGGTCACGCTGGCATGGCGGGCACTGCCCATTGTGGAAAAGGACAGCATGGCGATTTTCGGCTCCTGGCGCATCAGCGCGCGACATGAGGCGGCCGAACTCGCGGCGATGGCGGCGAGTTCCTGAGGCGAGGGATCGATGACCAACCCGCAATCGGAATAGAGCATGGCGCGTGCGTCACCGGCGGCGTTTTCGGGCGGGTACATCAGGAAAAAGCTCGACACCATCGCCGCGCCTGGCGCCTTGCCGATGACCTGAAGGGCGCTGCGCACGACATCCGGCGTGGTCGCCACGGCCCCGCCCACGGTGCCTGCGGCATGACCCTGGCGCACCAGCATCGCGGCATAGACCAGAGGGCTTTGCACCGCCTTTCGCGCGGCGGCTTCATCGAGACCCTTGTGGCGGCGCAGGTCGTGGTATGCGGCGGTAAAATCGTCGATCAGCGGCGAGGTGGCGGGATCATGAATCTCGATCCCGTCACCTTCGCTGCCATTTTCGGCGGCCAGCGCGGCACTCACCTTCGCTTTGCCGCCCACAAGGATGATCTCGGCGATCCCCGCCTTGCGCGCCGCCAACGCTCCAGCCACGACGCGCGGATCGCTGCCTTCGCTCAGGGCGATCTTCGCCGCCGGGGCCGACCCCTGCGCAAGCGCAAGGGCGACCGGCCTCGGCGTGGTTGCGTTGGCCGCCTCTGCCATCAAACCTTCTGGGGTTTCATGTCGTTCTTGTCGATTCCGGCGACCTGAACGGGCTTCTTCATGGCATCGCGGCGGAAGGGTTCGCCAAGCTCCTGGTTGATCATGGCCTCGATGAGGGTGGTCTTGCCATTCTCCATCTGGTCCTTGATTGCCTGGTTCAGTGCGTCGGTCAGCTCTTCCATCGTGCGGGCCACAACGCCTTTCAGCCCACAGGCCTTTGCGATCCCGGCATAGCTCACTTCCTGATCCAGTTCGGTGCCGACGAAGTTGTCATCGAACCACAGGGTCGAGTTGCGCTTTTCGGCGCCCCACTGGTAGTTGCGGAACACGATCTGCGTCACCGCGGGCCATTCGCTGCGCCCGATCGCCGTCAATTCGTTCACCGCGATGCCGAAGGCGCCGTCACCGGCAAAGCCCACGACCGGCACGTCCGGACGACCGATCTTGGCGCCCACGATCGCCGGCAGGCCATAGCCACACGGTCCGAACAGACCCGGCGCCAGGTATTTGCGGCCCACCTCGAACGAGGGGTAGGCGTTGCCGATGGCACAGTTGTTGCCGATATCCGAGCTGATGATCGCCTCTCGCGGCAAAGCGGACTGGATCGCGCGCCATGCCATGCGCGGGCTCATCCAGTCGGGCTTGTCGGCGCGGGCGCGCTCGTTCCAGCTGGTGCCGGGGTCGTCTTCCTCGTGATCCATGCTGCTGAGCTGCTGGGCCCAGCGGGATTTGGTTTCGGCGATATTCGCCTTGCGGGCGTCGCGCCCTTCGTCGCCAGCGCTATCCGAAAGCTGCGACAGGATCCCCTTGGCCACCTTGGCCGCATCGCCGACGATGCCGACCTCGACCTTCTTGGTCAGGCCGATCCGGTCGGGGTTGATGTCCACCTGGATGATCTTGGCATCCTTGGGCCAGTATTCCATGCCATAACCGGGCAGCGTCGAGAACGGGTTGAGGCGCGTGCCAAGGCACAGCACCACATCCGCCTGCGAGATCAGCTCCATTCCGGCTTTCGACCCGTTGTAACCCAGCGGCCCCGCGAACAGCGGGTGCGAGCCGGGGAAGGCGTCGTTATGCTGGTAGCCCACGCAAACCGGCGCATCCAGCCGCTCGGCCAGTGTCTTGCTGGCCTCGATCCCGCCATCGGACAGGACCACGCCCGCGCCGTTCAGGATGACCGGGTTCTTGGCTTGCGACATCAGCTTTGCGGCCCGCGCCACCGAATCCTCGCCACCCGGCGAGCGCTCGAATTCCAGCGCATCGGGCAGCTCGATATCGACCACCTGGGTCCAGTAATCGCGCGGAAGGTTGATCTGTGCCGGGCCCGACAGGCGCTTGGCCTGCGAGATCACCCGCGCCAGAACCTCGGCCACGCGGGTCGGGTCGCGCACCTCTTCCTGATAGGCGACCATGTCCTGGAACAGGGCCATCTGCTCGACCTCCTGGAAACCACCCTGGCCGATCGTCTTGTTGGCCGCCTGAGGCGTCACCAACAGAAGCGGTGTGTGGTTCCAGTATGCGGTCTTCACGGCGGTCACGAAATTGGTGATGCCGGGGCCGTTCTGCGCGATCATCATCGACATCTTGCCGGTGGCGCGCGTATAGCCATCGGCCATCATCCCGGCGCTGCCCTCATGCGCGCAGTCCCAGAACATGATTCCCGCCTCCGGAAACAGATCCGAAATCGGCATCATCGCCGATCCGATGATTCCGAAAGCATGCTCAATCCCATGCCTTTGGAGCGTCTTCACAAAGGCTTCTTCTGTCGTCATTTTCATCGGAGGTCTCCTGAGCGAATGGGGGTCTTTGGGTGCGGGTTGGGGGGAAAATAGGCTGGGGGGAAGATGGGCAGTAGGGCCAGAATGCCCGCCATCATAGGGCCAGTCGGCGCAGATGGGTCAGTTCCTCGGAGAGGATCGCGATTCCGTCGGGGATGCGTTCGGAGGGGATCGAGGAATAGGCCAGCCGGTAGTAGTTGCGCGGCGCGGCGGGGCCGCGAAAGAATGGTTGGCCGGGTTCGATCAGCACCGAGCGCGCGCGCAGCCGCTCATCCAGCACAGAGGTATCCACGCCATCGGGCGCACGCATCCAGATCGACGAGCCGCCGAACACGCCGCGCCCCTCGACTCCCAGCCCATGATCGGCCAGCGCCTGTTCCATCACCTGCCTGCGGCGCGAGAAAACCTGCCCCATCCGCCGGATCAGGCTGTCGTAATGGCCAAGGCTCAGGAAATAGGCCGCCGTACGCTGGATATGGCCCGGCGGGTGGCGCAGCACGCTGGCGCGCAGCGCGCGGCATTCGCGGATGAACTGGCGCGACCCCACCAGATAACCCAGCCGCAGCCCCGGAAAGATCGACTTGGAGAAGCTGCCCACATAGATCACCCGCCCATCGGTATCGAGCGATTTCAGGGCCGGCAGGGGCGAGCGCAGGAAGGATATCTCGAACTCGTAATCGTCCTCGACAATGAGCGCATCCATCTCGCGCGCCTTTTCCAGTAGGTCCTTGCGCCGGGCCATCGGCATGGTCGCGTTGGTCGGCGCCTGATGGCTGGGCGTGGTGAAGATCACATCGGCATAGCGCGGCAGATCGGCGGGCGGCAGCCCGTCGCGGTCCACGTCGACCGAGGCGAGATAACAGCGCGATTGCATGAGAATATCGCGCAGCGCGTGATAGCAGGGCTCCTCGATGGCGGCGGTGCGCCTTTGGGTCAGCAGGACCTGCGCGGTCAGCCACAGCGCGTTCTGCGCGCCCATGGTGACGAGGATCTCGTCGGGCTGGGCCAGGATGCCGCGACGGGGCAGGGTGTGACGCAGGATGAATTCGATCAGCTTGGGATCATCCTGATCGTAGTAATCGGTGGTCAGCGCCTGAAAGTCCTTTTGTCCAAGGGCCTGAAGCGCGCAGTGTCGCCAGTTGGCATGATCGAAAAGCGAGGGATCGGTCTGCCCGAAGACAAAGGGATAGCGGTAGCGCGACCAGTCCTGCGGCTTTTCGGGGGTGTTGCCACCGGTAAAGCGCCGCCCCAATGCGCGTGACCAGTCGATCGTATCGCGCCCGGGCGCGCGGGCATCGAACTCTGGCGGCTCGGGTGCGTTTTGCGAGACGAAATACCCCGAGCGGTCGCGCGCCTCGAGATAGTCGCTGGCCTGCAATTCGGTATAGGCCAGCGTGACGGTGATCCGGCTGACGCCCAGATGGCGCGCCAGCTTGCGCGAGCTTGGCAGTTTCTCGCCCTTGCGAAAACGGCCCGAAAGGATGCCCTCGGCGATCATCTGCTGGATCTTCGCCTGGAGCGTGCCTTCGGCATCGGGGTTGAGAAAGAAGGTCTCGACTGAAATTCCCATGCGGGCAGAATAGTCTGGACTTATCTGCGTGGCAATCTGGTCTTAAGCACGCAAGGCATGTATTTGCGCCCCCGCCGCGCGCGCAATGCGTGCGCGATACGTGCGCGGCGGGTGCTGCCGGCGGTGTGCCGGGGCTTGCATGGTGCGCGTTGCAGGGGGATGGTCGGGCCGAGCGCAGAACAGGAGGGATGCCATGATCGCCGTGATATTCGAGGTCGAACCCGCAGAGGGCCAGCAGGCGCCCTATCTGGACATGGCCGCAAAGATGCGCCCGCTGGCCGAGCAGGTCGAAGGCTTCATCAGCGTCGAGCGGTTCCAGAGCCTGACCAGCCCCGGAAAGCTGTTGTCGCTGAGCTTTTGGGAGGATGAGGCGGCGGTGGAACGCTGGCGTCAGCTGGAGGCGCACCGGGGCGCGCAGAAGGCCGGGCGCAACGTGATGTTCGCGGATTACCGGCTGCGGGTGGTCAGCGTGATCCGGGATTACGGGATGCATGAGCGCGACGAGGCGCCCGCGGACAGCCGCGCGGTGCATGATGGCTGAGGGCCGCGCGAATCGGTGATATCATTCTGGTTAACAAGCGAAGCCCGTGATCGGCGTCACATCGGTATCATGTCGGTATCGCGTCGGTATCGCGCACCGGAACCGGAGTGGTTAACGGAGCGCGCGCCCATCGCGCGCCCCGAAGCGTCAAGAAACGTTTAACGACAGGGCATTCAGCCGAGGGCGATCAACGCCCCGGCACAGCCGGTGGCAGCGCCCATCGCGCGCAGCACCAGGCCGGAGCCGTTCCGTAGCGCGCGGGCAAAGAGCAGCGCAACCGCCAGCCCGACCAGATGCAGCCCCGCCGTGGCCAGCGCGAAACCGGCGCCGAACTGAAGTGCTGCCGCGCTGCCCAGTTCGCCGCCATGGGCATGGCCGTGAAACAGCGCCAATGCGCCGACCAGGGCCATCGCCCAGCCAGCCGAGGGACGCAACGCCAGCGCCACCACAAGGCCCAGCAACATGATCGACGCAAGGATCATGGGTTCGACAAGGGGCAAGGGCAATCCGGCCAGAGCCAGCCCGAAACCGGCCAGCATCGCACCGACGAATGCAGTGGGCACCTGCCAGAGAGCGCGCCCGCCGATCTGAGCCGCCCATAGGCCGACCGCGATCATCGCCAGCACGTGATCGAGCCCGAAGAGCGGATGCGTGACCCCGGCCATGAACGAGCCGTATTCGCCGGGCGGCAGGTGGGCTGCGGCGGGCGAGGCGGCAAGGGAAAGGGCGAGGATAATGGAAAGTTTCGGTTTCATGTGGCTCCTGTTCTTCTGGTCAGCCGGCGCCTCGGGATGAGTCGCGCCTGTCTGCGAAAGAGCCAGCCCCGGCGCGGGGGTGCAAGGCGAAACCGCGCCGAAGATCACATTGCCCGGACCGAAAAAAACCCCGGCATGCGATGATGCCGGGGTAAGTGGGGAAAAACGCGGCTGTCAGAAAATCAGCCGAAGACCTTGGTTAGCGCCTTGTCGGTCGCCTCGATGATCTGGTCGATATCGTCCTTGCGCGCGATCAGCGCAGGCGAATAGCACAAGGTGTTGTTGAAGCCGGGGATCGAGCGGTTGGTCGCGCCGATCACCACGCCCTGCGCCATGCAGTCGCCCACGACCGCCTGCACCTGCTTTTCGGGCACGGGTTCCTTGCTGGCGCGGTCTGCGACCAGCTCGGCACCAAGGAACAGGCCCTTGCCGCGCACGTCGCCGATGACTTCATGCTTGTCCTTGAGCGCGCCCAACTGGTCCAGCATGTAGTCGCCCATCGCCACGGTGTTTTCCAGCAGGCCCTCTTCCTCGATGATGGCCATGTTTTCCAGCGCCGCCGCCGGACCGGCCGTGCAGCCGCCGAAGGTCGAGATGTCGCGGAAGTAATCCATCGGATCGCTGGCGTCTTCCTTGAACATGTCGAAGACTTTTTCGTTGGTCACGCAGCAGGCGATCGCCGCATAGCCCGAGGCGACGCCCTTGGCCATTGTCACGAAATCGGGCTCGACGCCGTAATGCTGGTAGCCGAACCATGTGCCGGTGCGCCCGATGCCGCAGACGACCTCGTCGATATGCAGCAGGATGTCGTATTTGCGGCAGATTTCCTGCACGCGGGGCCAGTAGCCCGGCGGCGGGGCGATGACGCCGCCACCCGCTGTCACGGGTTCAAGGCAGAGCGCGCCGACGGTGTCGGGGCCTTCGGCCAGGATCACTTCCTCGATGGCGTCGGCGGCGCGCTGGCCGTATTCCTCGCCGGAAAGATCCCATTGGGCGCGGTATTCAAGGCAGTGGGGCACGCGCACGAAGCCGGGCGTGAAGGGGCCGTATTGAGCGTTGCGCTCGTCCTGGCCGCCAGCCGACAGGGCGGCGATGGTGGTGCCGTGATAGTCGCGCTCGCGGTAAAGGATCTTGTGCTTCTTGCCACCGTAGCGCTTATGCGCGATCTGGCGGACCATCTTGAAGGCTTTCTCGTTCGCCTCGGAGCCCGAGTTGGTGTAGTAGACTCGGCTCATGCCGGGCATTTTCGAGATCAGCTTTTCCGAGAACAATGCGCCGGGCACGGACCCCGCGGAGCCAGCGAAGTAGTTCAGCTTGATCAGCTGGTCGCGCACGGCATTGGCGATGCGCTCGCGGCCATAGCCGACATTGACGGTCCAGACGC
>CAZMZS010000102.1:0-9528 GCA_964570675.1 uncultured Roseovarius sp. | reverse complement strand
CGGGGAAGAACTTGGTGACCCAGCCCTTGTTCTTCTTCAGCTTGTAATCGACCGTATCGTAATAGGCATCCATGATGCCTTCCTGGTCCAGACCCAGCGCATAAAGCAGCGTCGTCACCGGCAGCTTGCGGCGGCGGTCGATGCGGGCGAACACGATGTCCTTGGCGTCGAATTCGAAATCCAGCCACGACCCGCGATAGGGAATGATGCGGCAGGCGAACAGCAGCTTGCCCGAGCTGTGGGTCTTGCCCTTGTCATGGTCGAAGAACACGCCGGGGCTGCGGTGCATCTGGCTGACGATCACGCGCTCTGTGCCGTTCACGACGAACGTGCCGTTCGGGGTCATGAGCGGCATGTCCCCCATGAACACGTCCTGCTCCTTGATGTCCTTCACCGATTTGGCGCCGGTATCCTCGTCCATATCGAACACGATGAGGCGCAGCGTGACCTTCAGCGGGGCGCTGTAGGTCATGTCGCGCTGCATGCACTCCTCGACATCGTATTTCGGACGTTCCAGATCGTAATTCACGAATTCCAGCACGCTGGTTTCGTTGAAATCCTTGATCGGGAAAACCGACTGGAAGACACCCTTGATGCCTTCGCCGTCCAGAGGATCGGGCTGATCGCCGGATTTCAGGAACAGGTCATACGAGGATTTCTGAACCTCGATGAGGTTCGGCATGTCAAGAACTTCGCGGATTTTACCGAAGTATTTGCGCAAACGTTTCTGGCCAAGGAAGGTCTGAGCCATGTGTCTGGTCACCTTTCGTTTCTCACCGGCCGCACCTGCTGTCGGGCTCCAGCAGCACGGCCTTTCGAGATGGCGGGTGCGGTCCATTCCCGGCCCCTGTCCCACCAGGAGCCTCCCGACCGCGAGAACCTCGCCTTAGAAAAACCCTGCATTCTCAGGGTCTTGCTAAGATAGGTTCGGCTGGGCCCGGTATTCCGGACCCAGCCTCGTGTTTTCAACCGGGTTCACCCCGGAACGCCGATTACTTGAGTTCGATCTCGGCGCCAGCTTCTTCGAGCTTCGTCTTCAGCTCTTCGGCTTCGTCCTTCGAGACGCCTTCCTTGACGGCCTTGCCACCGGCTTCGACCAGGTCCTTGGCTTCTTTCAGGCCCAGACCGGTGATCGCGCGGACTTCCTTGATCACGTTGATCTTGGAGGCACCGGCCGATTTCAGGATGACGTCGAATTCGGTCTGCTCTTCGGCTTCTGCACCGCCAGCATCGCCAGCCGGGCCCGCCATCATCACAGCGCCGCCAGCGGCGGGTTCGATGTCGTATTCGTCTTTCAGGATGGTTTTCAGTTCTTGTGCTTCGAGAAGCGTCAGTCCAACGATCTCTTCAGCAAGTTTTTTCAGATCAGCCATTGTTCAGCTCTTTCCATTTAAGATGTGTTCCAACGTCGGGCCTGGACCCATACGCGGATATTCCAGTTGCCTTGCTTACGCGGCTTCGGCCTTCTCTTCGATGGTCGAAAGGATGCTCGCGATGTTCGAAGCAGGTGCGCCAATTGCACCGGCGATGTTCGAAGCGGGTGCGCCCAGCATACCGGCGATCTGAGCAAGAAGCTCTTCGCGCGAAGGCATGTCGGACACGGCTTTGACACCGGCACGGTCCAGAGCGTCCGTTCCCATTGCGCCGCCGAGGATCTCGAATTTCGAGTGGTCCTTGGCGAAACCCTCGGCCACCTTGGCGGCGGACACGGGGTCTTCGGAATAGGTCAGAACGGTCATACCCGTAAGGAAACCAGCAATGCTTTCGCATGGCTTGCCCTCAAGGGCGATCTTGGCGAGCCTGTTCTTGGCGACGCGAACGGATGCATCGGCCGCGCGGGCGCGTGCACGAAGATCCTGCATCTCGGCAACTGTAAGACCCGCGTAGTGGGCAACCACTACGACGCCAGAGCTTTCGAAGATCTGGCCGAGTTCCTCGACCACTTTCTCTTTCTGGGCTCTATCCACAGTTTCACTCCAGTCTGGGGGGTTTCCCCCCGGCTCAGTTTTGGCGGGTTGCCCCGCCGTTCGGGTCCAAAGTCAGGGTCCCGAGCCAAAGATCACCCGAAGGCAACGGCCTTCGTTGAGTCTCATCTCGTTCCCCATCTCAGGAAGGAATTATAGGGCGTTGGCCCAACCCTCCATCTCGGACAGGACGGCGCCGGAAACCGGCCCCGCCATTCGCCCCGGCCCCGAAGGGCCGGCGCAAATTCTCATCTTATTCCGACGCGGCGTTGTTCACGTCGACGCTGACACCCGGCCCCATGGTCGAGGTCAGCGAGATCTTCTTCATGTAGGTGCCCTTTGCACCGGCCGGCTTGGCCTTGGACACGGCGGCCACGAAGGCGCGCACGTTCTCGACCAGCTTGCTCTCGTCAAAGGACGCCTTGCCGACACCGGCGTGAACCACGCCGGCTTTCTCGGCCTTGAACTGCACTTCGCCGCCCTTGGCGTTCTTGACCGCGTCGGCCACGTCCATGGTGACGGTGCCGACCTTGGGGTTCGGCATCAGGTTGCGCGGCCCCAGGACCTTGCCCAGACGACCGACGATCGGCATCATGTCCGGCGTCGCGATGCAGCGATCGAATTCGATCGTGCCGCCCTGCACGGTTTCCATCAGATCCTCGGCGCCGACGATGTCGGCCCCGGCGGCCTCTGCCTCTTCGGCCTTGGCGCCACGGGCGAACACGGCGACGCGCACGTCCTTGCCGGTGCCGTTGGGCAGGCCGACAACGCCGCGGACCATCTGGTCGGCGTGGCGCGGATCGACACCCAGGTTCATCGAGATCTCGATCGTCTCATCGAACTTGGCCTTCGCGTTGGCCTTGATCAGGGCCACGGCCTCTTCGACGCTCAATTCTTCCTTGCCGGCGAATGCCTCACGGGCGGCACGGATACGTTTTCCAAGCTTTGCCATCTTACTTCACCTCGATGCCCATGGAGCGCGCGCTGCCGAGGATGATCTTCATCGCGGCTTCGACGTCGTTCGCGTTCAGGTCTTTCCACTTCGCTTCCGCGATCTCGCGCACCTGCTTGGTGCTGACACTGCCCGCGGTGTCGCGGCCGGGCGTCTTGGAGCCGGATTTCAGTTTGGCGGCCTTTTTCAGGTAGTAGGACGCCGGGGGCGTCTTGATGTCCATTTCAAAGGACTTGTCCTGATAATAGGTGATCAGCGTCGGGCACGGGGCACCGGGCTCCATGTCCTGCGTCTTGGCGTTGAACGCCTTGCAGAATTCCATGATGTTGATGCCGCGCTGACCCAGCGCCGGACCCACGGGGGGGGACGGGTTCGCCTGACCTGCGGGCACTTGCAGCTTCATCTTGCCTGCGAGTTTCTTGGCCATCTGGCCTCTCCTTCTTTCCAACTCCCCTCAGGGCGCGCCCCTCGGGGTCTCAGTCGTGTGGTCCGGTCCGGGCGCCGCGGCGCCCTCGCCTCCCACGGCTCACACGTCAGGCCTGCTTGGTGACCTGCGTGAATTCCAGTTCGACCGGGGTTTCCCGGCCAAAGATCGACACCGTCACCTTGAGGCGCTGGTTGTCTTCGTCCACTTCCTCGACCATGCCGTCGAAATCCTCGAACGGGCCGTCGTTGACCTTGACCTTCTCGCCCACCTCGAAATGGATCAGGGTGCGCGGCGAATCCTCGCCCTCCTGGACGCGGTTCAGGATCGTGTTCACCTCGGCATCGCGCATCGGCATCGGGCGGCCCTGCGGGCCAAGGAAACCGGTGACGCGGTTGATCGAGTTGATCAGGTGATACCCCTTGTCCGACATCTCCATGTGCACCAGCACGTAACCCGGCATGAACCGGCGCTCGGCGGTCACCTTCTTGCCGCGACGCACCTCGATCACCTCTTCGGTGGGCACCAGAACCTCGTCGATATCCTCTTCGAGATTCTGCTCGGCTACGGATTGTCTGATCTGCTCGGCGATTTTCTTCTCGAAATTCGAGAGAACACTGACCGAGTACCACCGCTTCGCCATATTCGAGATGCCCTTGTCGTTTGCCGGCCGCGACAGGCCGAAAGTCTTTGATTTCCGGGGCTTTCACCCAAAGTCCTCGAAACAAAAATCGGCGCGCAACCTGATTCGCCGCGCGCCATGTTCCGAAGTGTGCCGCCAATTACCCGTGATCGCCCTTGGATTCAAGGGCCAGCGCAGGATTTTCTTGGTCTTCAGCCGAACAGGGACAGGATACCCTGCAAACCGCTGCGGATACCCAGATCGACCAGCGCAAAGAACACGGCCGTCAGCGCCGCCATGATCAGGACCATGACCGTGGTCAGCAGCACCTCGCGGCGCGTCGGCCAGATCACCTTGGCCACCTCTGCGCGGACCTGCTGAATGAATTGAAGCGGATTGGTGCGTGCCATGGGCGCTGTTCTTCTCTCGTTTGATCGCTTGACGGGCGACATACGCGGCCATGCCCGCGAATTCAAGGGCTCTGACGCCCCCCTTGCCTCAGGCGCTCAACATTCGCGGTTGCGCGCGGCAAGCTTGTCGAACGGGTCGGGCGCGTCATCGGGCAGGCCCGGCGCATCGCCCGAAAGGTCCGGCAGCGCCAGCCGTGCGGCCCATTTCTCGGGCAGCCGGTCCAGCACACCGTCCCACCAGAGCGCGAATGCATCGCCCCTCTTGAGCGCGCGGGCCGCGCGGGCGGGCCAGCGCGCGGCGAACCGTGACCAGATTTGCGCACAGGCCGCCGCGACCCGCTCGTGTCCAAGGGTCAAATAGCAGATCAGCCCGATCCAGAACGTGACCAGCACGATCAGCGGCAGCAAAAGCGGCTTCCAGACCATCACCAGCGCAATCGCCAGCAGCCAGATGTGACGCCTGCACGGCTTGAAGCGACGGCGCCGCGCGGCATCGGGCATCGGCGCGGGCCTCCCGGCTTGCCGCGGCGCGGGCGCGGATTCGGGCGGCTCCAGTTTCGGCAAGCGCTTATGGCTGGCCGGGCGGTCGCCTTCCTGCATGACCTTACGGATCATGTCGCGCGCGCTGTCGGGCGCAGCAAGGCCCGCGCCGCGCGCATCGGGCACACCTCGCGCAGCCCCTGGCCGTTCATCGCCGCGATATGTCGGGCCTTCGCTCATGACAGCACGCATTCCATTCCACGCCCCCACGCAGAAAAAGACCCGCGGCACAGGGCCGGTGGCATTCACGTCATCTCTAAGACCGGACCGTGGCATAAGAACGGCGTAACTGCGGCGGATTTGTGGCGCAACCAGCGCGCGCAAACGCACAAGACCCACCCAAGCGGCGGCCCTGTTCCGGCGGATCATCATGATCGGAAAGGTTGGTTGGCAGGGGCAGCAGGGCTCGAACCCGCGACCTACGGTTTTGGAGACCGTCGCTCTACCAGCTGAGCTATACCCCTACGCCAAGCGCGGGATTAAGCCATCGCTTGCCGGGAATCAAGCCGCCTTGGCGCGTTTTTCTCATGCACCGGCCAATCTTCTTGCGGCGCTGCAGCTCAGGCGGCCGAACGCGCCGCATGGCGCGGGCTTTGCACGACACCCTTATCGAAAAGCTGCGCGATCTCGGTGTCGCTCAGCCGTGCCACATCACCCAGGATTTCCTCGGTATGCTGGCCCAGCGCAGGGGCGGGCTCGGGCCTGATGCGCGGACGGGCCGAAAACGCGCCGGGATGGCCGGGCACCGGAAAGCGTCCAAGCCCCGGCTGATCCAGCATCGAGAACATCGGGTTCGCCTCGCTCAGATCGGGGTCATCCCGCAGCGCTTCCTTGACGCTTCGGAACACCGACCACGTGAGGCCGCGTTTCTCGAATTCCCCGGCGAAGTCCTCGACGCGTCGCGCGGCGAACCACGGGCGCAATATCGCGGTGATCTCGTGGCGCAATTCCCAGCGCACGCCCTCGTCGCGCAGATCGCGCCCGCTTTGCCGCGCCAGTTCCTCCATCGCCTCGCCGCTTCCGGTGGCCTTCACCAGCCCCGACCATTGCCGCCCGGTCAGACCGATCACCATCACCCGGCGCCCGCAGGCACAGGTGAAATCCTGACCATAGGCGCCATAAAGCGCATTGCCCGCCTTGGCGCGCTCGGTGTCGTTCATCACCGCATCGCCGATCATCCCCAGATGGCCAATGGTTGCCGCCGCCACATCCTTCAGGGCGATTTCCACCTCCTGCCCCTCTCCGTGGCGCAGCCGGTGACGCTCGGCGGCCAGCAGCGAAGACACCACCATGTTGCCCGCGATAAGATCCCAGGCCGGCAGCGCCGCGGCCACCGGCGCGTCATGGCCCTCGGGGCCGGTCATGTCGGGAATGCCCAACGCCGGATTGACCGTGTAATCCACCTGCGGTCTGCCCTGCCTGTCACCCATCAGCGTGACCATGATCAGGTCGCGCCGGTGCTGGCTCAGGGTCTCGTGATCCATCCAGCCGCGCACCCGCAGGTTGGTCAGGAACATGCCCGCATCCTTTCCCGGCGCGGTGATGATCCGGGTCACAAGTTCCTGCCCCTCGGGGCTGCGCATATTGACGGCGACGGATTTCTTGCCCTTGTTGAGCCCCGCCCAGAACAGGCTTTGCCCGGACGGCGCCAATGGCCAGCGCCCCGCATCGAGCCCGCCTTCGATCCGGTCGAAACGGATCACCTCGGCGCCCATCTGCGCCAGCGTCATCCCCGCCAGCGGCACCGCCACAAAGGCCGACCCTTCGACCACGCGCATTCCGTTCAACATTCTGTTCATACCGTTTCCTCCCAGATGGCAGTGGCCTGCATGCCCTGATGACCCTGTTGACCGCTGCACAGGTTCAAAGCGCCGGTCTCGTCCTCCTCGCCCATGATTTCCAGGTCGCGGCTTTCGCCGGGGCTCAGGAAAACAGGATGCACCGCGCGGAAATCGAAATGGCGCGGCGGGCGGCCCTTGTGGGCGCTTGCCGCCCGGATCAGCCAACTGGCCTGTAACGGGGCATGGACCACGAGGCCGGGGTAATGTTCGACACCCTGTGCATAGGGCAGGTCGTAATGAATGCGATGCGCATTGAAGGTCAGCGCCGAGTAGCGAAACAGCAGCGCCTCGCTCAGCGCGATCTGTTCATGTAGCGCCGGTGTTTCGGGCAGAGGCCGCGTGGCGGGCGGGCGGAACCTGTCGGGGATGTCCAGATAGACGATATGCTGGCGCTCCTCGATCGCCAGCCCGCGCTCGCCATGAATCCGGTGATCCACCGACACCAGCACCATCGGCCCGGTCTTGCCTTCCTTCTCGGCCACCCGGCTGATGAAGGAATGTTTGGTCAACCGCTCGCCCACACGCAGCGGCGCGCCGAAGGTCAGGCTTCCGCTGGCCCACATCCGCCGCTCAAGACGCAGCGGCGGCAAGAAGCCCCCCGGCGCGGGGTGTCCGTCGCGCGCCAGCTCCTCCTGGGGCGCCGTCGGGTTGAACGCGCACCAATGCCAGAGCGGCGCCATCGCCTCGCCTTCGCGCGGCGGCGGGCTGCCCGGCGCGCCCAGCGTGGCGTGAATCTGCGCCGCCTGGGCCTCGCTGACGACGCCATGGCGACATTCCGTGCGCCCTTCCCACGCGCTGACATTAAGCTGATCCATAGATGCCTCTCCCTTGCTCCGCCAAGGGTGAGGAAATTGCGAAAAAAGTCAATATTTCAACAGCTTAGATGAATACCATCGTATGCAGAGCCGGATTTCGCAGGCGCAGAAACATCCCGCTTGCCGTTGTTTTGCATCGGTAATCCGGCTCTCTCGCCATGCAGCTTCGTGTCTTTTGGCTGCCGGTTTCTGCATCTGAAAACGGCGCCCCCAGCGCGATGCCCCTTGCGGCGGATTGACCCGGTCAGGGCGGAACCACCGCCTTTGCGCCCTGCATCCGGGCCTTCGCCACGAAAAAGGCCCGCCGGGTTGGCGGGCCTTTCGTCTTGTCGGTTCGCCTGGAACTCAGAGCTTCTCGGTCAGTTCCGGCACAACGGCGAAGAGATCGGCCACGAGACCGTAATCGGCGACCTGGAAGATCGGCGCTTCTTCGTCCTTGTTGATGGCGACGATGATCTTGGAATCCTTCATCCCCGCAAGGTGCTGGATCGCGCCCGAGATGCCCACGGCGATATAAAGCGCGGGTGCGACGACCTTGCCGGTCTGCCCGACCTGCCAGTCGTTCGGGGCAAAGCCCGAGTCGACCGCCGCGCGGGATGCGCCAACGGCGGCGCCCAGCTTGTCGGCCAGCTTCTCGATCAGCGCGAAATCCTCTTCCGAGCCGACGCCACGGCCACCCGAAACCACGATACCCGCCGAGGTGAGTTCCGGGCGGTCGGATTCGGCAACCTTGTCCTCGACCCATTCCGACAGGCCCGGATCGGCGGCAGCGCCGATTTTCTCGACCGGGGCGGAATTGCCGGTGCCAGCCGCATCAAAGGTCGAGGTGCGGAAGCTCACGACCTTCTTGGCATCCGAGGATTTCACCTTCTGGATGGCGTTGCCGGCATAGATCGGACGCTCGAACGTGTCGGCATCGACCACGCCCGAGGCGTCGGTGATGACCATCACATCCAGCAGCGCGGCGACGCGCGGCAGGATGTTCTTGGCATCCGTGGTGGCGGGCGCGACGACATGATCGTAATCGGCGGCAAGATCGGCCACCAGCTGCGCCACGGGTTCCGCAAGGCGATGCCCGTAAAGCGCATCCTCGGCGCACAGAACCTTGGCGACGCCCTCGATCGTGGCGGCCTCGTCGGCGGCAGCGGCGCAGGTGGCACCGGCACAAAGCACGGTCACATCACCCAGCTTGGCGGCGGCGGTCACGGCCTTGGCGGTGGCATCCATCGCCAGGGCTCCGTCATTGACTTCGGCAAGAACAAGAACAGCCATCACACAGCCCCCTTTTCTTTGAGTTTCGCAACCAGCGTGTCCACGTCCGGCACGATCTCGCCAGCCTGACGCGCTTCGGGCTCGGTTGTTTCGACGATCTGCAGGCGCGGGGTCACGTCGACGCCGTAATCCTCCGCCGTCTTTTCATCGAGCGGCTTTTTCTTGGCCTTCATGATGTTGGGCAAAGAGGCATAGCGCGGCTCGTTTAGTCGCAGGTCGGTCGAAATGATGGTCGGCATCTTGACCTTGATCGTCTGCAACCCGCCATCGACCTCGCGTGTGACGACGGCATTGTCGCCCTCGATGTCGATATTATTGGCATACATCGCTTGGCTCCAGCCCAGCAGCGCGCTCAGCATCTGGCCGGTGGCGTTCATGTCGTTGTCGATCGCCTGCTTGCCCGTCAGGACAAGACCTGGCTGTTCCTCTTCGACGACCTTGGCAAGGATCTTGGCAACCGCCAGCGGCTCGATATCGGTATGCACGTCATCGGCGGCCACGACCAGAATCGCCCGGTCCGCGCCCATCGCCAGCGCGGTGCGCAGCGTTTCCTGGGCCTGCTTCACGCCGATCGACACGGCGACCACCTCTTCGGCCTTTCCGGCCTCCTTGAGGCGGATGGCCTCTTCGACAGCGATCTCGTCGAACGGGTTCATCGACATTTTGACATTTGCAAGATCGACACCCG
>CAZMZS010000101.1:0-9543 GCA_964570675.1 uncultured Roseovarius sp. | reverse complement strand
ATGCTGGCGGGCGGCTGCGCCATCGGCAACGGCGTCACCGGCGGCTCGGTCTTTGCGGGCACCGCTTGGCTTGCGCTCTTGTGCATGTGGATCGGCGCGATGATGACCGACCTCATCGTCGATCAACGCGTCGTGCGCCAACCGGCCTGATACCGGCCGGCCCGCGCGCCCCTTATTTCAGGCGCGGCGGGCGGTCCGGGTCCATCCCCGGCGCGGCGCCGGGGGTCTGCGCCACCTCCTGCGCCTTTGGCAGATCAAAGCGCAATCCCACCCTTGCCAGCCGCGCCGCCACCGGGTCGGAGCCGCGAAAGAACGCAACATCCAGCGCCGCCGCCTCCAACCCCGAAAAGCTCAGCACATCCGCCACCGCCCGCGCCAGCGCGCCCTCCGCCCCCGGCACCGCGTCGACAATGCCCAGCATATGCCCCTGTGCGCCGCCCTCGTATGTGACGCCCACAAGGTAAGCCAGCTCCGCCAGCCCCGCCGCCGAGGCCAGCCGCGCATCAAGCGCCCCAAGCAGGCTTTCGGGCAGACCGGCGGGCGCATGGAAGGACTGCGCGCGCGCCTCGGTCTCGTCGGGCGCCTGCGAAAGCGTGCCATCCAGCCACGCCACCGCCTCGGGCGGCAACAGGATGGCCGACGGCGCCACTTCCAGGTTCACCCCCATGCCCAGCCCCTCGGGCGCCAGCATCCCGGCGATCACGCGCCCCGACAGCGCAGCATAAGGCGCCGGGCCTTCGGCGAAACGCGCCAGCCGCTCCTCGCGGTCGAACGCCAGCACATAGCCCTGCCCCTCAATGGTGAACACCCTTGGCGAAACCGTTCCTTCGTCGCCCCCGGCTTCGCTTTCCAGCAACAGGAACAATTCACCCGCCGCCAGCCTTTCATAGAATGCCAGCCTTGCCTGCCCGTCCTCGGGCGCGGCCTCCATCGCCTGATGGGCCGCATCCAGCAGCGTTTCTTCAGCCATCCAGAACCTCTCTCACGCGGGCGCGCAGCACCGCCAACAGCTCGGCCTCGAACCACGGGTTGCGCCTCAGCCATGCCGTATTGCGCCAGGACGGGTGCGGCAAGGAAAAGAGCCGCGGCGCATGGTCCCGCCAGTTGCGCACCGTCTCGGTGACACCCTGCCGCGTGCCCAGATGATAGCGCTGCGCATGGCCGCCCACGATCACCCGCAACTGCACCCTATCAAGCCTCTCCATCACCCGGTCATGCCAGGTCTGCCCACAGATCGGGGGCGGCGGCAGGTCACTGCCCTTGGCGTCATAGCCCGGAAAGCAGAACGCCATCGGCACGATCGCCACCCTGTCCTTGTCGTAAAATTCGGCCTCGCTCAGCCCCAGCCAGTCGCGCAGGCGCTCCCCCGACGGGTCGTCAAACGGCTTGCCCGAGCGATGTACCCGCGCCCCCGGCGCCTGCCCCGCGATCAGGATCCGGGCCGAAGGGCGAAACCACACCACCGGGCGCGGTGCATGGGCCGTCTTGGTCTGCTCGAATCGCGCCGCGCATAAACGGCAGGCTTCGATCTCGTCCGTCAGCTCCGGCATCGCTCAGGCGATCCGCACACCGGCATCCTTCATCGCCCCCATCGCCGCCTCGAGCGAGCCATCAAGGTCAATCGCCCGGCAAAGACCCTCGCGCACGACCACGTCATAGCCCAGCCGCGCGCCATCCATCGCCGAATAGGCAACGCAGAAATCCGTTGCCAGCCCGGCCATCGTCAAATGGCTGATGCCGCGCTCCTGAAGATAGCCGTGCAGGCCGGTCGGGGTCTGCCGGTCATTCTCGAAAAACGCCGAATAGCTGTCGATCTGCGCGCGAAACCCCTTGCGCAGGATCATGTCGGCGCGCGTGGTGTCCAGATCGGCGTGGAACGCCGCGCCCTCGCTGCCCTGCACGCAATGATCCGGCCACAGCACCTGCCCGCCATAAGGCATCTCGATCATCTCGAACGGCGCCATGCCTTCATGGCCCGAAGCGAATGATGAATGCCCCGCCGGGTGCCAGTCCTGCGTCAGGATCACCGAGGCGAAATCATCCATCAACTTGTTGATTGCAGGCACGATACTGTCGCCCTCGGGCACCTCCAATGCGCCGCCGGGGCAGAAATCGTTCTGCATGTCGATCACGATCAGGGCTTGGGTCATGGGACATCTCCTTTCCCTCAAGGGGTAGGCAGCACCGCGCCCGCCGTCAATGGCGCCACTTAACGCACTTGCCCAAATGCGCCGCGCCGCTTACATCGCGGCGCATGTATACCATCGCCGCGCTTTACCACTTCACCCGCTTTGCCGATCCCGCCGCCATTCGCGGCCCGCTCCTTGACCTGTGCCAGGCGCAGGAAATATCGGGCTCGCTTCTGCTGGCGCATGAGGGGATCAACGGCACCATCGCGGGGCCGCGCGCCGGGATCGACGCGGTGCTTGGCCATATCCGCGCCCTGCCCGGCTGCGCCGATCTCGAATGGAAGGAAAGCACCAGCACCGATCAACCCTTCCGCCGCCTCAAGGTGCGCCTGAAGAAAGAGATCGTCACGATGGGCCAGCCCGACGTGGACCCGCTCGCGCGCGTCGGCCATTATGTCGAGCCCGCTGACTGGAACGACCTCATCCGCGCACCCGACGTGGCGGTGATCGACACCCGCAACGATTACGAAGTCGCCATCGGCACATTCGAGGGGGCCATCGACCCCGGCACCGAAACCTTCCGCGATTTTCCCGCCTGGTGGGAGGCCAACAAGCACCGCTT
This sequence comes from uncultured Roseovarius sp., assembly GCA_964570675.1. Classification (GTDB taxonomy): domain Bacteria; phylum Pseudomonadota; class Alphaproteobacteria; order Rhodobacterales; family Rhodobacteraceae; genus Roseovarius. The sequence continues at coordinate 6,792 of CAZMZS010000101.1, read as the reverse complement.
TCACAACAAGCGCATCGCGATGTTCTGCACCGGCGGCATCCGCTGCGAGAAATCCACCAACTTCCTGCTGGGTCAGGGGGTGGAGGATGTCTATCACCTCAAGGGCGGCATCCTGAAATATCTCGAGGAAACGCCCGCCACCGACAGCACATGGCAAGGCGAATGCTTCGTCTTTGACGGGCGTGTCTCGGTCGGGCACGGGCTGGCCGAAGGCCCGCATGAACTCTGCTATGCCTGCCGCCGCCCGATCCTGCCAGCCGACAGATCGCGCCCCGAATATGAACACGGCGTCGCCTGCCATCTTTGCATCAATGAAACCGACGACGACGCCAAGGCCCGCTTTCGCGAACGCCAGAAACAGATCGCCCTCGCCGAGGCGCGCGGCGAGCGCCATATCAGGATCGTTCACGAAGGCTGACGGTCGGGCCGTTCAAGCCGACACGGCAACCCCCCGGCGCGGCCGCGTGCGCAGCAGGATCATCACCATGATCGCGATATTAAGGAAATTCCACGCGATCCCGTTCACAAAGGCCATCGTGTAGCTGCCGGTCACGTCATAGATCCAGCCCGACATCCAGCCGCCCAGCGCCATTCCCAGGATCGTCGCCATCAGCACGAATCCCACGCGCCGACCGGCCTCCTGGCTGGGCATGTATTCGCGCACCACCAGCGCATAGCTCGGCACGATCCCACCCTGTGCCAGCCCGAATACCAGGCTGACCATGTAAAGCGAAACAAGTCCCCCCGAGGGCAGGTAAAGAAACAGCGCCAGGCATTGCAGCCCCGACCCGATCAGCAGTGTCCTCACACCGCCCAGCCGGTCGGCGATCAGACCCGACACCAGCCGCGATGCGACACCCCCCAGCAGCATCAGCGACAACATCTGCCCGCCCACCGCCGGGCCGTACCCCAGATCGACGCAGAAACTGACGATATGCACCTGCGGCATCGACATCGCCACGCAGCAGCCCACACCCGCCAGCCCCAGCATCAGCATCAGCGTCCGCGGCGGGAACCCCGCCGCCTTGGCGCGCAACGACGCCGCCGCGTCGGCGCGCTCGCGCGCGGCCAGCGGAAGGCGGCGGCGCAGCAACAGCACCAGCGGCAGCATCGTCGTCACCGTCACCACCGCCAGCACCATGTAGACCGCGCGCCAGCCCTGTTCCGCCAGCACCCCCGCCAGGATCACCGGCCATATCGCGCCCGACAGGTAATTGCCGCTGGCCGCTATGGCCACGGCGATCCCGCGCCGCCTGAGGAACCACAGCGAGATATCGGCGATCAGCGGGCCGAAACAGGCCGCCGTGCCAAAGCCGATGACGAATTGCAGCGCCGACAGCAGCAGCACCGACGGGCTCAGCGCCGCCAACCCGGTCGAGACCCCGATCAGCACCGCCGCCGCGCCCAGCGCCGCCGCCACGCCGAACCGGTCCACCACGCGCCCGATCAACAGGTTGCCCAGCGCGAAGCCGACCATGGTCAGCGTATAGGGCAGCGACGCATCGGCCCGGTCGATCCCGAACTCGGCCTGCACCGCGGGCATGATCACGATGATCGCCCACATCCCGACATTGCCGATCGTGGCAATCAGAAGGGAAATGCCCAGCCGTGCCCAGGCATGGCGGCTGTCAAGGATATCGGCGTCGCTCATGCCGGCGACGTTAGTGGCGCGCGGGCGCGGATGCCAGCGCGTTTCGCTGCTGGGGCTTGGCCTTGAGCGATGCCCGCGCTATGACCTCGGGCAACCCAACCGGAGCCGGCCTTCATGACCTCCTCGCCCCGCCCCACCGACATCGCCCGCGATGTTCTGGACATCGAGCGCGCCGCGCTCGCCACCCTGCGCGACGCGCTACCGCCCGCCTTCGACCCCGTGGTCGATCTTTTGCTATCCGTGCCGGGGCGGGTGATCGTGTCTGGCATGGGCAAATCGGGGCATGTGGCCGCCAAGATCGCCGCCACCATGGCCAGCACCGGCACCCCCGCGCAATATGTCCACCCCGGCGAGGCCAGCCATGGCGACCTTGGCATGATCACCGCTCAGGATGCGGTGATCCTGATCTCGAATTCCGGCGAGACCCGCGAACTTGCCGATATCATCGCCCATACACGGCGCTTCTCGATCCCTCTCATCGGCATCACCAAGAAATCCGGCAGCACGCTGGCGGTGCAGTCCGATCACCTGCTGCAACTGCCCGACGCCCCCGAGGCCTGCGCCATCGGCATGGCGCCCACCACCTCGACCACCTGCACCATGGCGCTCGGCGATGCGCTGGCGGTGGCGCTCATGCGCCTGCGCGGCTTTGAGCGCGAGAGCTTCCTCGCCTTCCATCCCGGCGGCACGCTCGGGGCGCAACTGCTCAAGGTCTCGTCGGTGATGCATACCGGCGACGCGCTGCCCATCGTCGCCGAAGATACGGCAATGGGCGACACCCTTCTGGAAATGACCGCCAAGGGCTTCGGCGTCGCCGCCGTGGTCCGCGACGGGCGGCTGGCCGGGGTCATCACCGATGGCGACCTGCGGCGCAACCTCGACAACCTGATGCAGCGCACCGCTGGCGAGGTCGCCACAAGCGGCCCGCGCACCATCGCCCCCGAGGCCCTGCTCTCCGAGGCGCTCGGCGTCATGAACGCCAACAAGATCAGCGCTCTCTTCGCTGTCGATGACACCGGCACGCTGCGCGGCCTCGTCCACATCCACGACGCCCTGCGCGCCGGGGTGGCCTGAACCCGCCACGCCGCTCAACCGGGGCGCGGCACGTTCCATTCGATCCGGGCGATCCCGGCAAGGCGCGCGAAGCGCACCAGTTCCGCATCGAGCCGCGCCGCACGCCCCTGACCCCAGCGCGTTCCCGGCTCGCCCCAGAACCCGCTCACCCGCATGACGCCCTCGCGCCGATCGGCCTTGAGCTCGATGCGCCCGACGAAACGCACACCCTCCAGCAGCGGATAGACATAATAGCCCCAGCGCCGCTTGGCGGGGGGCACGAACATCTCGTTGCGGTATTCGAATCCGAACAACCGTTGCAGGCGCGCGCGATCACGGATCGCCGGATCAAACGGATTGAGCAGGCGCATCCTTGACCCGGCCCCGCCCGCAACCCCGGCGCGCTCCAGCCGTTCCTCGATATCCGGCGCGCCCCAGCCCTCCTGCCAGCGCCCGTCCGCGCCCTCGACCCTTAGCGGCACAAGGCGCGCGCGCGCCAGCCAGTCGCGCGCCTCCGCAGCGCTCACCGCATCCCAGAACCGCTGCACCTCGCCACCCGCCGCAAGGCTCAGCCGATCCAGCGCTTCCTCGCACAGCGCGTCGATCGCCTCTTGGTCGGGCGGCGTATCAAGACGCGGGAACACCCGCTCCCCCAGATCGTAGAACTTCACGAAATTCTCGCGGTGACTGGTCGCCAGATCGCCCGCATACCACATCTGATCCAGCGCCTTCTTATGCGCCGGGCGGGCCCACATCTGCCGCCCCGGCGTGGCGCTATCGAACGCATGGGTCGAAAGCGGCCCCTCGCGCGCGATGCGCGCATGGATCGCGCGGATGTCCTCTTGCCCCAACCCCGAGCGATACCAATCCGCGCGCGCCACCTTCTCGCCAAGGCGACGGAACTGGCGCTGCCAGAGCGGCAGCACCTCCATCGGCAAAAGCGAGGCATCATGGGTGAAATGCTCGAACAGGTCGCGCTTGCGCAACAACGGCCACAGCATCCCCTCGCGGTAGGACTGGTTGCGCGACCACAGGATATGGTGATGCGCGCGGGTCACGTTGCGGATCGTGTCGATCTGCACGAAACCCAGCGCGCGGATGATCCCCATCACATCGGGCTTTCCGCCCGGCGCACCCGTCAGCCCGTTACTCCAAAGCCATAACCGGCGCGCATCGCGGTTGGGAATCGCCAGCGCGCTCATGCCGACACCGGCAAGCGCGGCGTCGCCGCGATCAGGCGGCGCGTATAGGGATGGCTTGGCGCCTCGAACACCTGCGCCGTCGCGCCCTCTTCCACGATGCGCCCGCCCTGCATCACCAAGACCCGGTCGGTGACATTGCGCACCACGCTCAGGTCATGACTGATGAACAGATAGGTCAGCCCCAGCCGCGTGCTCAGATCGGCCAGCAGGTCCAGCATCTGCGCGCGGATCGACACATCCAGCGCGCTCACCGCCTCGTCCAGCACGATCAGGTCGGGGCGGATGATCAGCGCGCGCGCCAGCGCGATGCGTTGTCTCTGCCCGCCGCTGAACTCGTGGATATAGCGCTTGCCATCCTCGGGCCTCAGCCCGACGCTGCTCAGCGCCTCGGCCACCGCCGCCTTCAGCGCCGCGCCCTGCGGCGGGTCATCCAGCAGGTAAAGCGGCTCTGCCACCAGCCGCGCCACGCTCCAGCGCGGGTTGAAGCTGCCATAGGGGTCCTGAAACACCACCTGCATGCGCCGCCGCACCGCGCGGTTCACCCTGTGCCCGTCGAAAACCGGCTGCCCGTCCAACTCGATGCGTCCGCCCTCAACCGGCTCAAGGCCAAGGATCGCGCGCGCCAGCGTCGATTTCCCGCAACCCGATTCACCGACCAGTCCAAGGTTCTCGCCCTGCCTGATGTCGAAACTCACGCCATCGACGGCCCGCGTCGGTTCGGCCCGCCCGCGCCAACCACTCCGCTTTCCCGGATACTCGCGCACCACGTCCGAGACCCGCAACAGCGGCGCCCGCCCGTCATGGGCGGGGCGCTCGGGCACATGGTCGGATGCCTCCAGCAAAGCGCGCGAATAGGGATGCGCCAGCGTCTCGAAACGCCCCTGCTCGACGACGCGGCCCTGCCGCATGATGACGATCCGCTCGGCCATGCCCGCCACCACGCCCAGATCGTGACTGATCAGCATCAGCCCCATGCCGTCCTCCTGCACCAGCCGCTTGAGCAGCTTCAGAACTTCGGCCTGCGTGGTCACGTCCAGCGCCGTGGTGGGTTCGTCCGCGATCAACAGGCGCGGGCGCAGCGCGATCGCCATCGCGATGCCGACGCGCTGGCGCTGCCCGCCGCTCAGTTCATGGGGATAACGCGACAGCGCCACCCGATGGGGGGGCAACTCGACCCGCTCCAGCGCCTCACCGGCGCGCGCCATCGCCTCGCGCCGCCCGACGCGCTCATGGATCAGGATGGTCTCGGCCACCTGCGCGCCGATGGTCTGCAACGGGTTGAGCGCGCTCATCGGCTCCTGAAAAACCATGCCCACCGCCTGCCCGCGCAGCCCGCACAGATCGCGTTCGCGCAGCGTCAGCACATCCTGCCCCGCCAGCATCACGCGCCCTTCGCAGCGCGCGCCCCGCGGCAAAAGCTGCATCACCGACAGCGCCGTCATCGACTTGCCCGAGCCGCTCTCGCCGATCACCCCGACGATCTCGCCGGGATCGACGCGCAGCGACACATCGCGCAGCACATCATGCCCGTGGATGGACAGGCTCAGCGCGTCAATCCGCAACAGGCTCATCGCGCCTCCCTCCGCAGGCGCGGATCCAACCAGTCGCGCAGCCCGTCGCCCATCAGGTTCAGCCCCAGCACCGTCAACAGGATCGCCAGCCCCGGAAACAGCGCCATATGCGGCGCCATCGAGATCATCGTCTGGCTGTCCGCCAGCATCCGCCCCCAACTGGGGATCGGCGGCTGCGCGCCCAGACCCACATAGCTCAGCCCCGCCTCGGCCAGGATCCCAAGGCTGAACTGGATCGTGCCCTGCACGATCAGCAGGTTGGCAAGGTTGGGCAGGATATGCTCGGCGCTGATGCGCAGCCGCCCCTTGCCCGCGACCCGCGCCGCCAGCACGAATTCGCGTGTCCACAGGCTCAGCGCCGCACCGCGTGCCAGCCGGGCAAAGACCGGGATGTTGAAAATCCCGATGGCGATGATCGCATTCACGGCGCTTGCGCCGAAGACGGCCGTGATCATCACCGCGATCAACAGGCTGGGAAAGGCAAAGATCAGGTCATTGCCGCGCATGATGATCTCGTCCAGCCAGCCACCGCGCCGCGCTGCCGCCAACAGGCCCAGCGGCACGCCCAGCCCCATGCCGATGCCCACCGCCACCAGCGCCACCGCGATCGAGGTCCGCGCGCCCACCATGATCATGCTCAGGATATCGCGCCCGAAATGATCCGTGCCCAACAGATGCCCCGCGCCGGGGGGCTGCATGCGTTCGGCGATGCGCATCGCCTCGATGTCATGGGGCACCCATAAAAGCGACAAGACCGCCGCGCCACTGAACAGCAGCGTCAGCAAAGCGCCCGCGATCAACCCCGTGCGGCTCATCGCTGCCCCCGCAGCCGCGGATCGACCCAGGCATAGGCCATATCGACCGCGAAATTCACCACGATCACCGCGAAGACCAGCAGCATGACCACAGATTCCACCACAATCAGGTCACGCGCACTGATCGCTTGGAACACCAGCCGCCCCAGCCCCGGCAGGAAAAAGACGTTCTCGATGATGATCGCCCCCGCCAGCAGGAACGAGAACTGCAACCCGATGATCGTCAGCACCGGGATCATCGCATTGCGCAGCGCATGCCGGCGCAGCGCCTGTCCGCGCGTCAGCCCCTTGGCGCGCGCGGTGCGGATGTAATCCTCGCCCAGCGTCTCCAGCAGGGCCGAGCGCATGACCCGCGTCAGGATCGACGCCTGCGGCAGCGCCAGCGCGATGGCGGGCAGTGTCAGGCTTTTCAAGCCCGCGCCGATGCCCGCCTCCCAGCCCGCGAAGCCCCCGGCGCTGAACCAGCGCAGGTTGATGGCAAAGACCAGCACCATCAGCAT
>CAZMZS010000100.1:0-9736 GCA_964570675.1 uncultured Roseovarius sp. | reverse complement strand
CAAGGTATTCCATCGCGTCCGTGTCGCCCAGCCAGTCGCTGCCCTTCACGGTGTCATACATGTGCCACTGCCAGTGGTCCGGCCCCATGTTGCTGAGCGATGCGGCAATCCCGCCCTGCGCCGCAACCGTGTGCGAGCGCGTCGGGAAAACCTTGGTCACACAGGCCGTGCGCAACCCCTGTTCCGCCATGCCCAGCGTGGCGCGCAGCCCCGCGCCGCCAGCCCCGACGACAACCACGTCGTAATCATGTGTCTCGTATTCGTAAGCAGCCATTGCTTGAAAACTCCGGGGTTTAAAGAGCCAGTTTGACGACAGCGAACATGCCCGTGACCATCAGGCCATAGGACAGCACGGTCACGCCGATGATCAGAATTTTGCGGGTCATCCCGCGTGCATAATCCTCGATCATGGTCTGCGCGCCCTTGCGGAAATGCTGAAGCCCGACATAAAGCACCAGCAGCGTCAGGATCGCCATCGCCGGGTGCGCGAAGACCTCCGTGACCTCTTCGTGGGTGCCGCCGATGGTGCGACCCAGTATGAACAGGAACGCCGGAATGATCAGCGCCAGGCCGACGGCGCTGACGGTCATGTACCAGTGATGCTCGGTTCCGCTATGGGCGGCGCCAAGGCCCTCGGCGCGCTTGCGTGCAGTCAGATAACGCATGGCTGGCCTCCCTTTCAGATGATGATCAAAGTGATGACGGTCAGAACGACCGAGCCGCCGATACAGACCCAGCCGAGGATCTCGGAGGTGGGAATGTCCAGCCCCTTACCCGCGTCGTAGTAAAGATGCCGCAACCCGGCCAGGTAGTGATACCAGATCGCCCAGAGCGACAGCGTCAGCACCAGGTCACCAAACCACGAGGTCAGCACCGAATCCGCCAGTGCGAAATATTCCGGCCCCGTCGCCGCGGCCAACAGCCACCAGATGATCAGAAAGACGGCGACGATCAGCGCGTTGCCGGTCAGCCGCGTCAGGATCGAGGTGATCGAGGTGAGTTGCGGGCGATAGACTTGCAGATGCGGTGAAAGCGGGCGGTCGCCCCGGTTCACGTCGGCCATGGTCGGTCCCTTCGTTTTCGTCTGCCTGCGCATGGCCCGCCCTTGACGGACCGCGTGGGTTCACGGGAATCTTTTAGCGCCCCAGATGTTTTTGCACAGCCCCAATCACCGGAAAGTTCCGGCATTTCGATGTAGAAACCCCTGTTTGTGATCACATAAATTACCGCGTGATCACAAAACCTTGCACCTTCGGCGCATTTTGCTTCGATCACCGCGACGAAAGAGACTCAGCCGCGCCATCGCGCCATGCCCCTTGATGGTGTTTATTCGTGATCACAAAACCCCGCTCAGGTCTTGAACACCCGATAGATCGCGGGAATCACCAGCACCGTCAGCAACGTGGACGAGATCAGCCCGAAGAACAACGACAATGCCAGCCCCTGAAAGATCGGGTCGGCCAGGATCACCGCGGCCCCGATCATCGCCGCCAGCGCCGTCAGCAGGATCGGCCTGAACCGGATCGCCCCGGCCTCGATCAGGATCTCCTGCACGGTCTTGCCCTCGGGGTCGGTGTGGCGGATGAAATCCACCAGCAGGATCGAGTTGCGCACGATAATCCCCGCCAGCGCGATGAACCCGATCATCGACGGCGCCGAGAACGGCGCACCCCAAAGCCAATGCCCGGCCATGATGCCGATGAAGGTCAGCGGCACGGGCGTCAGGATCACCAGCGGCACACGGAACGATCCGAACTGTGCCACCACCAGGATATAGATGCCCAGGATCGCCACCCCAAAGGCCGCGCCCATGTCGCGGAAGGTGACGAAAGTGACCTCCCATTCGCCGTCCCACAAAAGTGTCACGCCGCTTTCGTCCTCGGGCTGCCCGTGCATGGCGATGCGGGGCTTCTGTCCCTCGGGCCAGTCCATCGCGTCGATCTTGTCCGCCACCGCCAGCATGCCGTAAAGCGGCGCCTCGAAATCACCCGCCAGTTCCGCCGTGACCATCTCGAGGTTTCGCCCGTTGCGCCGGAAAATCGGGAAGGACGCCTCTTCGTCCCGCAGTTGCACCACGTCGCCCAGTTCCACCACCCCACGCGCGCCCGGCAGCACATTGGCCGGGATCGGCGTTGACAGGAAACGCTGGTCGACCACCCGGTCGCCCTTGGCTCGCGCCACCGTCAGGGGGATCGGGTCGCGCCCCTCGCCGCGATGCGAATAGCCCACGACGGTCTGACCATTGAGGATCTCCAGCGTGTCGAACACATCGCCTTCCTGCACGCCGAAGAATTCCAGATCGTCGCTGGAAATCGTCACCCGCTGGCGGCGCGGCTGTTCGCCGAAACTGTCATCCACATCGACGATGAAGGGTACCTCCTCGAAGGCGCCGCGCAGCTTGCGGGCCACCTCGCGCCGGGTCTCGGCATCGGGGCCGTAGATCTCGGCCAGCAGCGTCGCCAGAACCGGCGGGCCGGGCGGCGGCTCGACCGTCTTGAGCACCGTGCCTTCGGGCAGGTCCAGCCCCGTCAGCCGCTGGCGCAGGTCCAGCGCGATGTCGTGGCTGGTGCGCTCGCGCGCGCCCTTGGGGGCCAGCTTGATCTGCACATCGCCCTGTTCGGGCATGGCGCGCAGATAGTAATGCCGCACAAGGCCGTTGAAATTGAAGGGCGCCGCGGCGCCGGCATGGGTCTGCGCCTCGATCACCTCGGGCAGGTCCATCGCCTTCCGCGCCACCTGCTGCACCACCGCATCCGTCGCCTCGACCGAAGCGCCCTCGGGCAGGTCTACGACCACCGACAGTTCCGACTTGTTGTCGAACGGCAGGAGCTTGACCGTCACGTCCTTGGTATAAAGCAGCCCAAGCGAGCCGAAGGACACCACCACAGTCACCGCCAGGAACAGACCGCTGCGCGCCTTGGTCGCCAGGATCGGCACCGCCACCCGGCGATAAAGCCGCCCCAACCGGCCCTCGCCCTCTTCATGGTGGCCACTGCCGCCCCGGCCCGCCACCTTCACCATCAGCCACGGCGTCACCATCACCGCCACGAAGAACGAGAAGATCATCGCCGCCGAGGCATTGGCCGGAATCGGGCTCATATAGGGCCCCATGAGGCCGGATACGAACAGCATCGGCAACAGCGCCGCGACCACGGTCAGCGTGGCGACGATGGTGGGGTTGCCCACTTCGGCCACCGCGTCGATCGCCGCCTGGATGCGGCTTTTGTTGCGGTCCAATTGCCAGTGTCGCGCGATATTCTCGATCACGACAATGGCGTCGTCGACCAGGATGCCGATGGAAAAGATCAGCGCGAACAGAGAGACGCGGTTAAGCGTGTACCCCATGATCCAGGCGGCAAACAACGTCAGCAGGATGGTCATCGGGATCACCACCGCCACGACGATGCTTTCGCGCCAACCGATCGACAGCCACACCAGCGCGATGATCGACACCGTCGCCAGCGCAAGGTGGAACAGCAACTCGTTGGCCTTCTCATTGGCGGTTTCGCCGTAATCGCGCGTCACCGACAGCGCCACGCTCTCAGGGATCAACTCGCCCTCCAGCATGTGAACCCGGTGCAGGATCTCTTCGGCCACCACCACGGCATTCGCGCCCGCCCGCTTGGCCAGCGCCAGCGTCACGGCAGGGGCGCGATGCAACCCGCCGGCCGCGTCGCGTGTGACATTGGCGACGTAATGCTCGGACATGTCGGGTACAAAGGCGATATCGGCCACATCCCCCACATAGACGGGCCGCCCGTCGCGCGTTGTCAGCAACAGACCGGCGATCTCGGCCGGGCCGGTCAGGGTCTCGCCCGCGATCAGGTCGATCTGCGCGCCACCATCACGCACCTGCCCGGTGCGAAAGGCCCGGTTGGCGCTTTGCACCTTGCCGGCAAGCTGTTGCAGCGTGACGCCATGCATTGCCAGCCGTTGTGGGTCTGGCGCGATGCGGATCGCCTCCTGTGCCTCGCCGGTCAGATATGTGAGGCCGATATCCTCGATCTTGGTCAGCTCGCCGCGCAGCGCCCGCGCGATGCGCGTCAGATCATAGGACGATACCTCCTGCCCCGGCTTGCCCGACAGCGTCAGCGTCACGATGGCCACATCGTTGATCCCGCGCCCGACGATCAGCGGCTCGGGGATGCCCACCGGAATCCGGTCCAGATTGGCGCGCACCTTCTCATGCACCCGCAGGATGGCGGTATCCGCCGAGGTACCCGCCTCGAACCGCGCTGTCACCATCGCCCCGTCGTCGCGCGTCTGGGAATAGACATGCTCGACGTCGTCGATGGCCTGCACGATGTTTTCCATCGGCTCGCTCACCAGCTGCACCGCGTCTTCGGCGGTCAGCCCCGAGGCGCTGATATGGATATCCACCAGCGGCACGGAAATCTGGGGCTCTTCCTCACGCGGCAGGCTGACCAGCGCGATCAGCCCCACGGCCAGCGCCGCCAAGATCAAAAGCGGGGTCAACGGCGAGGTGATGAACGCCCGCGTCAGCCCTCCGGCCAGCCCGAGGCCCCGGCCGCTTTCGCCCTGCTCACTCATCGCCCGTCACCACCACGTCGCCGGGCCTGAGGCCGGTCAGGATCTCGACCATTTCGGCGCCATCAATATCATGCACCGGCCCCGGCACGACGCTGCGTAGCACCGTGCCGCCCTCATGCGCCACGTTCAGAAAATCAAGCCCCGCGCGCGTGATCAGCGCACTCTGTGGCACCAACAGGGCTTCGTGTTCGCCCACCGGCAGACGTACCAGAACCCGCGCATCCACGAAACGCGCGCTCAGCCCCTCGACCTCGACATCGGCGATCACGCGCCCGTTCTCGATCAGCGGATAAACCTTGGCCAGTCGCCCCTCGCGCGCGCCTTCCGGCCCTTCGATCTGGATCGCGTCGCCCTCGACCAGCGCGGTTGCATGGCGCTCGGGCACGGCCAGGCGCAGGAATACGCCGCCGCCGCCCAAGGTCGCAATCGTCTGGCCCGGCGTGACCACGGCGCCAGCCGTCACCGGCACATCCAGAACCACGCCGCTCAGCGGCGCATGAACCGCGCCCTCGGCAACCTGCTGTTCCAAAACGCGACGGTCAGCCTGCGCCGCGGCGATCTCGTTTGTGATGACCTCGACCTGCGTGCGCAGTGAATCGAGCCGCTGCACGGTGGTCACGCCGCGGGCCAGCAGTTCCTCGCCGCGGGCCAGCTCGGCCTCGGCATTCTCAAGCCGCGATTGCGCGGCCTGGATCTGCGCGTCGATGGCGCGCAGCTGGAAATCCTGCTTGGCGTCCACCACCCGGCCCAACCGGTCGCCGCTTTCGACGCGGTCGCCCTCGGCCACCAGCAATTCTTCCAGCGTGCCGCCCAGCCGGGCGCGCGCCGGAACCCTGTCTCGGGTCTCGACCCGCCCATAAACCGCTTTCCAGTCGGTGACGGTCACGGGGTCCACCACAATATCGGCGGCCAAGACCGGCGAGGCCATCAGAAAGATTGATGCGATTGCCCGCAAGGTGGGCCATTTCATGGGCATGAGCGTGCTCCGACAGCTGGGACAGTTGCGCGAACATAGTCATTCACATTCTAAAAACAATATGTGAATGGCCGCAACCGCACCGGATGCAATCCGCGCCGCCCGGGGCTCAGACGGGGATCAACGCCCAGTAATCCAGATCCAGCATCACATGAGGCAGGTATTTACCATCTTCGCCCTTGCGTGTGAACGGCTCTCCGCCCTTGGTCGCCACCAACCTGAGCCGGATCGCGCCAACGCCGGGCGCCGGGGTTTCGGCCTTGTCCAGCACCTCGGACCAGGCACGGATCGTATCGCCGGCATAGCAGGGATTGGCATGCGCCCCGCCGTTCAGCCCCACGATCATCTGCGCATTCGCCAGCCCGTTGAAGCTGAGCGCCCGCGCCATCGAGATCACATGCCCACCATAGATCAGGCGGCGGCCATCCTCGCGCGCGGTCACGTCAAAATGCACCTTGGCGGTGTTCTGCCACAGGCGCGTGGCCATCATGTGCTCGGCCTCCTCGACGGTCACGCCATCGACATGATCGATCAGCTCGCCCAGCTCGTAATCGCCCCAGCGATGCGGCTCGCCCGCCAGCGTGAAATCGTAATCCGAGAAATCCAGCCCCTCGGGCATCACAAGGTCGCCCGCATCCAGCGCGGGCTTGAGATCGGGGATCACCGTCTCGGGCGCGGGGGCGTCCATGTCATGCTTGCGCACCATCACCCAGCGCACGTAATCCATTACCACTTCGCCGCGCTGGTTCTCGCCGCGCGTGCGCACCCAGACCACGCCCGATTTCCCGTTCGAGTTCTGCTTGAGCCCGATCACCTCCGATGTGGAGCGCAGCGTATCCCCCGGCCAGACCGGCTTGAGCCAGCGCCCCTCGGCGTAGCCAAGATTGGCCAGCGCGTTCAGGGACACGTCCGGCACCGTCTTGCCGAACACCACATGAAACGCCGCCAGATCATCCAGCGGGCTTGCGGGCAACCCGCAGCCGCGCGCGAATTCATCCGATGAATAAAGCGCATGACGCGCCGGATAAAGCGCATGATAAAGCGCGCGTTCGCCCCCCGACACCGTGCGCGGCACCGCATGCTCGATCACGTCGCCGACGCGGTAATCTTCGAAAAACCGGCCCGGATTGGTCTTGGCCATGCTTACTGTTCCCCCAGTTTCAGATCGGGGCTGTATTCGCCCTCGACCTCTTTCACCACGGCCTGACCGCAGCGCATCACCCCATTGGCATGATCATAGGCATAGGTCGGGCCGCCATGAAGCGCCCAGCCCTTGTCCAGCGCGGCGCTGACCTTGTGGCAGAATGCCGACGTGTCATCGCCCGAAATAAAGCGGTAGAGCTTCATCGCATCACCCGAAAACCGGATAGCCCAGCCAGTAGTGGATCGCCGAGATCACGGCGAAAAGCACCACCGTCCCGCCAAGCGCCGCGATTTCCTTGCTCTTGGGCGCAGGCGCGGGCGGGGTCCATTCGGGCTGGGACTTGTTGATGACGATCATCTCGACCACCGCCCAGGCCAGCAAACCGCCGAACAGCACGAAGGAGGGCATGTCGCCATTGACCAGCAAATGCGCCAGCGCCCAGACCTTGACGCCCGCCAGCATCGGGTGGCGCATCTTTCGCGCCAGCCCGGTCTGCATCCCCGAGACGGCGAACAGGTAGACCGAAAGCAGCATCAACAGGTTGTTGATGCCCACCGTCGCCGGATGCCGCCCCCAGAGAAACGCACCATCCGCCGCGCGATAGCCGATCACCATCAGCACCAGACCCGCCAGGATCACCAGCGCCGCCAGCCCCTTGCCGGCGTTGCCCATGCCTTCGCGCGCGTCGGGGGCGAAGCGCTTGAACATATGCCCCGCAACCCACAGGATCAAACCCAGAAAAAGATATGTCATGCCGTGCTACTCCGCTGCCATTTCCCTGATCGCCCCGGCCTTGCCCAGCAGGCGCTTGGCGGCGACCACATGCAGGTTCTCGACGATTTGCCCGTCCACCACGGCCACACCCTGCCCCGAGGCCTTGCTTTCCTCATAGGCGGCGATCTGGCGCTCGGCGGTTTCGATTTCCGACTGTGTCGGCGCAAAGGCGGTGTTGGTCACCTCGATCTGCGCCGGGTGAATCAATGTCTTGCCATCAAAGCCGAGGTCGCGGCCCTGCTCGCATTCGGCCTTCAGCCCGTCGCCATCGCGGAACCGGTTATAGACCCCGTCGATTGCCACCACGCCACGCGCCGCGCGCGCCGCCATCACGATCATCTGCAAGGCAGTCATCAGCGGCAGACGGTCGGCGCGGTAGCGGCAGCCAAGATCCTTGGTCAGATCGTTGGTGCCCGTGACCAGCCCCGTGACCTGTGCATGGGCCGCGATCTCGCGGGCGTTGAACACGCTGGCGGGGGTTTCCATCATCACCCAGATCGGCACCTGCGGCCCCAGCATGTCGGCCAGGTTGTCCACATCCGACGGCGTGTTGACCTTGGGCAGCAGGATCGCATCCGCACCCGCCTCGCCCAGCACACGGACATCCTCAAGACCCCATTCGGTGGTCAGCGCATTGATCCGAACGATCCGCGACCGCTTGCCATAGCCACCTTCGCTGAGCGCGCGCGCCAGCGTCTCGCGGGCCTCGGCCTTGGCTTCGGGCGCAACGGCATCCTCCAGATCGAAGATGATCGCATCCGCGGGCAGCTCGCGCGCCTTTTCCAGCGCCCGTTCCTTGGAGCCGGGAATGTAAAGAACCGAGCGGTAGGGTCGCGTCGCGGTATCCATCTGAAGCCTGTCTCCCGAGTCACTGCCGAAATAAACTTGCGCCGGAATGCCACTTTTTGCGCGAAAAATTCAAGTGCTTTGTCGCCGCAACGCAGAAAATGCCAGGTTCACGGTGCCGGCAACCTAGGTCAGCGCATCCCAGATCAGCTTGCCTCCGGTCAATGTCAGCAACACATAAGTGACCGCAAAGAACAACCGCTCAGACACCATCCGGTGCGCCCGCACCCCCAGCCAGGCGCCAAGAATCGCGACTGGCGCCAGCACGAGGTCGATCAGCAAGGTCTCGACGGTGAATATTCCCAGAAAGGCGTAGGGCACGAATTTCACGATATTGTAGACCCAGAAGGTCAGCACCGTCGTCGCCTGAAACGTCGTCTTGTCCAGCCGCTGGGACAGCAGATAGGCGGCGGCGGGCGGCCCGCCCGCATGGCTGACAAAGCTCGTGAACCCGGCCACCACACCCGCCAGCACGCCCACCCAGCCCGGCAACGGCCTTGCCGCCACCCGCATGAGCCCCGCGCGCAGCGCGATCTGCCAGCCGACGAACAGGAAACAGACTGCCCCGATCAGCAGCCGCAACAGATCGGCATCCGCCACCCTGTAAAGCGCCGCGCCCAGCGCAACCCCCGGCACGCCGCCCAGCACCAGCCTGCGTGCGTCGCGCCAGCTCCAGCGCCGCCAATAGGGCCTGAGCGTCGAGAGGTCGATCAGCATCAGCAGCGGCAGCATGATGCCCAGCGCCTGACCCGGCGGCACCACCAGCGCCAGAATCGACGCGCCCGCAAAGGCCGCCCCCGAGCCGAATCCGCCCTTGGAAATCCCGGCCATCAGCACCGCAGGCACCGCAAGCGCAAAAACGCCAAACTCGATCGGCAGCATGGTATTTGCCCATAAATCCCTGTTTCCCGGCACCATTATCGCGTTTCACCGCCCGCCGCCAGAAACAGCCAATGATGCCCGCAAAGCGCGCCGGTCTTGCGCAAGCCGCGATTTGGGACTACCCCAAGCGCGAAAATTCCAACCGACCGGAGACAGAATCCAATGGCCAGACCCAAGATCGCCCTCATCGGCGCAGGACAGATCGGTGGCACCCTTGCCCACCTTGCCGCGCTGAAGGAACTGGGCGATGTCGTCCTGTTCGATATCGCCGAAGGCACCCCCGAAGGCAAGGCGCTCGACATCGCTGAATCCGGCCCCTCCGAAGGGTTCGACGCCCGCCTGAAAGGCACCCAGGATTACGCCGACATCGCCGGCGCCGACGTGTGCATCGTCACCGCCGGCGTGCCCCGCAAGCCGGGCATGAGCCGTGACGACCTTCTGGGCATCAACCTCAAGGTCATGAAATCCGTGGGCGAAGGTATTCGCGACAACGCCCCGGACGCCTTCGTGATCTGCATCACCAACCCGCTTGACGCGATGGTCTGGGCGCTGCGCGAATTCTC
>CAZMZS010000099.1:0-9777 GCA_964570675.1 uncultured Roseovarius sp. | reverse complement strand
AGGATCAGCGATCTGCCCGAGATCGAGGATTTCCTGAAAACCCAAGCGCCCGAGGTCTCATATGTGGTGGCGCATGGGCAGATGGCGGCGGGCGAGCTGGATGACCGGATGAATGCCTTTTACGATGGGCGCTATGACGTGCTGCTGGCCACGACCATCGTGGAATCGGGGCTGGATATTCCGACCGCCAACACGATGGTGGTGCATCGCGCCGACATGTTCGGGCTGAGCCAGCTTTACCAGATCCGCGGGCGGGTGGGGCGCGCCAAGACAAGGGCCTATGCGTATCTGACCACCAAGCCCCGGATGCGCCTGACCGCCGCCGCCGAAAAGCGGCTGCGGGTGCTGGGAAGCCTCGACACGCTTGGCGCGGGGTTCACGCTGGCCAGCCAGGATCTGGACATTCGCGGCGCCGGGAACCTTCTGGGCGAAGAACAGTCGGGCCAGATGCGCGACGTGGGCTACGAGCTTTATCAATCCATGCTGGAAGAGGCGATCGCCAAGATCAAATCCGGCGAGATGGAAGGGCTGACCGAGGATGACGGCCAATGGGCGCCGCAGATCAATCTGGGCGTGCCGGTTCTGATCCCGGAAAGCTATGTGCCTGATCTGGACGTTCGCCTCGGGCTTTATCGCCGTCTCAGCGGCTTGACGACCAAGGTGGAGCTGGAAGGCTTTGCCGCCGAGCTGATCGACCGTTTCGGCAAGTTGCCCAAGGAAGTGAACACATTGATGCTGATCGTGCGGATCAAGGGGATGTGCAAGCGGGCCGGGATCGCCAAGCTGGATGGCGGGCCGAAAGGTGCGACGATCCAGTTCCACAATGACAAGTTCGCATCGCCCACCGGTCTGGTCGAATTTATCAGGGCGCAGGACGGGCAGGCCAAGGTCAAGGACAACAAGATCGTCGTGCGCCGGGACTGGCGCAAGGACAGCGACAAGATCAAGGGCGCCTTTGCGATTGCCCGCGATCTGGCTGAAAAGCTGATCGCCGAGAAGAAGAAGGCCAGGAAAGATGCTTGAAGACGGGCTGCATGGCGTGCCGGCGGGTCATACGGCTTCGGTGGTGACGCATCTCGAGATGCTGGAGGAGGCGCCCCAGAGGCCCGAGGCCGATCTGGCGCTGGACCTTGTGCGCGTGGAGCGGCCCGGCCCGGATTGGTATCTGGACCTGTTTCGCGCGGTCGGGGCGCCGTGGCTGTGGTTCGGGCGGCTCGAGATGGCGCGCGCCGATCTCGAGGCGCTTTTGAATGATGCGCGGGTGCATGTCTGCGTGCTGCGCGATGCGGGGCGCGATGCGGGTCTGCTGGAACTGGATTTCCGCGTGCCGGGCGAATGCGAGCTGGCCTATTTCGGGCTGGTGCCGGGCGTTGTCGGGGGCGGCGCGGGGCGCTGGCTGATGAACCGGGCGATCGGTATGGCCTGGGGGCAGGGGATCGGGCGGTTTCACGTCCATACCTGCACGCTGGATCATCCCGCCGCGCTGGATTTCTATCGCCGCAGCGGCTTTGTGCCCTTTCGGCGCGAGGTCGAGATCGCGCCCGACCCACGCCTGATCGGGCTTTTGGCGCGCGATTGCGCGCCGCAGGTGCCGCTCATCGGGGGGTGAGCGTGTCGGGCCTCACGGCCCGCCGCGCCCGCGCTTAGCCGTTGCGCGCGAACCAGTCGCGGATTTTCGGCAGTATCCAATCCCAGAGGGCGGGCGCGCCGCGTGTGATGGGTGCGCCGACGCGGGTTTCGACCTGCGCCAGCGTCGCGTCGTGGTCGCGCCAGCTGATCCCGTCAGACGCGAGGTTCTGATTGGGCGGCTGGAAGCGGTCGAGCGCCTTGGCGAAACGGGCGTCGACGCTTTCGCCATCTTCGAATTCATCCCAGAGCGCGCGCAGCGCGGCGCCCTGATCGGCGGGCAGAAGCGAGAAGATGCGCGCCGCGGCGGCCTTTTCGGCGGCGGCGATGGCGGCGCGGTCGGCCTCGGCGTAAAGGGGCGTGTCGCCCGCGTCGATTTCGACGAGGTCATGCAGGAGCAGCATCTTGATGACCCGCTGGGTATCGACGCCGTCGGGTGCATGTTCGCCGAGCACCAGCGCGTAGAGCGCGAGGTGCCAGCTATGCTCGGCCGAATTTTCATAGCGTGATCCGTCGCAGAGCGTATTCGCGCGGGTGACGGATTTCAGCCGGTCGGCCTCAGTGAGGAAGGCGATCTGCGCGTCGAGCCGCGAGGGGTCGCTCATTCGGTGGAGGCCGTGCCGGGGGTGTTGTTCTGCTGGAACTTGCGGGCGCGCTCCATCAGAAGCGCGCGGGCCTTCATGTTGGCGCGCCGCACCCGAAGCGAGGTCAGGAACGCTTCTTCGGCGGTCTGCGATGTGGCGCCAAGCAGCTTGATCACGTCGGAGACGATCTCCTCGTCGCCGGTGGCGTCGATATACTTGATCACGTCCTGTGCCAGATCGTCGGCCATGTCCTCGGTCACGCCCATGGGATCACCGTGTGGTTTCGGTGAGCCGACGTTTCACATAGTCCGTGGTCGTGTCGATCAGCGTGTCCATGTAGGGTTCCTTGAAGAAATGGTCGGCCCCTTCGACTTCTTCATGGGTGATGGTGATGCCCTGCTGTTCATGCAGTTTGCTTACCAGCGCGGTGGTATCGGCGGGCGGCGCGACGCGGTCGGCGCTGCCGTTGATGATCAGCCCCGAGGAGGGGCAGGGCGCGAGGAACGAGAAATCATACATGTTGGCGGGGGGCGAGACGCTGACGAAGCCGGTGATCTCGGGGCGGCGCATCAGAAGCTGCATGCCGATCCATGCCCCGAACGAGAACCCGGCGACCCAGCAATGCTTGGAATTGTTGTTCATGGATTGCAGGTAGTCGAGCGCCGACGCGGCATCCGACAATTCGCCCACACCCTGATCGTATTCACCCTGGCTGCGACCGACGCCCCGGAAATTGAAGCGCAGGACCGTGAAGCCCATGTTGTAGAAGGCGTAATGCAGGTTGTAGACGACCTTGTTGTTCATCGTGCCCCCGAATTGCGGGTGCGGATGCAGCACGATGGCGATGGGAGCGTCTTTTTCTCGTTGGGGGTGGTAACGGCCTTCGAGACGGCCTTCTGGGCCGGGAAAGATGACCTCGGGCATAGGGCCTGTATCTCCTAGGTTCGGTGCGCGACTTTCTTGACGAAATCGCTCAAGCACCTTAGAACGGTTCTAAAGTCCAGCGAAGGGCTGGAATCTTCAAGCCAGATAAGGCTTGCATGGCGTCACGTCAATCTATTCGCGGGGGAATCAGCGATGAAGCTGAGCACGAAGGGACGATATGCGATGGTGGCCCTGGTCGATATCGCGCTTCAGGATGGTGATGAACTGGTGACGCTGAACGAAATCGCCAAGCGTCAGGATATCTCGCTGCCGTATCTCGAGCAACTCTTCGTCAAGCTGCGCCGGGCGGACCTTGTCGCTTCGGTGCGCGGGCCGGGCGGCGGGTACAGGTTGGCGCGCCCGACATCGGAAATCCGTGTGGTCGATGTGCTGGCGGCGGTGGACGAGACCGTGAGCGCCTTGCAGAAGGGGGCCGGAGCGTCGGGTGCGGCCAGCGGGTCAAAGGCGCAATCCATGAGCAACCGGCTGTGGGAATCGCTGAGCGCGCAGGTCTATGTGTTCCTGCATCAGACCCGGCTGAGCGACGTGGTCAGCAATACGCTGGCGCCATGCCCGGCGGTGCCGACCCTGTTCGCGGTGGTCGACGAGGATTGAGCGGCGCGCGCTGATGCGCGTGCGGGAAAAGGGAAACCGGTGGCTGAGATGGCAAGGGCCTATCTGGATTACAACGCGACGGCCCCGCTGCGCCCCGAGGCGCGGGCGGCGATGCTGGAGGCGATGGACCTTCTGGGCAACCCGTCGAGCGTGCATGCCGAGGGGCGCGCGGCCAAGGCCATGATCGAGCGCGCCCGCGCCGAAGTGGCGGCGGCGTTCGGGGCCGAGGGCCATGACGTGATCTTTACCTCGGGCGCGACCGAGTCGGCGGCGCTGGCCTGTGCGGGGCGCGCCCTGCATGGCGCGCCGATCGAACACGACGCGGTCAAGGCCTGGATCACCCCGGACCTGGAGGTGGATGCGCAAGGGCAGGTGGCGGTGCCCGATCCCGGCCAATCGGTGCTGCAACGCGCGAATTCCGAGACCGGCATCGTTCAGGAACTTCCCGAGGGGCTGGAAGTGAGCGACATGACCCAGGCTTTCGGCAAATTGCCCGATGCGTTCAACTGGTCGGGCTGCCGGATGGCGCTTTTGTCCGCGCATAAGCTGGGCGGCCCCAAGGGTGTGGGCGCGCTGGTGGTCCGGCGCGGCACCGATCTGGCGGCGATGATCCGTGGCGGGGGGCAGGAAATGGGCCGTCGCTCGGGGACGGAAAACATAATAGGGATCAGTGGCTTCGGAGCCGCAGCTAAGGCGGCGGCGCGGGATCTGGCCGACGGGGTCTGGGATCGCGTGGCGGAATTTAGAAAGATTCTAGAAAATACTGTTGCAGCCGCTGCAAATGAGACTATTTTTGTCGGGAAAGAAGGTGCTCGCTTGCCCAATACTTCGTGCTTCATGACCCCCGGATGGAAGGGCGAAACGCAGGTGATGGCGCTGGACCTGGCAGGGTTTGCGATTTCGGCCGGTTCGGCCTGTTCCAGCGGCAAGGTGCGCAGCAGCGGCGCGTTGCAGGCCATGGGGTTCAGCGAGGCCGATGCGGCCTGTGCGGTGCGGGTCTCGCTGGGGCCCGACACCACCGAGGACGAGATCACGCGCTTCGCCGAAACCTGGCTGAAGCTGAGAGAGAAACACCGCGCCCGCGCGGCGTAGACGATCAAGGACGATCAAGGAGGAAGGCCGATATGGCTGCACTGGATGACACCAAGGTCAAGGAAGGCGTCGATCAGGAGACTGTCGATGCCGTGCGCGAAATGGCTGGCACCTACAAGCACGGCTGGGAAACCGATATCGAGATGGACTACGCCCCCAAGGGGCTGACCGAGGATATCGTCCGGCTGATTTCCGAAAAGAACGAAGAGCCTGAATGGATGACCGAATGGCGTCTTCAGGCCTATGCCCGCTGGCTGCAAAAAGAAGAGCCCGACTGGGCGATGCTGGATTACCCCGAGGTGGATTTCCAGAATCAGTATTATTATGCGCGCCCCAAGAGCATGGCGACCAAGCCCAAATCGCTGGACGAGGTCGATCCCAAGCTTCTGGAAACCTACGAGAAATTGGGCATTCCGCTGAAGGAACAGATGATCCTGGCCGGTGTCGAGGGCGCCGAGGATGCCCCCGCCGAAGGGCGCAAGGTGGCTGTGGACGCGGTGTTTGACTCCGTGTCGGTCGGCACGACCTTTCAGAAGGAGCTTAAAGAGGCGGGCGTGATCTTCTGCTCGATCTCGGAGGCGATCCAGAACCACCCGGAACTGGTGCGCAAGTATCTGGGTTCGGTGGTGCCGGTCAGCGACAATTTCTATGCGACGCTGAATTCGGCGGTGTTCTCGGATGGGTCGTTCGTTTACGTGCCCCCCGGCGTGCGCTGCCCGATGGAGCTGAGCACCTATTTCCGCATCAATGCCGAGAATACAGGCCAGTTCGAGCGCACGCTTATCATCGCCGACAAGGGCTCTTATGTGAGCTACCTCGAAGGCTGTACAGCGCCGCAGCGCGACGAAAGCCAGCTTCATGCGGCGGTGGTCGAGATCGTCGTCGAGGAAGACGCCGAGGTGAAGTATTCCACGGTGCAGAACTGGTATCCGGGCAACGAGGAAGGCAAGGGCGGCATCTACAACTTTGTCACCAAGCGCGCCGATTGCCGGGGCGACCGGGCCAAGGTGATGTGGACGCAGGTGGAAACCGGCAGTGCGGTGACGTGGAAATATCCGTCCTGCATCCTGCGCGGCGATGACAGCCAGGGCGAGTTCTATTCGATCGCCATTACCAATAACTGGCAGCAGGCCGATACCGGGACCAAGATGATCCATCTGGGCAAGAACACGCGCTCGCGCATCGTGTCCAAGGGGATCAGCGCGGGGCAGGCCCAAAATACCTATCGCGGGCTTGTCAGCATGCATCCCAAGGCCAAGAACAGCCGCAACTATACCCAGTGCGACAGCCTGTTGATCGGCGGCAAATGCGGCGCGCACACGGTGCCCTATATCGAGGTCAAGAACAATTCGAGCCGGGTTGAGCACGAGGCGACGACATCCAAGGTGGATGACGACCAGCTGTTCTATTGCCGTCAGCGCGGCATGGACGAGGAAGAGGCCGTGGCCCTGGTGGTGAACGGGTTCTGCAAGGACGTGTTGCAGGCGTTGCCGATGGAATTCGCCATGGAGGCGCAGCAGCTGGTCGCGATTTCGCTGGAGGGCTCGGTGGGCTGACGCCCGCCGCCCGCGTCGGACTTATGGAATGAATGCGGCCCTTGTGGCCGTTGAAGAGACAGAAACGAGGAATCTCTAAGATGCTGGAAATCAAGAACCTGCATGTCGATCTGGAAGACGAGGAAAAGACTATCCTCAAGGGTGTGGACCTGTCCGTGGAAGCGGGCAAGGTGCATGCGATCATGGGGCCGAACGGGTCCGGTAAGTCGACGCTGAGCTATGTTCTGGCGGGGCGCGACGGCTATGAGGTGACCGAAGGCTCGGCGACGCTCGACGGCGTCGATATCCTTGAGATGGATCCCGAAGAGCGCGCCGCGGCCGGCATGTTCCTGGCGTTCCAGTATCCGGTCGAGATCCCCGGTGTGGGCAACATGACCTTCATGCGCACGGCGGTGAACGCGCAGCGCAAGGCCAAGGGCCTCGAGGAAATGAGCGCGACCGATTTCCTGAAGATGGTGCGCGAGAAGGCCGCGACGCTGAAGATGGATAACGAGATGCTCAAGCGTCCGGTCAATGTCGGGTTCTCGGGTGGCGAGAAGAAGCGCAACGAGATCCTGCAGATGGCCGTGCTTGAGCCCAAGATGTGCATCCTCGACGAGACCGACTCGGGGCTTGATGTGGATGCCATGAAACTTGTGGCCGAAGGCGTGAACGCGCTGCGCAACGAGGGGCGCGGTTTCCTTGTGATCACCCATTACCAGCGCCTGCTGGATCATATCAAACCCGATGTCGTGCACATCATGTCCGAGGGCCGCATCGTCAAGACCGGTGGTCCCGAACTGGCGCTTCAGGTCGAGCGCGAGGGCTATGAGGATATCAAGGCGGAGGTGGCGTAATGGGATTGCCGCAGGCGAAACTGGATGCGACCGAGGCGCGGCTGGCCCACGCCTCGCGCCCGGGCGGCGCGGCCTGGGCCGATGCGGCGCGCGATGGCGCTATGACGCGGTTGCGTGCGCAGGGGCTGCCGCACCGGCGCGACGAATACTGGAAATTCACCAATCCCGACACGCTGGTTCAGCCCGAAGCGCCCGAAGCGGCGACCTTCGACGAGACCGACGCGCCGATCTTTGACGCGGTGGAGCGGCTGAAGGTCGTGTTCGTGGATGGTGTCTTTGATGCCGAGGCCAGTGATGATCTGGCGCTGGAAGGGGTGAAGCTCGAGCGGCTGAGCGACGCCGCGCAAAGCGACATCCACTGGGCCAAGGAGCTTTATGGCGTGCTCGAAGAGCGCGGGCAGGATCCTGTTGCGCGCCCGCTGGCGGCGCTGAATACGGCGCTGGCAGATGACGGGATCCTGATCCACGTCACCGGCAAGGCCAGCAAGCCGATCAACCTGATCTATCACCACAAGTCGTCCAACTCGGATGCGATGCTGCACCATCTGGTCAAGCTCGATCCGGGTGCAGAGGTCACGCTGCTGGAAAACGGCCCCGCCGCCGCGCGGTTCAACACGGTGATGGAGGTCGAAGTGGCCGATGGCGCGGCGTTCCATCATGTGCGCGCGCAGGGGCGCGACCACGAGCGGCGCACGGCGACTCATCTGTTCGCCCGCCTTGGCCAGGAAAGCACGTTCAAGACCTTTACGCTGACCGCCAACGGGGTGCTGACGCGCAACGAATGCGTGGTCGAGATGAATGGCGACGACGCGGCGGCGCATATTGCCGGGGCCTGCGTGGGCGATGGCGATTTTCACCATGACGACACGGTTTTCGTCACCCATGACGCGGTGAATTGCGAAAGCCGCCAGGTTTTCAAGAAAGTGCTGCGCAACGGCGCGCGGGGTGTCTTCCAGGGCAAGATCCTGGTCAAGCCCGACGCACAGAAAACCGACGGCTATCAGATCAGCCAGTCGCTTCTGCTGGATGGCGACAGCGAGTTCGACGCCAAGCCCGAGCTGGAAATCTACGCCGATGACGTGGCCTGCTCTCATGGTTCGACATCCGGCGCGATCGACGAGGAGGGGCTGTTCTATCTGCGCGCGCGCGGCGTGCCCAAGGATATCGCCACCGACCTTCTGACGCTGGCCTTTCTGGCCGAAGCGGTTGACGAGATCGAGGATGAGGGCCTGCGCGCCGAACTGGTCAACCTGCTTGAGGGTTGGCTGGAACGCCGGCGCGGCTGATGCCTGTCACAGCCGATATCGTGGCCACCTACCGGGGGCCACGGAGGGTCATTCGCCGGTTGCTGGCGATGACCCCGAACGAAGGGCGCGTGCTGGCGATTGTCATGGCGGCCTGTCTGGTGGTGTTCGTCGCCCAGTGGCCGCGCCTGGCACGGGTGGCGCATCTCAACAATCAGGAGATCAACCCGCTTTTGGGCGGGGCATTGATGGCATGGGTCTTCATCATGCCGCTGGTGCTCTATGCGCTGGCCTTCCTGAGCTTCGTGGTGCTACGCATCTTCAGCGCGCAGGCGAGCGGCTATCGCTGCCGCCTGGCGTTGTTCTGGGCGGTGCTGGCGGTGAGCCCGTTATTCCTGCTCAACGGGTTGGTGGCGGGGTTCATCGGCGCGGGCGCGGGGTTGCAACTGGTCGGCTTCGTGACTCTTTTGGTGTTCATGTGGTTCTGGCTTGCGAACCTGCGTGAGGTTGGATGGGGCGAGACATGAATGCGTTGGATCTGAGATCCTTTTTTATCCTGACGCTGCGCGCGCCGCGCGAGGCGGGAGAACAGTTTCTGGCGATGCAGCTTCCGGCGCGTGCGATGTGGATCGCGCTGTCGCTGGTTTCGGTGCTGACGTCGCTGGGGTTCTCGGGGCTGATGTATCTGGGGCAGGGCGCGGATGACCAGTTCGCCCAGATGTTCGGCCAATCGCCCGTCTACAGCGCGCCGCTGGTATTCGCGGCGATGCAATGGGTGCGCGCGATCCTGTCGGTCTTCATGTTCTACTGGGTCGGCCGGATGATGGGCGGGCAGGGCGCACTGGAAGACGTGCTGCGTGTGGCGACCCTGCTGCAGGCCGTGACCTTCGTGCTGATGAGCGGCTTGTTGCTGGCGGGCATCGTGCTGCCCTTCGTGATGTCGCTGCTGATCCTTGTCACCTTTTTCTGGTGGATCAGGGCGATGGCACTGCTACTTGCTCTGGTGCATGGCTTTGACAGCGTGTTCAAGGCGGCGGGCGCGCTTCTGCTGTCGATGTTGGGTGTGACGATCGGTGTGTCGTTCTTTTTCGGGGCCATTGCCAACCTGTTCCTGGGGGTGTCATGACATACGATATCGAGAAGATCCGCGCCGATTTCCCCATCCTTGGCCGCGAGGTGAACGGCAAGCCGCTGGTCTATCTTGACAACGGGGCCTCGGCGCAGAAGCCCAAGGCGGTGATCGATGCGATCACCACGGCCTACAGCCACGAATATGCCAATGTGCATCGCGGGCTGCATT
>CAZMZS010000098.1:0-9998 GCA_964570675.1 uncultured Roseovarius sp. | reverse complement strand
AAATGAGGAGTGTTTCACGTGAAACATTTTGACGTCGTTGTCATTGGCGGAGGCCACGCAGGCGCGGATGCAGCGCATGCCTCGGCGCGCATGGGGGCGTCCACCGCCCTTGTGACGCTGAATAGATCCGGCATCGGCGTCATGTCCTGCAACCCGGCGATCGGTGGTTTGGGCAAAGGTCACCTCGTGCGCGAGATCGACGCGCTTGACGGCGTCATGGGCCGCGTTGCCGATAAGGCAGGCATCCAGTTCCGCCTTCTCAACCGTCGCAAGGGGCCTGCCGTCCAAGGCCCCCGCGCCCAGGCGGATCGCAAGATCTACCGCGAATCCATGCTATCCGAAGTGGAATCGCAGGCCAACCTGACGATCATCGAAGGCGAAGCCGCCGATTTCCTTATGTCCGGCGACCGGGTTGGCGGCGTGGTTCTGGCCGATGGCAGCGAAATTCGCGCAGGCGCCGTAGTCCTGACTACGGGCACCTTCCTGCGCGGGGTCATTCATATCGGCGACGTTTCCCGCCCCGGTGGCCGCATGGGCGACAAGCCCTCGATCAAACTGGCTGAACGGATCGATTCCTTTGATCTGGATCTTGGCCGCCTCAAGACCGGCACGCCCCCGCGCCTTGACGGCGCCACCATCTCCTGGGACACCCTCGAGGAACAGCCCGGCGACGACGACCCGGTGTTGTTTTCCTTCATGTCTGCTGGCGTATCTGCGCGTCAGGTCTCTTGTGGGATCACCCACACCAACGAGAAAACCCATCAGATCATCCGCGATAACCTTGATCGCTCGGCGATGTATGGGGGACATATCGACGGAATCGGCCCGCGCTACTGCCCCTCGATCGAAGACAAGATCGTGCGATTTGCCGATAAGACCTCGCACCAGATATTCCTTGAACCCGAAAGCCTTTCGGACAACGTGGTCTATCCAAATGGGATTTCCACGTCGCTGCCCGAAGAGGTGCAGCATGATTATGTGCGCTCCATCCGTGGGCTTGAAGATGCCGTGATCCTGCAACCGGGCTACGCCATCGAATATGATTACGTCGATCCGCGCGCCCTGGATGCCACCCTCGCCGTCAAATCTGTGCCGGGGCTTTATCTGGCCGGTCAGATCAACGGTACGACCGGCTACGAAGAGGCGGCCGCACAGGGGCTTGTGGCCGGCCTGAACGCGGCACTGGCGGTCAAGGGTCGCGATCCGGCCATGTTCAGCCGCTCCGACAGCTATATCGGCGTGATGATCGACGATCTCATCACCCGTGGTGTCAGCGAGCCTTACCGCATGTTCACCTCGCGTGCCGAGTTCCGCCTGTCGCTGCGCGCCGATAACGCCGATCAACGCCTGACGCCGATTGGGATCGCCCTTGGCTGCGTCAGCTCCGCGCGTGAGCGCGCCTTTGAAGGCAAGATGGACCGGCTGAGCGCCGCCCGCGCGCGCCTGGAATCCCAAAGCTACACGCCGCGCCAATTGGTGAATATCGGCCTCAAGGTCAATCAGGACGGCTCCCGCCGCACGGGCTTCCAGCTTCTTGCCTTCCCCGACATCGACTTCTCGCGCTTGATCGAACTCGACGCGACGCTTGCGGATGTTGACCCGCTCTCGCGTGCGCAGCTTGAAAAGGATGCGCTCTACGCCAATTACATCGCCCGCCAGGAGCGCGATGTTGAGATGATGAAGCGTGACGAGGCGCAAGACATCCCCACCGATTTCGATTTCCAGGCGGTCGATGGGCTGTCAAACGAGTTGAAAGCCAAACTTTCCGCCGCCCGCCCCGCCAATCTGGCGCAGGCTGGGCGTATCGACGGGATGACCCCGGCAGCGCTTACGCTTATCCTCGCGCGGCTCCGCATGGCCCGGCGCGAGAAATCCGCATGAACGGCGGCGCGGGGCTGGATGTTTCACGTGAAACAATCGAGCGGCTGAAGGCCTACGAGGCGCTGCTGCGCAAGTGGACGCAAAAGATCAATCTCGTTGCCCGCTCCACTCTCGATGACCTCTGGACCCGGCATTTCATCGATTCCGCCCAGATTTACCGCCTCGCGCCACATCCGGTTACGCATTGGGCCGATCTCGGGTCCGGCGGCGGGTTCCCGGGCCTCGTGATCGCGATCATGGCGATGGAGCACCAATCCCCCGCCCGCGTCACGCTGGTGGAAAGCGATTCGCGCAAATGCACCTTCCTCCGCACCGTGATTCGCGAAACCGGCGCGCCTGCAAAGGTCGTGAATGCCCGGATCGAGGAAACTTCGCCGCTCGAGGCTGATGTGATCTCGGCCCGTGCGCTGACCGATCTCAACGGTCTCCTGGAATTTTCCGCCCGCCATTTGCGCAGCGGCGGCACCGCGATCTTTCCCAAGGGCGAATCCTGGCAGAAAGAGCTGGCCGCGGCGCAAAGAACATGGAACTTCAGCCACCAACTTGCTACAAGCGAAACCGAAACAGGCCCCGTCATTCTGACCATTACAGGAGTCGCCCGTGTCTGATCCTACCCGCCCGCGCGGTCCCAAGATCATCGCTGTCGCCAACCAGAAGGGCGGCGTCGGCAAGACGACGACCACCATCAACCTGGGCGCCGCCCTGGCCGAAGCGGGGCAGAAGGTTCTGATCGTCGATCTGGACCCCCAAGGCAATGCCTCCACCGGACTAGGTATTGCGCCCTCCGAGCGCGAATATACCACATATGAGCTACTGCTTGAAGAAATCGAGCTGAACGAGGTCGTCCGCGAAACAGCGCTCGAAAACCTTCTGATCGTGCCGGCAACCGTGGATCTCAGTTCGGCCGATATGGAGCTGATCGCCAATGAAAAGCGCAGCTTTCTGCTCCATGATGCCCTGCGCCAGAACGCGATGGACGTATACGGGCTGGATTATATCCTGATCGACTGCCCGCCCTCGCTCAATCTTCTGACCGTGAACGCCATGGTCGCCGCGCATTCCGTGCTGGTGCCGCTGCAAAGCGAGTTTTTCGCGCTTGAGGGGCTCTCGCAGCTCATGCTGACCATCCGCGAGGTCCGCCAATCCGCCAATCCGGGCCTGCGCATCGAGGGCATCGTCCTCACCATGTTCGATTCGCGCAACAACCTATCGGCCCAGGTCGAACAGGATGCCCGCGACAATCTTGGCCCGATGGTGTTCAATACGCGCATTCCCCGCAATGTCCGGGTCAGCGAGGCCCCGTCTTATTCCCTGCCCGTGCTGCAATATGATTCCACTTCAAAGGGCGCACTGGCCTATCGTGATCTGGCCAGGGAATTGATGTCCAACCAATCGCGGGCAGCCGCATAAAGGAGCCTCCGATGGCCGACAAGAAAAGCAAACAACGCGGCCTTGGCCGTGGGCTGTCCGCCCTGATGGCTGACGTTAATGACGACACCGCCACCACTGGCGAGGCCCCCAAGCCCGCCGATCGCAGCGTGCCGATCGAAAAGATCAATCCGAACCCCGATCAGCCGCGCCGCAGCTTTGACAAGCAGCAGCTCGAGGATCTGGCGAATTCGATCAAGGAAAAGGGCATCATCCAGCCCCTGATCGTGCGTCCCGCCCCCGGCAAGCCCGACTCCTTTGAAATCGTTGCCGGTGAACGCCGCTGGCGCGCCGCACAGATGGCCAAACTGCACGAGATTCCCGTTCTTGTGCGCGATTTTGACGATACCGAGGTGCTGGAAGTCGCCATTATCGAAAACATCCAGCGCGCTGACCTGAACCCGGTCGAGGAAGCCGCCGGTTACAGCCAGCTGATGGATAAATTCGGCCACACGCAGGAAAAACTGTCTGACGTTCTTGGCAAAAGCCGCAGTCATATCGCGAATTCCGTGCGCCTCCTGACGCTGCCCGACGAGGTGCAGACCTATCTGCGCGACGGGAAGCTGTCCTCGGGCCACGCCCGCGCGCTGATTACTGCCGACGATCCCGCCGCGTTGGCGCGCGAGGTCATCAAAAAGGGCCTGTCGGTGCGCGAAACCGAGAAGTTGGCCAAAAAGCCCGTCGGCAACATCTTTTCCGATGGCGCCAAGCCCAAGCAGCGGCAGAACCCCGAGAAAGACGCCGACACCAAAGCGCTCGAAGGTGACCTGTCGGCCAATCTTGGCATGAAAGTCGCGCTCAACCACAAGCCGGGCCAGGAAAAAGGCCAGATCACCATCAGCTACGAGTCACTCGATGAACTTGACACCTTGTGTCGCATTCTCAGCGTCAGTAGCTCGGCCTAGTCCATATAAACAGCATCACGCACGCCAGAACCGCGCCTTGAATCCCCAAGAGCAGCGGTTTGAGCCCGATCATCAGCGAAATCCCGAACACCGCCACAACAGCGATGGTCGAGACACGCTTGACCCGAGGGTTGATCGCGCCGCGTTCGTGCCAATCGACGATGGACGGTCCAAAGCGCGGATGGCTGATCAGCCAATTATGCAGCCGCTCGGAAGACCGTGAAAAGCAATAGGCACCCAACAGCATGAAGGGTACCGTCGGCAAAAGCGGCAGCACCGCGCCGACCATGCCCAATGCGACACTGATCAAGCCCAAAACGGCCCAAAGCGTCCGCACCCTAACCCCCGATCAGGGCGCGGATAATCGCGTTCAGCACTGGCCGGCCCTTGGCTGTGGCGCGCAGATGCCGTGTATCGGTTTCGATCATTCCAAGATCTCGCAATTCATCCAGCCGCTCTTCTGCCAGCGGCTTGCCCGCCAACGCGGCGTGGCGATCAAGGTCGATTCCTTCACGCAGCCGCAACCCCATCATAAGGTATTCATCGGCCTGATCGGCGGGCGAAATGCCTGCCTGCGCCTTTTCGGCGCAACCTCGTCCAACGGCGTCCAGCCATTTTTCCGGGTTCGACCAGGTCTCGGTGGCTTGGCGCATGCCCTCCGATGTGATGCGCCCATGGGCGCCCGGCCCGATCCCGGCATAATCGCCATAGCGCCAATATATCCGGTTATGACGTGATTCAGCGCCCGGCCGGGCATGATTCGAGACCTCATAAGCGCTCATCCCGGCCGCTTCGCACAGCTCTTGGGTGGCGTCATACATATCGGCGCTCAGGTCGTCCTCGGGCAAGCCCCGCAGCCCGCCTTTGGCAAAACGGTCGCCAAAGGCCGTGCCCGGTTCTATGGTCAATTGGTATAGTGACAGATGATCGACCGCCATCGCCAGCGCCTCGCGCAACTCCGCCTGCCAATCGCGCAAGCTCTGATCCTGACGCGCATAGATCAGGTCAAAGCTCACGCGATCAAAGTTTTTTCTAGCAATATCAAAGGCTTGTATTGCTTCGGCGTGGCTGTGAATGCGCCCAAGACGCCGCAAATCCGTATCATTCAGCGCCTGAATGCCCATCGACACGCGCGAAACTCCGGCATCGGCATAGCCGCGAAACCGTCCCGCCTCGACCGAACCGGGATTCGCCTCCAGCGTCACCTCCAGATCATTCGCCACCGGCCAGGCCCGCTGCACCCGTTCAAGGATCGCGCCGACCACCTCCGGGTCCATAAGGCTGGGCGTGCCGCCCCCGAAAAACACCGTGTTCAGCACCCGCTCCGGCAACAGGGCGGCATATCGGTCAATCTCGGATAAATAGGCTCTGAGCCAGCGGGATTGGTCGATATCCCGGCGCACATGGCTGTTGAAATCGCAATAGGGGCACTTGGCCTCGCAAAATGGCCAGTGGATATAAAGGCCAAAGCCCCCCTGTTGCCAATCCTCAGCCAAAACAGCCCTGAACCAGCTTGGCAAAGGCATCGGCGCGGTGGCTGATGCGGTTCTTTTCCCAGCGATCCATCTCGCCGAATGTCTGCTCATAGCCCTCGGGCTGGAAGATCGGGTCGTATCCGTGCCCTTCATGGCCGCGCATTGGCCAGACGATCCGCCCTTCGACAATACCGGGGAACACCTCGTCATGGCCATCCGGCCAAGCCAGAACCAGCGTGCAGCAGAACCGCGCGCGCCAGGGCTGTGGCGCGCCGCTTTCCAGCAAGCGGTCATGCGCCTTGCCCATTGCCATGATGAAATCGCGCCCATTGCCGGTTTCCGCCCAATTGGCGGTAAACACCCCCGGCGCACCGTCAAGCGCGTCGATCTCTATCCCCGAATCATCCGAAAGCGCGGGCAAACCGGTGGCACTGGCGGCCGCATGGGCCTTGATCCGGGCATTCCCGACGAAGCTCGTCTCGGTTTCCTCGGGCTCGCTCAGGCCCTTTTCGGCGGCGCCCACCACCGTCACGCCGAAGGGCGCGATCAGGTTGGCGATCTCTTCCAGTTTGCCCGCGTTATGCGTCGCCACCAGCAGGGTATCGCCATCGAACTTACGCATTCACGGCCGCCTTTTGCGCCGATACCAGCTCACCCACGCCTTTCTCGGCCAGGTCCATCAGTTGGTTCATCTGCTCTCGGCTATAGGTCGCGCCCTCGGCGCTCATTTGAACCTCGATCAACTGGCCCGATCCGGTCATGATGAAATTGCCATCAACGCCGGCCTCGCTGTCCTCGGGGTAATCAAGATCCAGCACCGGCTGCCCGGCATAGATGCCGCAGGACACCGCCGCGACCGGATCGACCAGCGGATCGCTGATGATGTCGCCGAGCTTCAGCAGCTTGTTCACCGCCAGCCGCAGCGCGATCCAGCCGCCCGTGATCGACGCGCAACGCGTCCCGCCATCGGCCTGGATCACATCGCAATCCACCGTGATCTGCCGCTCTCCCAAAGCCACCCGGTCGACGCCCGCGCGCAGAGACCGCCCGATCAGGCGCTGAATTTCCACGGTGCGCCCGCCTTGCTTGCCCGCGGTCGCCTCGCGCCGCATCCGCGACGAGGTCGAGCGCGGCAGCATCCCGTATTCCGCCGTCACCCAGCCAAGGCCCGAACCCTTGATGAACGGCGGCACCCGGTCTTCCAGGCTGGCTGTGCACAGAACATGGGTATCACCCATGCGGATCATGCAGGACCCTTCAGCATGTTTCGTGACGCCCGTATCGATTGAAACAGCGCGCATTTCACTTAAATCTCTACCCGAAGGCCGCATGATGTCTTTCCTTTATGAACCAAAGCCGGGGATACAGCCCGCGCCAACCAGATAGCAACCCCGATTGACCTTTTCCACCGCCCGCCTTTAATGGCAGATCAGAGCAGACAGCCCGAGACATGACCGACAGCGGAAAGATACTCGAAGAGATGAACGAACGCTCGCGCGAAGTGTTTCGCCGCGTGGTCGAATCCTATCTGCTGTCCGGCGCGCCCATCGGGTCGCGCACCCTGACCCGCGACCTCAGCGAAAAGGTCAGCGCGGCAACGATCCGCAACGTGATGCAGGACCTCGAATATCTGGGGCTTCTGGAAAGCCCCCATGTCAGCGCCGGGCGCGTGCCCACGCAGGAAGGGCTGCGCATGTTCGTCGATGGCTTGCTCGAGGTGGGCGACCTTCAGAACACCGACCGCAAGATGATCGACGCGACCCTTGGCAGCAACTCACAGGACGTGACCGGCATGCTTGACCGCATCGGCTCGGCCCTGTCGGGCGTCACGCAGGGCGCATCCCTTGTGCTCGCGCCCAAACACGAGGCCCCGATCAAGCATATCGAATTCGTCAGCCTCGCCCATGACCGCGCACTGGTGGTGCTGGTCTTTGGCGACGGCCATGTCGAGAACCGCATCTTCACGCCGCCGCCGGGCCAAACGCCCAGTTCGATGCGCGAGGCGGCCAATTTCCTCAACGCCTTGGCCGAGGGCCGCACGCTCAGCGAATTGCAGCGCGTCATCGCCAGCCAGATCACCGAGCGGCGCCAGGAAATCGACACGCTGGCGCAGGATCTCGTGGAAAGCGGGCTGGCCGTCTGGGATGGCGACGGCGACAGCTATGAGCGCCTGATCGTGCGCGGACAGGCGAATCTGCTGGAAAGCAGCACAGAGCAGGAGGATTTCGAGCGCATTCGCACGCTGTTTGACGACCTTGAACGCAAGCGCGACATCGCCGAATTCCTGGAACTGGCCGATGAAGGCGACGGTGTGCGCATTTTTATCGGCTCCGAGAACAAACTTTTCTCACTTTCGGGTTCCTCTCTGGTGGTGTCTCCATATATGAACGCAGACCGAAAGATCATTGGTGCGGTGGGCGTCATTGGCCCCACCCGCCTGAATTATGGACGCATCGTGCCGATCGTGGACTACACGGCGCAACTGGTTGGCAAGCTGATCGCGGACCGTAGCTAGAGGTGAGACATGGCAGAGCCGAAGAACGACGACTTTCTTGACGATATCGAAGATGCCGAGGCCGAGGAGCACGCTCTTGCCGAGCAGGAGATTTCCGAAACCGAGGCCGAGCTTGAATCGCTGCGCGCCGAACGTGCCGAGCTGCATGACAAGTTCATGCGCGCCCTGGCCGATGCCGAAAACGCGCGCAAACGCTCCGAGAAAGACCGCCGTGAGGCCGAGAATTACGGCGGCTCCAAGCTGTCGCGCGACATGCTGCCCGTTTATGACAACATGAAACGCGCGCTCGAGGCCGCGACCGAAGAACAAAAAGAAGTCTCCGCCGCCCTGATCGAAGGGATCGAGCTGACCATGCGTGAATTGCTCAACGTATTCGCCAAGCATGGCATCACGCGGATTTCACCCGCGGTGGGTGACAAGTTCGACCCCCAGCATCACGAAGCCATGTTCGAAGCCCCCGTGCCCGGCACCAAGGCAGGCGAGATCATCCAGGTTTCGACCGAAGGCTTCCTGCTGCATGACCGCATCCTGCGCCCCGCGCAGGTCGGGGTTTCATCGAACCGCGGCTGATCCACCCGTAGGCCGGGCACCCTGCCCGGCTTACCTCCGCTTTCGACCCGAACACACCCGAAAACCATTCATCCCGCACTATTCCCGCGTCAACGCCTTCAACTCATAGATCAGATCCAACGCCTCGCGCGGGGTCAATTCATCCGGCAAGATATCCGTCAACCGCTCTTCAACCCCGGACGCAGGCGGCGCTGGCCGTGGCGCAGGCGGCGGCGGGGTCGCGGAAAACAGCGGCAGATCGTCGATCAGCGCCTTTTGCGCGGTGCCGCCCTCGCGCTCGCCCTTTTCCAGCGCATCCAGAACGACCCGCGCGCGCTCGACCACCGCATCGGGCAGCCCTGCAAGCTTGGCAACCTGCACGCCGTAACTGCGATCGGCCGCACCGCGCCGCACCTCATGCAGGAAAATCACCTCGCCGTCATGTTCCTTGACGCTGACAGTGGCGTTATCAACCCGTTCCAGCTTGTCGCTCAGATTGGTCAGTTCGTGGTAATGCGTCGCGAACAGCGCCCTTGATCCATTGACCCCGTGCAGATGTTCCAGCGTCGCCCAGGCAATCGACAACCCGTCATATGTGGCCGTGCCGCGCCCGATCTCGTCCAGGATCACCAGCGCATGATCGTCCGCCTGATTGAGGATCGCGGCGGTTTCCACCATCTCGACCATAAAGGTGGATCGCCCCCGCGCCAGATCGTCCGATGCCCCGACCCGGCTGAACAACTGGCTGACCATGCCGATATGGGCCTTGCGCGCTGGCACGAAACTGCCCGCCTGCGCCAACAGCGCGATCAATGCGTTCTGGCGCAGGAACGTGGATTTACCAGCCATGTTCGGCCCGGTCAGCAGCCAGATGTCACTTTCGCCGCCCAGATGGCAGTCATTGGCGATAAAGGGTGCGCCGTCACGGCGCAGCGCCTGTTCCACGACGGGATGCCGCCCCGCCTCGATTTCCAGTGCGCGGCTGTCATCCACTTTGGGGCGGCACCAATCCTCGCCGCGCGCCAGATCGGCCAGCGCGGTCGCAAGGTCCAGTTCCGCCAGCGCCCGCGCGGCCTGTGAAACCCCGGCGGATTGCTCCAGAATAGCTGCTTTCAGGCTGTCATAGAGCCGCTTTTCGATCTCAAGCGCCCGCCCGCCCGCGTTCAGGATGCGGGTTTCCATCTCGCTCAGCGGTACGGTGGTAAAGCGTACTTGGTTCGCCGTGGTCTGGCGGTGCTTGAATGT
>CAZMZS010000097.1:0-10039 GCA_964570675.1 uncultured Roseovarius sp. | reverse complement strand
TCAGCATCTTCATCGAGGGCTTGAACGTATACGGCCCAAGCTGGAACACCGCGTCTTCGGATTGCTCATGCTGGCGCAGCTGTGCGCGGATACGCGCCAGAAGCACCGGGAACTTGAAGGGCTTCGAGACGTAATCATTCGCGCCCGCATCCAGCCCCAGGATCGTGTCGGCATCGCCATCATGCCCGGTCAGCATCATGATCGGCGCCTTGACGCCCTGCTTGCGCATGAGCCGGCAGAGCTCGCGCCCATCCGTGTCGGGCAGCCCCACATCGAGAATGACAAGATCATAAATCCCGTCGCGCGCCCGCGTCATCGCCTCGGCCCCGTTGCCCGCCTCGAAAACGTCGAAATCCTCGGTCATCACCAGCTGCTCGCTGAGTGCCTCGCGCAGATCCTCGTCATCGTCCACCAGAAGGATTTTCTTTAACTGTCCCATGGCAAATTCCTTGTGCTGTTTCACAACAGATGCGCCACGGCGGGTCATTCGGCAAGATTTGCAACACTCGCTTCACGTGCACGTGTTAGGCTGCGAGCAAATATTTCAATTCGTTTCAAAAGACGCTACATGTTACAAAATAACAAACGGACTCCGGCATGACTCTCGCACCAGACCTGACAGAAACGCTTGCCCGCGCCCGCGCCGATCTGCGCATGGGCGTGCCCGTGGTACTGGAAACCGCGCAAGGGGCGGCGCTGGTGCTGGCGGCCGAGACGCTGGATTTGCAGCGCCTCGCCGATCTGCGCGCGCTTGGCGGGCAGCCGGTTCTGGCGATCAGCGCGCGCCGCGCCGCCACGTTGAAAGCACGCGCCTATGACGGCGATATCGCCCGCGTCGCCCTGCCCCCTGATGCCACGCTGGCCTGGGTGCTTGGCGTGGCGGACCCGGCGGATGATCTCAAGACGCCGATGAAAGGCCCGCTTCTGACGGTGCGCGACGGCACGGCCGATCCCCACCGGCTGGCGCTGGAACTGGTCAAATCGGCGCGCCTCCTGCCCGCCGCGCTGCTGCTTGAACTCGATGCGCC
The DNA here is from genome assembly GCA_964570675.1 of uncultured Roseovarius sp. Classification (GTDB taxonomy): domain Bacteria; phylum Pseudomonadota; class Alphaproteobacteria; order Rhodobacterales; family Rhodobacteraceae; genus Roseovarius. Next base: position 9,011 of record CAZMZS010000097.1, on the reverse strand, counting down.
CGAAACCTTTGCCGCGCGCCACCGCCTGACGGCGGTGCCCGCCACCGAGGCCCGCGCGCTCATTGCCGAAACCAGCCCGCTGCACCCCGTGGTCAGCGCCCGCCTGCCGCTCGAGGTGTCCGAAGCCGGGCGGCTGCACATCTTTCGCCCCGAAGATGGCGGCGAAGAGCATTACGCCATCGAGATCGGCCAGCCCCGGCGCGACGTGCCGGTACTGGCGCGGCTGCATTCGGCCTGTTTCACCGGCGACCTGATGGGCAGCCTCAAATGCGATTGCGGCCCGCAGCTGCGCGGTGCGCTTGCGCAGATGGGCGCGACGGGCGCGGGCGTTCTGCTCTATCTCAACCAGGAGGGGCGCGGCATCGGGCTGGCCAACAAGATGCGCGCCTACAGCCTTCAGGACCAGGGCTTCGACACGGTCGAGGCCAATCACAGGCTGGGATTCGAGGATGACGAGCGCGATTTCCGCATCGGCGCCGATATTCTCAAGCGGATGGGGTTCTCATCGGTGCGCCTGCTGACCAACAACCCCGGCAAGATCGCCATGATGGAAGATTGCGGGATCAACGTAACCGAACGCGTGCCGCTGAAAGTGGGCGAGAACCCGCATAACCGCGACTATCTGGCGACCAAGGCGGCGAAGTCGGGGCATATGCTCTGAGGACATTGCCCGCGGCCAACGCCGCGATTTTGAGTATTTATGGAACGATGAAAGCCCCGGGCAGGGCGATGATCAGGACTGCGTGTCATCGTCATCCGCGTCGGGATCGGCCTGACCGATTCCGAGGAAGATGAATTTGAAGGGCAGGATCCAGACCACGCCCAGCGCCACGAAGATCAAGAATTCCAGCCAAATCGGCGGGCGCTCGAAGAGATCGACGAGGTTGACCGCCAGCACGATGTAAAGCGGCAGGCCGATCAGCAGGATCACCAGCGCCCAGCGGCGGCGCGCCTTGTAACTCAGTGCCATGGGCGCGCCTCCATCAATCGGCGAAGGGATCGGTGACGAGGATCGTGTCCTCGCGCTCGGGCGAGGTCGAAAGAAGCGCCACCGGACAGTCGATCAGCTCCTCGACGCGGCGCACGTATTTGATCGCATTGGCGGGCAGATCGGCCCAGCTGCGCGCGCCTTCGGTCGATTCGCTCCAGCCCGGCATCTCTTCGTAGATGGGTGTGCAGCGGGCCTGCTGATCGCCGGCGGTGGGCAGGTAATCAAGATGGTTGCCGTCAAGGTCGTAGCCGACGCAGATCTTCAGCGTCTCGAACCCGTCCAGCACATCGAGCTTGGTCAGCGAAATACCGTTCACCCCGCTGGTCGCGCAGGTCTGGCGCACCAGCGCCGCATCGAACCAGCCGCAGCGCCGCTTGCGCCCGGTCACGGTGCCGAATTCATGACCGCGCGTACCCAGCCGGTTGCCGTCCGCGTCATCGAGCTCGGTCGGGAACGGCCCCTCGCCAACGCGGGTCGTATAGGCCTTGACGATGCCCAGCACGTAATCGATCGAGCCCGGCCCCATGCCCACGCCCGTCGCCGCCTGACCGGCGATCACGTTCGAGGAGGTGACAAACGGGTAGGTCCCGAAATCGATATCCAGAAGCGCGCCCTGCGCCCCTTCGAAAAGGATGCGCTGACCGGATTTGCGCCGCTCGCCCAGCACCTTCCAGACAGGTGCCGCGAAGGGCAGGATCTGCGGCGCGATCTCGCGTAGCTGCGCAATCAGCCCGTCGCGGTCCACCGGCGCGATCCCGAGCCCACGGCGCAGCGGGTCGTGATGTTGGAGCGCCCGGTCAACCCGCGCCTCGAGCGTGGCATCGTCCGACAGATCCGCCACCCGCACCGAGCGCCGCCCCACCTTGTCCTCATAGGCCGGGCCGATGCCCCGCCCGGTGGTCCCGATCTTGGTGCCCTTTGAAGCGGCCTCCTCGCGGGCGCGATCGAGTTCGCCATGGATCGGCAGAATGAGCGGCGTGTTCTCGGCGATCATCAGCGTCTCGGGCGAGATATCGACGCCCTGATCGCGGATCGAGGCGATCTCGTTAACCAGATGCCAGGGGTCCAGCACCACGCCATTGCCGATCACGCTGAGCTTGCCGCCGCGCACCACGCCCGAGGGCAGCGCATTGAGCTTGTAGACCTTGCCGTCGATCACCAGCGTATGCCCGGCATTATGCCCACCCTGAAAGCGCGCGATCACATCGGCGCGCTCGCTCAGCCAATCGACGATCTTGCCTTTTCCCTCGTCGCCCCACTGGGCGCCAACGACGACGACATTTGCCATGATGATCCTCTCGCAGGAATACTGGTCGTTTCAAGGGCGCGCCGCAGCGGCCCGCGCCCGTATACCGGCCCGCGCCGCGACGCGAAACCGCTAATTCGCCGCAAGCGCGGGCGCGTCGCCCGGTTTCGAATGCCGGGTTGCGGGGACCGCCGGAATTGCATAGATACCGCGCGAGACGCCACACGCATCCGAAAAAGGCCGCCCGACATGGAAAACGTCGTTCTCATCATCCATCTGCTTCTCGCCCTCACACTGATCGGCGTCGTGCTTTTGCAGCGCTCGGAAGGCGGTGGCCTGGGCATGGGCGGCGGTGGCGGCGGCGGTGCCATGAGCGGGCGCGCGGCGGCCACGGCGCTTGGCAAGCTGACCTGGATTCTGGCGGCGGCCTTCATCGCGACCTCGCTGACGCTGACCATTCTGGCGGCGCAAAAGGGCGCCGGGTCCTCGGTGCTTGACCGGATCATGGACGCACCCGCACGCGAGGAAGCGCCCGAACCCGCCCTGCCCGGCACCGGCGAGGATCTGTTGCCGCCCTCGGCGGATGACACCGCGCCGCTGACACCGACCGCAGACTGACACTAGCGATTGAGGGTGCAAAAGCGACCGCAACAGCATCTTGCGGTCGCCTTGCGCATGTTGCGCGAATCCTTTATGTCTTGAGTCCCGTGATGCCGCGGCCGAATCGGGCCGGACTGGGCTTGGAAACGGCCTGATATCAGGCTTCAAATCACGGGGGATTGCCAGCGCATGGCACGGTATATTTTCATTACGGGCGGCGTCGTTTCTTCGCTGGGCAAGGGCCTTGCCTCGGCTGCGCTCGGTGCGCTGTTGCAGGCGCGCGGCTTTTCGGTGCGGCTGCGCAAGCTTGACCCCTATCTCAACGTCGATCCCGGCACGATGTCGCCTTTCGAGCATGGCGAGGTCTTCGTCACCGATGACGGTGCGGAAACCGATCTCGACCTTGGCCATTACGAACGCTTCACCGGTGTTCCCGCACGGATGAGCGACTCGGTCAGTTCGGGGCGCATCTATTCCAACGTGCTCGAAAAGGAGCGCCGCGGCGATTACCTGGGCAAGACGATCCAGGTGGTTCCCCATGTCACCAACGAGATCAAGGACTGGCTCGCCATCGGCGATGACGAGGTCGATTTCATGCTCTGCGAGATCGGCGGCACGGTCGGCGACATCGAGGGGCTGCCCTTTTTCGAAGCGATCCGCCAGTTCGGCCATGACCGCCCGCGCGGAAATTGCATCTTCATGCACCTGACGCTGCTGCCCTATCTGGCGGCCAGCGGCGAGCTCAAGACCAAGCCGACGCAGCACTCGGTCAAGGAACTGCAATCCATCGGCATCGCGCCAGATATCCTTGTCTGCCGCTCCGAACAGCCCATCCCCGAGAAGGAACGCGAGAAGATCGCGCTGTTCTGTAATGTGCGCAAGGAGGACGTGGTCGCCGCCTATGATCTGGGTTCGATCTACGAGGCGCCGCTGGCCTATCACCGCGAGGGGCTGGACCAGGCGGTGCTCGATGCCTTTGAAATCTCGCCCGCGCCCAAGCCCGACCTGCGCACCTGGCAGGATGTCTCGGACCGCATCCACAACACCGATGGCGAGGTCAATGTCGCCATCGTCGGCAAATATACCCAGCTCGAGGATGCCTATAAATCCATCAAGGAGGCCCTGACCCATGGCGGCATGGCCAACCGCGTGCGGGTGCGCGTCGAATGGGTCGATGCCGAGATCTTCGACACCGAAGACCCCGCCCCCCACCTTGAGGGTTTCCACGCGATCCTCGTGCCCGGCGGCTTTGGCGAGCGCGGCACCGAGGGCAAGATCAAGGCCGCCCAGTTCGCCCGCGAGCGCAAGATCCCCTATATGGGCATCTGCCTCGGCATGCAGATGGCGGTGATCGAGGCAGCGCGCAACCTCGCCGGGTTGCAGGATGCCGGCTCCGAGGAGTTCGATCACGAGGCCGGTAAAAAGCGGTTCACGCCGGTGGTCTACCACCTCAAGGAATGGGTGCAGGGCAACGAAAAGGTCAAGCGCAAGGTCAGCGACGACAAGGGCGGCACCATGCGCCTTGGCGCCTATGACGCCACGCTGAAGGAAGGCACCCGTGTCGCCGAAATCTATGGCACGACCGCGATCGATGAACGCCACCGCCACCGCTATGAGGTGGACATCAAGTATCGCGAAAAGCTGGAAGCTGTCGGCCTGTGCTTTTCAGGCATGTCGCCCGATGGCCGCCTGCCCGAAATCGTGGAATGGAGCGATCATCCCTGGTTCATCGGCGTGCAGTTCCACCCCGAACTGAAATCGAAACCCTTCGATCCCCATCCGCTCTTTGCCGATTTCATCCGTGCCGCTCTGGCGACCTCGCGTCTGGTATGAGCCCGCGCGCTTGCATGGCGTGATCGTCGGCCCGACGGTCACGCAGTGGCCTGAAGGCTGCTATTCGCGTTGGTTGGTCCGATGCCAGGGCACGAATCGCCGCCCCTAGCGGCCGTTCTTGTAACGCAGGATGCGCCGGGATACGCCCAGCCCGGTCAGCGGGCTCAGAATATCGCTCAACAGGCTCGACGGCGGATCATAGACCGCCGTTTCCTGCGAACGGTCCAGCCGCAGCGTATCGTCAAGCAGCGTATTCACGACCTCCTCATCAAGGAAATACCGCCCCTTGCGGGCCTTGGCATGATCGTCGCGCTGATAGTTCATCCATTTCGCCAGCCGCTTGCGCTGTGCCACGTCGCGGCCCGGATCGACCAGGTAGAACCCGCTGTTCACCCGCAGGCAGATATTATCCAGAAGCCGCGCAACCCCTTGATATTCATCGGTGACATGACGCTTTGACAGATAGTTGAACCGCTCCGGCCCGCCATTCAGAAATGCAGTCAACGCCGATCCCAGGTCAATGCATCGCTGCGCCATGACAAAGCCCATGACCCGCTCGGGATGCATGTTCCAGTCATAGCTGCGCGCCAGCTCCCGCAGCTCTGCGGGGCTGGACTTGCGGGCAATCTCGAGATGCTCGTCCTCGGTCCCCGTGCTCCAGTCGAAATCAGCGATGGAATCCATGCCTTGCTCCACAAACGCAGAAGTCACTTCTGCTTTGACGTCGGTCGCGTTTAGATTGTCCTCAGAAATCGCAATTTCTAGGGAGCAAATGTGACCGAGATGCGGCCATTCCGGTTCAGGCGGATTTTCGCGTGTTGCCTTGCGGGCCTTGCGGCTCTCGCATCCTTGCCAGGCGCCGCCCTGGCCGAGCCCGCCCTGCTGCCCGCGCCCTATGCGCAACTGGAACAGGAGCTCGATGCCCGCATTGATTTCGAGACCCTCCCACGGCGCGCTGAACCGGGCATCAACCTCGATGCGCCGATGCGAGACGGCGGCGCATGGCTGGGCGAACGGCTTGCGGGCCAGCGCGTCTCCGGCCCTGTTCATGACCGCCTTGCAGGCACGCCGGCATTGCCGCTTTCGGTGCGCGCGGGCGCGCCGGGGGCCAGCCTGTCGCTGGCCTATCATCGCGGATTTGGATCAACCGCGCTCTTTGCGCTTGGGCCGGCGGGCTTTCCGGCTCTCAAGGCGCGCGGCGAAGGCGCGGTGGCGGTACTGTTCGATCACGGCCAGCGCGCCATTGGCCTGCGCATCCACAGCGATTACCCCAGCCTGCTGGGGCAAGCCCGCCCGCAAGGCACCGTCACGCTGACCTTCTATCGCGCCGATGGGCATATCCTCGGCCAGATTCACCGCCGTCTTTCGGGCGGGGTCAATGAACTTGGGTTCCGGCGCGCGGGCGACATCGCCGATATTGCGGCATTCACGCTTGCCAATGACGATCCGGGCGGGATTGCTCTTGACGATATCCTCTATCAGACTGCGCCCATGGCGTTCTGAGGGAAAGGACTACGATGATTCGTGATACTGCGCTGGCCGCGCCCTTGCGGGCCACCGGGGTCTGAAATGTTCACACGACTCCTTGCGGCGCTCGCTGCCCCCTCGCACCCGCCCTCCCTGCCCGAACCCGACGCCAAGCTGGCGCTTGGCGCGCTGATGGTGCGGGTGGCGAAATCCGACCATCGCTACCGCTTCGAGGAAATCAGCCGGATCGACCGCCTCCTGTCACGCCTGCACGGCCTCAACCCGATCGAGGCCGCCAAGATGCGCGCCACCTGCGAAAAGCTGGAACATGTCGCCGCCACCGAAACCGCCAACCTGGCCCATCTGATCCGCGAATCCGTGCCCCATGCCGACAGGATCGACGCGCTGGAAGCAATGTGGGAGGTGGTGCTTGCCGATGGTGTGCGCCGCGACGAGGAACTCGCCGTGGTCAATGCCGCCCAAGAGGCGCTTGGCCTTTCGGATTCCGATAGCGACAGCGCCCGCATCCGCGCCGAGGCGCAATAGCCATTGGCGCGGACGCGCCAAGCCCCTATATTCGGTCGCATGTTTGCAGATCTCATCAACAGACTCACCGGCTCCGCCCCCGAACAACTCGATGCTCTCGATGCGCGCCGCGCCCTGACTGCCCTTCTGGTGCGCCTTGCGCGCTCCGACAGCCATTACGCCGCGACAGAAATCATCCGTATCGACCGGATCATCTCGACCCGTTTCGGCCTCGACAAGGACGAGGCCGAAGCCTTGCGCGGGGAAGCCGAGCAGCTTGAATCCGAAGCCCCCGACACCGTGCGCTTCACCCGCGCCATCAAGGACGCCGTGCCCTATGAGGACCGCGTCGGCGTGATCGAGGCGCTTTGGGATGTGGCCCTTGCGGATGGTGCGCGCGATCAGGACGAAGACGCGCTGGTGCGGCTGGTCTCGAACCTTCTGGGCGTGTCGGACATGGACAGCGCCAAGGCCCGCCAGCGGGTGGATCAGCGCCCTTGATCGCCAGCCTGCCGATGTATGACCGCCCCGAAACGGCGGCGGCGCATGATCGGCTCTGGCACTTGATCCGCGATCAACTGGGCGACGGCCCCGACGCCCTGACACGCGGCGGCGATCCATGGCAGCACTGGCGAAGCCCCGATCTTCTGCTTTCGCAGACCTGCGGCTATCCTTACCGCGCGCGCCTGCATGGCCATGTCACCCTTGTCGGCACGCCCGATTTCGGGCTTGAAGGCTGCCCGCCGGGGCATTATCGCAGCGTCCTCGTCGTGCGCCGGAACGATCCGCGCTCCGATGCGCGCGCCTTTGCCCGCGCGCGCTTCGCCTATAACGAAGCGCTCAGCCAAAGCGGCTGGGCCGCACCGCAAAACATGGCGGCGGCACAGGGATACGCCTTTACCGGCCCGATCCGCACCGGCGGCCACCGCGCCTCGGCCGAGGCAGTCGCGCAAGGGCGCGCCGATATCGCCGCGATCGACGCCCAGACATGGCGCATGATCCTGCGCTACGATGCCTTCGCCGCCGATCTGCGCGTGATCGCGCAGACCCCGTCCAGCCCGGCCCTGCCCTATATCACGGCCACCCTGAACGATCCGGCACCCATTCTGCGCGCGCTCAACGCCGCAATCGAGACGCTCGATGCCGCGGATCGCGAAACGCTCGGCCTGCGCGCTGTGCTGCCCCTGCCCGCCGCCGCCTATCTCGCGGTGCCCAATCCGCCGCCACCCGCCTCCGAAACGGGCTGACCCGGCGTCAATATGGTCGCAAATCCCACCCATCCGCCGTTTTGCAAGTTGCATCATGCGTTTTTTTGCGTCCTATTGTCGGGTCAGACCTGACTGAAACCAACGGATACCGCCCTTGCCAGATCCCACGCCGGTCATCGAAATCCGCAACCTCCACAAAGCCTATGGCGCGCTTGAGGTCATCAAGGGCGTCGATATCACCGCCCATAGCGGCGACGTGGTCTCGCTGATCGGCTCGTCGGGCTCGGGGAAATCGACGATCCTGCGCTGCGCCAACCTTCTGGAAGACAGCCAGCAGGGCGATATCCTGTTCAAGGGCGAGCCCGTGAAATGGCGCGGCAGCGGGATGCACCGGCATCCGGGCGATTTCAAACAGGTGCTGCGCATCCGCACCAACCTGTCCATGGTGTTTCAGCAGTTCAATCTCTGGGCGCATATGACCATCCTGCAAAACGTGATGGAGGCCCCCGTCACCGTTCTTGGCCGCGACCGCGCCGAGGCCGAGCACGCCGCGCGCGGCTATCTCGACAAGGTGGGCATCGGCGACAAATGCGACGTCTACCCAGCACAGCTTTCGGGTGGTCAGCAACAGCGCGCCGCCATCGCCCGCGCGCTCTGCATGGAGCCCGAGGCGCTCCTCTTCGACGAGCCCACCTCGGCCCTCGACCCCGAGCTTGAACAAGAAGTAATACGTGTTATCAAAGACTTGGCCAATGAGGGCCGCACCATGATGATCGTCACCCACGACATGAGCATGGCCCGCGATGTCAGCGACCACGTCGTGTTCCTGCATCAGGGCCTGATCGAGGAGGAGGGCGCGCCCGACGCGCTCTTCGGCGCACCGAAATCCGAGCGGCTGCGGGGCTTTCTCAGCTCCACCATGGCCGCCTGAGACCAACCAACCAAAGGGAGAAAACCACTCATGAAAAAACTCATGCTTTCCACCGCCGCCTTCGCCATGATGGCGGGCATGGCCATGGCGCAGGACGTCGTCCGCCTCGGGACCGAGGGCGCCTACCCCCCGTGGAACTTCATCAATGACGCGGGCGAGGTCGACGGCTTCGAGCGCGAGCTTGGCGACGAGCTATGCACCCGCGCCGAA
>CAZMZS010000096.1:8268-10373 GCA_964570675.1 uncultured Roseovarius sp. | reverse complement strand
CTTCTGGATCGGCGGCACGTTCTGCACCGGCAGCTCCACCCCCAGATCGCCGCGCGCCACCATGATCCCGTCCGAGGCCTCAAGGATCGCATCGAAATGCGTCACCGCCGAGGGTTTCTCGATCTTGCTCAGGATCGCGGCCCGGCCCGCCGCCAGTTCGCGTGCTTCGGTCACGTCCTCGGCGCGCTGCACGAAACTCAGCGCCAGCCAGTCGATGCCCAGTTCGCAGACGAATTCCAGATCTTTGCGGTCCTTTTCCGACAGCGCCGCCAGCGGCAGCACGACATCGGGCACATTGACCCCCTTGCGGTTCGAAATGGTGCCGCCGATGACCACCTCGGTCTGCGCGAAATCGGCACCGCATTCGACCACCTTGAGGCGGATCTTGCCGTCATTGACCAACAGGCTCGCGCCCGGCTCGAGCGCGGCAAAGATCTCGGGATGGGGCAGGCAGACGCGGCTGGCGTCGCCCTCGCTCTCGTCCAGATCCAACCGGAACGCCGCACCCTCGACCAGCTCTTCCTCGCCATTGGCGAAGCTGCCGACCCTCAGCTTTGGCCCCTGGAGGTCCGCCAGAATGGCGATCGGGCTGTTCAGCTCTTCTTCGACCTGGCGGATAATGCGGTGCTTTTCTGCGATCTCTTCATGGACGCCGTGGCTCATGTTCAGGCGGAACACATCCGCCCCCGCCTCATGCAGGGCGCGAATCGTTTCGTAATCCGACGAGGCGGGGCCAAGCGTGGCCACGATCTTGACGTTGCGGTGACGTTTCATCCGGGAGTTCCTGTCTTTATTCGCTGCCCGGTGTCTTCGCCCGGGCGCGTCCTGTCAATGGCCTGCCTGTTATGGCGCGGCCCGTGTTTGCTCTGTTGCTGATATGTTACCGCTAACAGTGCTGCGGCGTCCATTCCCAATTCACATCCTCTTTCATCTGTCCTAGAGGGTGCGCAAAGGACATGACACAGCGATGACCTATCACCCCTTTTTCATCGAGGGCGCGGATCGCCCCTCCCGCTGGCTGATCACCTGCGACCACGCGGCCAATACCGTGCCGCCCTTCGTCAATGGCGGCACGCTGGGCCTGCCCGAGGCCGACATGAACCGCCATATCGCCTATGATGTGGGCGCCGCCGGTGTGGCGCGCGAACTGGCGCGGCATCTGGATGCGCCGGCGATCCTGTCGAATTTCTCGCGCCTCGTGATCGACCCCAACCGGGGCGAGGACGACCCGACCCTGCTGATGAAGCTCTATGACGGCACCATCATCCCCGGCAACCGCCATGCCGGGCCCGAAGAGCTGCAACTGCGCCTCAACCGCTGCTACCGCCCCTATCACACGGGTTTGTCGGAACTGGCCGCGCGCCAGCCCGACACGGTGATCGTGTCGGTTCACAGCTTCACCCGCCAGCTTCGCGCGCGCCCGCCCCGGCCCTGGCATGTGGGGGTGCTCTATGCCGCCGACCGTCGCCTGTCGCGCCCGCTGGTCGATCTGCTGCACGCCGAGCAGGATCTTTGCATCGGCGAGAACGAACCTTACGGCGGCCATCTTCCCGGCGATGCCATCGCCCGCCACGCGATCGCCCATGAGCGCCCCAACACGCTGTTGGAATTGCGCAACGACCTTATCGGGACCCGCGACGCTCAGGCCGCATGGGCGCGCCGCCTTGCCCCGATCCTGCAAGAGGCCGCGCGCCGCGCCGGTCTCTGACGGCGCCCCGACACCTTGAACGCGCGCGCCCTTGAACGCATGTTGAAACCTGACACCAAGGAGGACGACCATGGACGACCAGACCCGCATCGAACTCGAGGCCGCCGCCTTTCGCACCCTGCGCGAACACCTGATGGAAAAACGCCCCGATGTGCAGAATATCGACATGATGAACCTGACCGGTTTCTGCCGCAACTGCCTCAGCCGCTGGTATCAGGAAGCCGCCAATGCGCGCGGCATCGACATGTCCAAGGAGGACGCCCGCGAGATTTTCTACGGCATGCCCTATGATGACTGGAAAGCCGGCCATCAGACCGAGGCCAGCCCCGAGAAACAGGCCGAATTCAAACAGGCGTTCGCGCAGAACGTGGGCAGCGCCGACAAGCCCGGCTGAACC
>CAZMZS010000096.1:0-8168 GCA_964570675.1 uncultured Roseovarius sp. | reverse complement strand
GAAACATGTACGAAACCGCCGTACAAAACGGACGTTTCGTACACTTCCCGCGCACCTCAGATCGCCTTTTTCAGGCTTTCCTCAAGATAGATTTCGCGCAGCCTTTTGGCCACCTTGCCCGGCGTTCCATCGCCAAGGCTCTCGCCGTCGATCTCCACCACCGGCATCACGAAGGCGCTGGCCGAGGTCACGAATGCCTCGTCGGCATCCTTGGCTTCCTCGATGGTGAAGGGGCGTTCCTCGACCTCCATCTGCGCCTCGCGTGCGAAACGCAGCACCGCCGCGCGGGTGATCCCGTGCAGGATGTCATTGCTCAGTTCGCGGGTGATAATCCGGTTGCCCCTGACGATATAGGCGTTGTTGCTGGTGCCCTCGGTGACATGCCCGTCCTCGATCATCCAGGCATCGTCGCAACCGGCTTTCTTGGCCATCATCTTGCCCATGGACGGATAAAGAAGCTGCACCGTCTTGATATCGCGCCGGCCCCAGCGAACGTCTTCTATACTGATGATCTTCAAGCCTTTTTCTGCTTGCGGGCTGTTGGCAAGGCCGGGCTTGGATTGGGTGAAAAGCACCAGTGTCGGCGCCGTGGTCTCGGGATCGGGAAAGACGAAATCGCGGTCGCCATCGCTGCCTCGCGTGACCTGAAGATAGACCAGCCCGTCGCCGATCTCGTTGACGCGCACCAGCTCCCGGTGGATCTCCAGAAGGTCGTCGAAGCCTGCGGGCTTTTGCATGTCGAGCTCATTGAGCGACCGTTCCAGGCGCTTCAGATGCCCCTCGAAATCAATCAGCTTGCCGCCCAGCACACTTGTCACCTCGTAAACCCCGTCAGCCATCAGAAAGGCCCGGTCAAAGATCGAGACCCTGGCTTCGGTCTCGGGCAGGTAGTCGCCATTCAGGTATACGGTGCGCATGTTCTTCATCCCCACAATGCGGCCTTGGGCGGATGCACCCCGGCCTCGTCAAACGTCAAACCCTCGTCCCGGTCTTCCGCCAACAACAGCGGCCCGTCAAGATCCGTTACCAGAGCGCCCTGTGCCACCAGAACAGCCGGTGCCATTGCCAGCGAACTGCCCACCATGCAGCCCACCATCACCTTGTAACCTTCGGCTTTCGCGGCGTTGCGCAGGGCCAGCGCCTCGGTCAGCCCGCCGGTCTTGTCGAGCTTGATATTGACCACGTCATACTTGCCCTTGAGCCCAGGCAGGCTTTCGCGGTCATGACAGGATTCATCGGCGCAGACCGGCAGGGGGCGGTCGATTCCGCGCAGCGCCTCGTCGTCGCCTGCTGGCAGCGGCTGTTCCACAAGGCTCACGCCAAGCCGCACCAGATGCGGCGCCAACTCGGCATAGACATCGGCGCTCCAGCCCTCGTTGGCATCCACGATGATGCGCGATTTCGGCGCGCCCGCGCGCACCGCCTCGACGCGCTCCATGTCGTCGGGCGTGCCCAGCTTGATCTTCAGAATCGGGCGATGCGCATGTTTCGCCGCCTGTTCGCGCATGGCGTCGGGCGTGTCCAGCGACAGGGTATAGGCAGTGATCTCGGGCTTGGGTTCGGGCAGCCCGGCCAGCTCCCACACGCGCTTGCCCGCGCGCTTGGCCTCAAGATCCCACAGCGCGCAATCCACCGCGTTGCGCGCCGCCCCGGCGGGCAGCAATTCCCGCAACCTTGCGCGATCGAATGTATCGGGCAGGCCCTCGATCTGGGCCGCCACCGAGTCCAGCGTTTCGCCATAGCGGGCATAGGGCACGCATTCGCCCCAGCCGTTCACGCCGCCATCGCTCAGATGCACCGTCAGCACCTGCGCTTCGCTGCGCGAACCGCGGCTGATCGTGAAGACCTGCGCCAGCCGGAACACATCTCGGGTCAGCGATATCTCCACGCTCTTCTCCTTCATCGTTCTTCAAATACTCATCTGCCCGGCCGCAGCATCGTGCCGCCGGGCGGGACGATCAGATCACAGGGCAGCCAGCGCGTCCACCAGCTTGCCCGGCCCGAACCGATAGGGGTCGGTCGCAGGCAGCGCCATGCTGCTTTCGATCTCGGTCAGATAGGCCTTGGCGTCCTCTTCGCTCATATGCTGGGTGTTCACCGACACGCCGGCCACGACGCAGCCGGAATTGGCGATACGCGCCAGCGGCAGTGCGGTGTCGCGCAACGCTTCGAGCGAGGGCGGCGTGTAATCCGGCAAGCCGCGCATGTGCTCGCGCGTCGGCTCGTGGCACAGGATCAGCGCATCGGGCTGTCCGCCATGGATCAGCGCCATGGTCACACCCGAATAAGAGACATGGAACAGGCTGCCCTGACCTTCGATCAGGTCCCAGTGATCCTCGTCATTGTCGGGAGTCAGCCATTCGATCGACCCGGCCATGAAATCCGCGATCACCGCGTCCAGCGGGACACCGTCACCGGTGATCAGGATGCCGGTCTGCCCGGTGGCGCGGAACGTCGCCTTCATCTTGCGCGCGTGCATTTCGCGCTCCATGGCGATCGCCGTATACATCTTGCCGACAGAACAGTCGGTGCCCACCGGCAGGCAGCGCTTGCCGCGGCGTTTCGTGCCATCGGCGATCGGATACTCGACCTCGGGCACGCGCACGTCATGCAGGCTGCGCCCGGTCGCCTCGGCTACGGCCACCAGGTCGGGTTCGTTGCGCAAGAGGTTATGCAGCCCCGCGGCCAGGTCGAAACCCTCCTCCAATGCGGCAACCAGAACCTTTTTCCATTCCTTCGAGATCACGCCGCCCCGGTTGGCGACACCGATCACCAGGGTTTTCGCACCGGCGGCGCGGGCCTCTTCCAGGGTCATGTCGCTCAGTCCCAGATCGGCGCCGCAGCCCGGCAGGCGCAGCTGGCCGACGGCGTTGTCGGGGCGCCAGTCCCGGATGCCGATGGCAACCTTGGCGGCCAGCATGTCGGGCGCATCGCCCAGGAACAACAAATAAGGGGTCTCGATCATGACGGCTCCTTTCGGGAATCACGTTTCGGGGGATTTTCCTACAGCAAGGGCGCGAAGTTCTGTGGGAAATAAAAGTAAATCACCGCTAACGCGCAAGAATATCCCGCCTTTGCCACGTTCTACAGAATATTCCTCCAAACGCAAACGGCCTGCTCTCCCGCGCGCCTCCGCGATGCTGCTGTGCAGAAACCTGTTGCGGGCAGGGGCGCAATTTTATACCGGTTGCCCGATCAAAAGTGAAACATTCGACAAGAGGCCGCGCATTATGAGCTTCCGCCTGCAACCGCCCGCCCCCGCCCGTCCCAACCGCTGCCAGCTCTTTGGCCCCGGCTCCAATACCAAGCTCTTCGAGAAGATGGCTGCCAGTGCGGCGGATGTCATCAATATCGACCTCGAGGATTCGGTTTCGCCCGGTGACAAGGACACGGCGCGCGCCAACACGATCCAGGCGATCAACGATGTGGACTGGGGGCAGAAAACCCTGTCGGTGCGCATCAACGGGCTGGATACGCCCTTCTGGTATCGTGATGTCGTGGACCTGCTGGAACAGGCGGGCGACCGGCTGGATCAGATCATGATCCCCAAGGCGGGCTGCGCGGCGGATATCTATGCCGTCGATGCGCTTGTCACCGGGGTCGAGGCCGCCAAGGGCCGCAAGAAGCGCATCAGCTTCGAGGCGATCATCGAATCCGCCGCCGGCATCGCCCATGTCGAAGAGATCGCCGCCGCCAGCCCCCGGATGCAGGCGCTCAGCCTTGGCGCGGCGGATTTCGCCGCTTCGATGGGCATGGCGACCACCGGTATCGGCGGTACGCAGGAGAGCTATTACATGCTGCACGAAGGGCAGAAATACTGGGCCGATCCCTGGCATTGGGCGCAGACCGCCATCGTCGCCGCCTGCCGCACGCATGGGCTTTTGCCGGTCGATGGCCCGTTCGGCGATTTTTCCGACGATGAGGGTTTCCGCGCACAGGCGCGCCGCTCGGCGACGCTGGGCATGGTCGGCAAATGGGCGATCCATCCCAAGCAGATCGCGCTGGCGAACGAGATATTCACCCCGTCCGCCGAGGCCGTGCAGGAAGCCCGCGAAATCCTGAAGGCGATGGACGAGGCCAAGGCGCGCGGCGAAGGCGCGACCACCTACAAGGGCCGCCTTGTGGATATCGCCTCGATCAAGCAGGCCGAGGTGATCGTGCGCCAGGCCGAGATGATCGACGCCATGTAATCTGGCGCATTCCCCGGCGCTGCCCGGACATGAAAAACCCCGGCAGGGCTGGACCTTGCCGGGGTTTTGCCGTTCTTGGGGCGCCCGTGGCGCCGCGCGATCAGGCCGCGTTGGGCAGGATCACGATCTCGACCCGGCGGTTCTGGGCGCGCCCGGAATCGGTCAGGTTGTCCGCGATAGGCTGGTTCTCGCCCCGGCCAAAGGTCTGGATGCGCCCGAAGGGCACGCCGCCCTGCATCAGCACATCGGCCACCGCATTGGCGCGCCGCTCCGAGAGCTGCTGGTTATAGGAGGCCCCGCCGGTGTTGTCGGTATGGCCCACCACCTGCACCGACGAATCGGGATAATCGCGCAGGCTGTCCGCCACGGTCATCAGGTCGTTGCGCAGACCCGAACGCACCGAGGCGCTGTCCACGTCGAACAGGATGTCCTGCGGCATCGTCACGATCAGGCGGTCACCGGTATTGGTGATGCGGATGCGGTCGTTGTCCAGCTCCTGGCGCAGCTGCGCTTCCTGCTTGTCCAGCATGTTGCCATAGGCCGCGCCGCCCGCCGCGCCAAGCGCGCCGCCGATGATCGCGCCCTTGCCCTTGTCTTCGCTGACCGCGGCGCCAAGCCCCGCGCCCAACAGGCCGCCCAGAATCGCGCCTTGCCTTGTTTTCTGGCGCGGATCATTGCCATTGACCATCGCCGGGTCGGTGCAGGCCGTGGCCATCAGCAGGGACGTGCCGGCAAGAATAAGAAGTGAATGTCGTGCTCGGATCATGAATGAAGCCTTATTTTGATTGCCCGATTGGCCGGGTCTGGGGGCAGAATAGGCAATGCCGTCCCGCGACCCAAGGAAAACCGGGGGGAAATCGGCAACAATCCGCGCATGTCTGACGCTTCGGGGCGTGCTCAGGCCTCGGCCCGCGCGCTCTCCCAGGCCAGCATCGCGCGCTTGACCGGCAAGCCCCAGTGATAGCCGCCAAGCCCCCCCGATTTGCGCATCGCCCGGTGGCACGGGATCAGGAAACTGACCGGGTTGCGCCCCACGGCGGTTCCCACGGCGCGCACAGCGCGCGGGCTGCCGATGGCATGGGCGATATCGGAATATGTGGTGACATGGCCGCTGGGCACACGCAGCAGCGCTTCCCAGACCTTGATCTGAAAGGGCGCACCGATCATGTGCAGCGCCGCTTCGCCGCGCCCTGCAAAGGCCGCCTCGACCCATGGCGCTATGCTGCCCGGGTCATGTTCGAACCGCGCGGCGGGCCAGCGCTCCGCCATGTCCTGCCAGGCGGCGTCCCGGCCGCATTCCTCGGCAAATGCCAGCCCGCAGAGCCCCTTCCCGGTGCCCATTGCCAGCACCTCGCCAAAGGGGCTGGCGAACCAGCCATGGCGGATGGTCAATGCCGCGCCGCGCCGCGCGAATTCGCCGGGGCTCATCGCGTCCCATCTGAGGAACAGATCGTGCAGCCGCCCGCTGCCCGACAGCCCGGCGGCGGCGGCGGTGTCCAGTACCGTGTGGCGCTCGGCCAACAGCGCCTTGGCATGTTCCAGCGTCAGATATTGCTGATAGCGCTTGGGCGAGACCCCGACCCAGGCCGAGAACAGGCGCTGGAAATGCGCCGGGCTCATGTTCAACTCTGCGGCCAGCGACTCGAGAGGTATGCGCCCGCCCGCCGCGTCGATCCTGTCCAGCGCGCGGCGCATCACGTTGTAATGATAGCCCCGCGCCTCTGCGGTGTCGTCCGTCAGCGTATTTGCCGGGGTGTCGTTCATCGTTTCGCTCATGGCCTCGTCTTTGTTCATGGCACCAGATTAAAGCGCGCCGCCCGCTGCGGCGACCCGAATGTTGCGCATTGGGTTCTTTCGGGGCAAAAGGCGTCCCATGGCAAGCCAGCTCGACTATCACACCATCCGCGAGATATTCACCCGCTTTCAGGCGGCCGAGCCCGAACCCAAGGGTGAGCTCGACCATGTCAACGCCTATACGCTGGTCGTTGCCGTGGCGCTTTCGGCGCAGGCCACCGACGCGGGGGTCAACCGCGCCACGCGCGACCTGTTTCAGATCGCCGACACCCCGCAAAAGATGCTGGACCTCGGCGAAGAGGGATTGATCGACCATATCAAGACCATCGGCCTTTACCGCAACAAGGCCAGGAACGTGATCAAGCTGTCGCGCATCCTCGTCGATCAATACGATGGCGAGGTTCCCAATTCCCGCGCGGCACTTCAGGCGCTGCCGGGGGTGGGGCGCAAGACCGCCAATGTCGTTCTCAACATGTGGTGGCACTATCCCGCGCAGGCGGTCGATACCCATATCTTCCGCGTCGGCAACCGCACCGGCCTCTGCCCCGGCAAGGACGTGGTCGCGGTCGAACGAGCCATCGAAGACAACGTGCCGGTCGATTTCCAGCAACGCGCGCATCACTGGCTGATCCTGCATGGCCGCTACCATTGCAAGGCCCGCAAGCCGATGTGCCCCACCTGCATCATCCGTGATCTCTGTCAGTTCGAGGAAAAGACCATATGACCAGATACCAGGCCGTCGGCATCGGCAACGCCGTCGTCGATGTCATCACCCAGTGCGACGACGATCTTCTGACGCGCCTTGGCATCGACAAGGGCGTCATGCAGCTTGTCGAGCAGCCGCGCGGCGAATTCCTGTTCGAACAGATGCAGGACCGCACGCAGCTGCCCGGCGGCTCGGTCGCCAACAGCATTGCGGGGATGGGGGCGCTCGGGCTCAGGACCGGGTTCATCGGGCGCGTGCATGACGATGCGCTGGGTCGCTACTATGCTGACGCGATGACCGCCGAAGGGATCGATTTCGTCAATCCACCCGTGCCCGAGGGCGAATTGCCCACCTCGCGCTCGATGATCTTCGTCTCGCCCGATGGCGAACGCTCGATGAATACCTATCTGGGCATCTCCGCCGAGCTCGGCCCCGACGACGTGGACGACGATGTCGCCGGTGGCGCGGCGCTCTTGTTCCTCGAGGGCTACCTTTTCGACAAGCCCAAGGGCAAGGATGCGTTTCTCGCCGCATCGCGGGCCTGCCGGGCTTCGGGCGGGATGGCGGGCATCACGCTTTCCGATCCGTTCTGCGTCGATCGCCACCGCGGCGATTTCCGCAAGCTGGTGCAGGAGCTCGATTACGTGCTGGGCAACGAACATGAATGGTGCGCGCTCTATGAAACCGAGGATCTCGGCGCGGCGCTGGAGCAGGCAGCGGCCGAAAGCGGGCTCGTGGTCTGCACCCGCTCGGGTCATGACGTGGTGATCGCCAAGGGCGGCGACACGATCACGGTGCCGGTGCGCGCGGTCCCGGCGCTCGACAGCACTGGCGCGGGCGATCAGTTCGCCGCCGGGTTCCTTTACGGCATCGCGACCGGCGCACCGCTGGATGTCGCCGGGCGCATGGGCTGCATCGCCGCCGCCGAGGTGATCTCGCATTACGGCGCGCGCCCCGAGGCGGATGTCATGGACATGTTCCGCGCCGAAGGCCTGGTCTGACGCGGGATCGGGCGCGCCGCGCGGTTACGCCTGGCGCGAGCGCGTCAGCTCCAGGAATACATCCTGCAGATCGGCCTGCTCGGTCTTGACGTCGCGGATGCGGATGCCCGCGCCGCGCACCGCCTCCAGCACCGCCTCGGCGGGGGTCTCGCGCGACTGGTAGCTGAACACGAGCGCCCCGTCGGCGCGTTTCTCCACCGACAGCCCGGGGGCCTGCGGCAGCTCGGTCACATCGCTGTCGGGATGAATGATCATGGTCTTTGAATCCAGCCTTTCCAGCAGGTTGGCGGTGCTGTCACGCGCGACCACCTCGCCGAAATTGATGATCGCGATCTCGTCGCACATCTCTTCGGCCTCTTCGAGGTAATGGGTCGTCAGGATCACCGTCATGCCCTGCTCGTTCAGGCGGCGGACATTCTGCCACAGCATCTGGCGCAGCTCGATATCGACACCCGCCGTCGGCTCGTCCAGCACCAG
>CAZMZS010000095.1:0-10477 GCA_964570675.1 uncultured Roseovarius sp. | reverse complement strand
CCCAATGCTGATCGTCGGATGTACCGTCGATCAGGTCCGGACCCGAATTGATCAAGCGGAATTCGGTGGTGCCATCGGCATGTCTGATCGGCGGGTAAAGCTGCTGATTCGGATCGCGCAAGGACAAGAACATCCACGCCAGTCCGGCAACGATCACAGCAGCCGCAATCAGGCTCTTGCGTCTCATGTCAACGCCCCTTCACACGCAAGCGCAAGGCGCGCCCGCAGGCGCGACCGCGCGCACGCCTCCTCGACGGCTCGCGCAAGCCGCGTCACCCATTGACCTTGATTGCAGACATCACTCGAGCGCACACACACAGACCCAACTTGTTACCGATTTCACCCCGAGGGCGGGTCGCCCTCCTTGCGCTTCGCGCCCATCTTTTCCAGCGTCTCCTGATCCACCAGCCGCGTGATGATCGGATGCAGGCGCAACTCGCCCTCCTTGACCACCTGCTTGAAGCTGGCGATCACGCTGGTCGTCACCTTCTGGTCGGGGGCGATCACGTCGAGCAGCCAGTTGATATCGCCGCTCACCCAATCATCCGCCTTGAGCCGGACCGGGAAAACCCCCGCCTTGATCTGTTCGCGGATCTTGGCGTCGACCTCTTCGGACACGCTGGCCCAGATCGCCATCCCCGCGACATCGCTCAGCGGATTGTCCTTGTCCTCGCCCGGATAAGCGATCGCGATCCGGTCACGAATCAATGGTTCCAGAACGATATGGTTAAGATCGGCAAGCGTGTTGTGGCGGTAGCGCGGCAGCGCCATCATCGCCATCGCGACCTTGCCGAAACTCTCGCGCACCTGCGAACGCAGGGCGGCGATCTTGCCGAGGATTTCAGGGTCTATGCCCGCCCCGGCCTCGTCCTTGGCCTGTTTGTCCTGCGCGGGGGGCGTCGTCTTCGATTTGGATTTTGCCAATTGGGATACTCTTTACCATGAACCGGATATTAACCTTAAAGTTGTCGAAATTTCGACGAATGGCAAGCCGCGATGGCCGGGAATGACGACTCTTTATCAATGTGGAAATCAATGCCGCTCATAAAGCGGCCCCGCGCACCCGAAATACAAGGCGCACCGCGCCACACCCCGCACCAAGGGGCGTAGCGCATTGTCATTAACGTCGTGAATACGACATGCCAGGCGCGCGATTCGCTCACCCGGCGCCGTTTGGCTTACCGCGTCCCCGCGCCCGGCCCGTCGGGACGGAACCTGACGACCACGCCACCGGCGCCTTCATCGGCATCGGCCTCGTTGACCAAGACCTGACGCGGAAGCCGCACCACCGGCGCGCGCTCTGCGTCGCCCGCACGCCAGGCGCGCCCGGTCACGATGCAATCCGCCGCAAGCCCGCCGTAATCGGCCGCCGGCGCCACCTCGCGCATGAAGCCAAGCCCGCGCAGCACGGTCTCGTTCCCGATCGACACCGACCCGGTACCCAACAGCTGGGGTTCGACCAGCTTGGTCAGGATGGATTGCTGACGGCTTTTTGCCCAGACTCCGCAGACCATCGTGCGCCCCTGATAGTTCTGCATATCCGCCGCAACGGTGATCCCGCCGCCGGTCGAATAGCTGCCCCCGCCCAGTGCCGGGGCCTCGCCCAGCCGCGCCACGACCTCGGGGCCGGGGGAAACGCATCCCGCCATCACCCCAAGGCAAACCACTGAAATCGCTTTTACAAATCTCATTTTCCGCCACTCCTCATGTCATCGGCAGGCCGCGACTGGCCCTTGGCCTCGATCATCCGCGCGCGGCGAATGCCTCGGTTTCCGCCAGAAGCTCGGGATAATGTATCTCGAGCGTCGGCAAGAACGCCTCGCGCAGGCGTGACACCTGCACCGGGGTCAGATCCTCGCGCCATGCGCCCGCCTGCCCCTTGGCGAAAAAGCTCTGCATCCCCTTGGGCTTTTCGGTAAATCCAAGCGTCGCCTCCTGCGCCTTCATCGCCTGAAAGCTAGTGGACTTCACCGCATAGGCAAGCTTGGGCTTGTCCACCTTCACGCGCAGGAACTTTTCCAACAGCGTGCGCACGGTCGGCGCTGGCCGCGCCAACATGTCCTCATAGCGGATTACATGCAGCGGCAACCCCGGTGCCTCGGTCCAAGAGCGCACATGATCGTCCCAGCGGCCAAGCGCATCGTAAATCCCCTCATGCGCGCCGGTGACGGTGGCGATATCGCACATCTTCTCGATCGCCGTATCCAGATCCACCGCCTGATGGCGCGCGAATGACGGCGCGACATCGAACGGATTGCGCATCATGTAGATCGCTGCCGCCGTGACATCCGCCGGAATGAGCGGCTCGCCCAGAAAGACCGAGGCCTGGCAATGCGTCTTGACGAAGTGATGGTCCGGTTTCGATCCCGCAATCAGGCGCAGCACCTTGGGACGCAGGCGCACCCACTCTTCGACGCTGCCCCCCTGATAGTTGCCGCCCGCTGCCGCATCAAAGAAATCCTTGCGCACGTCGCCGGTGGTGAACTGGCGTAAATTATTGATATCGGGCGCTTTTCCCTTGGGCATGAAGTAATGCGCCAAAAGGCTGCGCATCCATGTGTTGCCCGATTTTGGATAGGAGGCCAGCCAGATGATGCGCCGCAGGTCACTCATCGAGATAGCCGTGATATTTCATCGTGGCGTGATTGGCGGCGCGGATCTGTTCGGCCAGTTCCGGATCCAGATCGTCTTTCCAATGGCCGCTGCCGCCCTTGGTGAAAAAGCTCTCGCTGGCGGCGGGGCGCTCGACAAAACCGCTGGCCTCTTCCTGCTGTTTGACTTCCTTGAAGCTGGCAAAGCTGATCGCACGGCGTAGCCGCTCGACATCAACATCCATTCCGAAATGATTGATAACCTTTGTAAATTCCGCTTCCGGATCGGCCAGGATATCCTCGTAACGCAACACGAGAACCGGGAAAGGATGCTTGCGGGTCCAGCTTCTCACATGGTCCGACCATGTGCCAAGGAAACTGATGACCGTTTCGGCATCCGGCAACAGCGCGTTATCCTTGTGACAGATCGCATGGGCGGCGCGCGCCGGAGTCATGTTGTAATGGCGCGCATAGGACAGCACCATGTCCAGCGGATTGCGGATGATATAGATCGCCGAACGGGTGTATTGCGGCGGGATCAGCTCGACACCGCGCGCGACCTTGCAGGTATTGTGGGTTTTCACCAGGTTCACATCGGCATTGTTACCCGAAATGCCGCGCAGCACCTTGTCGCGCAGTTGCAATGTCAGGGCGACATTCTGCGTGTCGACCTTCTGGCGGGCCACCATTTCATAGGTCTTGGCGATGGAATCGCCCATGCCGAACCGCTGGACCTGGTTGATCGGCATCGGGGTTTCGGCATTGCTCAGGTAATTCGCCAGGAAAATGCGCGTCCAAGTGTTGCCCGACTTGGGATAGGAGGCAAGCCAGACGATATTCTTCTTCATCGCGCAAAGGTCCCTGGATTTTCATCAAAAACGCTTGCTGCGGATACAACAACGGGGAGGGGATGTATATCCCCTCCCCGCCGACTAAGTTCAAGCCGAAGCTTAGAAGCTCAGGTTGATCGAGGTACCGACGATGGTCGCGTCGATGTCGTTGTTGAGAACGCCACCGATGTTCTGGTTCTCGGCATAGACTGCCCAGATGTCCCAGCTCACGCCAGCACCCAGTTCACGCGAACCGGCCAGTTTGTAGGCATTGTACTCGGTGTCGTTGACGCCGGCTTCGATCGTGCCCATGAAGCCGTTCAGGCCGACAGACCACGGACCGTCGAGGTCGTAGGTTGCACCAAGGCTCCAGCCTTCCTGATCGCCAGCACCGCCAACGGCGCCATTGTCGTTCTCGGCATAGTGGCCGCCGACAGTGAATGCGCCAAAGGCAACCTGTGCACCGATACCCCAGGTTTCGGGATCGCTGCCGAGGTTCGGTGCCAGAGCAACCACGTCGTCCGCGCTGCCCAGGATGCCGTCAACACCAGCAACGGTCGTTGCGTTGAAGTCTGCTGCAGCACCGGTGCCCCAGCGTGCGCCGAGGGTCACGTCGGTCGAACCGAAGGACTGGCTGTAACGCACACCGATGTCGAAGACGTCGGTGACATTGGTGGTGGTGTTGCGGTCAAACGGACCAACGTTCGATGCGTTCGAGGCAGTGCTCGGCGCATACGAAACACCAACGGTCAGACCGTTGAAGCTCGGCGTGAAGTAGCTGACACGCTGAACGTCGTTGTTGCCGGCGACTTCAGTCCAGGGCGAACCAGCCGCCTGACGGAAGGCGTGGGCGATCGGAGCGAAGCCCGAAACCGATGCCGACATGATTGCGAACGAACCAACACCCGGTGCGCCGACCATCGACTTGTAACCGGCCGAGTTCTCGCCGCCCAGCTCGATACGACCAATCGTGTCGCTGCTGATGGTGACGTAGGATTCGTCGATCTGCGAGTTGCCCGAGTTCTGGGCTTCCAGCTGAACGTTGACGCCGAAGGTCAGGCCGTTGTCGAGCGTGACGGACGGGGTGAAGATGATCTCACCGTCGCCCAGGATGCCCATGCCGTCCCAGTCATTACCGATCGGAACGCCATTGCCGCTAACGGAAGCGAAGCCGACATGCGTGTTGTAATAGCCGCCCCAGTCCAGGTTCCATTCCTGGGCTGCTGCGGGCGCAGCTGCGACGCCGAGAGCGATCGCGCTGGTGCAGAGAAGATGCTTTTTCAAGGTGTCCCTCCATAAAGCAGGAAGTTTCATGTTCCACCGGCCCGGACATGGACACGGCTTGGAAAATGGAATGCTCCAAACACCCCCTGAGTGTCAACGAACCCGCCAAGACCCGGGTGGTTGTTGTCGGGGCTGTGACGTTTAAACCACACACCCCGTCACACCGCCCGGCGCAAAACGTGTAAAAACGCTTATAAACCCGATTTTTCCTGCCATGACACGCGCTTCGCTCCATCACTCCCCGATTTCGCCGCGCCTTGCCCCGCCAGTCGCGTCGCCGCTCACGGCGGGACCGAGTCGCCCTTATTCGCCCTCTTCCAGCACCTTTCGCGCCACCCGGAAACACTCCAGCGCCTGGGGCACACCGCAATAGATCCCCACCACATGCACGATCGCGCGCAGCTCCTCGCGGGTGACGCCATTGTTCAGCGCTCCGCGGCAATGAATTTCCCATTCATGCATCTTTCCCAGCGCGCCGATCATCGCCAGGTTCATCATCGACCGGGTCTTGGGCGCGATCACGTCATCGCCCCAGCCGAATCCCCAGCACCACGCCGTCATCGCCTCCTGGAAGGGGCGGGTGAAATCATCCGCCGCCGCCAGGTTCCCTTCAACATATGCCGCGCCCAGTGTCGCCTTGCGCTGCTCCAGCCCCTTGAGAAACAGATCCTCGTCGAATGCGCTCATCCGTCAGCTTCCTTTCCGCCTGAAACGCGCCCCCGCGGCGCGCAAGCGCCACCCTGCCCCAGCGCCGGCCCCTTGACCAGATCGCCGCCCGTTGCCGCCGCCGCGCGCCTGTGCGGCCACGGAACCCGGTCGGTCTAGCAAGTTGAATTTCAATGAAAATATTATTCCCCAAAAGAAACACACCTTATTCACAAGCGTAAGCAGCGGATAAACCGCGAGAAAATTTTAAAAGTTTTCGTGATTCTTTCTATTTTGGTGTAACATCGGTCCTGTCAATAAACCAAAATTGACCCAAAATCCCAGACCAGGGCAAACCCTGGCCATCTCAAACAGTCCAACGGGAGGACAGATGAATGGATACCGATATCGGCGCGCTGACGGTGATCTTCACCGAGTTTTACTATTGGGTGACAGTGCCGCTCATGTTCCTGATTCACGTCGGCTTCTGCATGTATGAAGTCGGCGCCAGTCGCCACAAGAACCACGTTCACACCCTGATGAAGAACACCATGCTCATCCCTCTGGTGACCGTGACGTTCTTCTTCTTCGGATGGTGGATTTATTTCGCCTTCCCCAACGGACCCGGAATCACCGGCGGCCTCACGCAATCGGACAACGCCGTCCCCTGGAGCGAACTGATGGGCACGCATCTGGGCGGCCCCGGCGTGAACCAGGGCGACGCCGTGGGCTACGGCGCCGAACTGGGCAACCCCTTCTGGTCGCGCCTCAACGGCGTGTTCTGGGCGGCCTTCCTCTTGTTCAGCTGGACGGCGGCCTCGATCGTCTCGGGCGCCACCATCGAACGTATCCGCCCCTCGGCCTTCTGGATCCTGGCGGTCGTGATCGGCTCGTTCACCTGGATCATCGACGCCGCATGGGGCTGGCACCCGGATGGCTGGATGGTCACGCAACTTGGCTATCACGACGCCTATGCATCCGGTGTGATCCACGCCATCGCGGGCGGTTTCGCGCTTGGCGTGATCTGCGTGCTCGGGCCACGGATCGGTAAATTCGCCCCCGATGGCACGCCGCGCAACATCAACCCGCATAACAAATGGCTGGTGACGATCGGGCTTTTCCTGATCTATTGCGGCTTCTGGGGCTTCTATGTCGCCTGCAACGTGCCGATCATCGCATCGGGCGATATCGGCGCCGCAGAAGGCACCTTTACCGCGACCACGATCTATCTGACACCAACCACGCTGTCGGCCATCGTGTTTAACTTCCTGATGTCGCTCTCGGGCGGGATGCTGGCGGGCTATGTGGTGTCGCGCGGCGAAGCCTTCTGGACCTATTCCTGCGGTCTGGCGGGGATCATCACCGCCTCGGCGGGCAATGACCTCTATCACCCGATCCAGGCGATGCTGATCGGCGGCGTCGGCGCGGTCTGCGCCTACAAGCTGCATTTCTGGGTCGAGCGCCGGTTCAAGATCGACGATCCGGTCGGCGCGGTCGCGGTGCATGGCTATGCCGGCTTCATCGGTCTGGTGATCTGCGGCTTCGTGCTCTGGGGTCATCCGGCAACGGCGGGCTACCATGCCGAAGCGGCGGTCATCACGCCCTGGGGCCAGTTCATCGGCGCCTGCATCATGGCCATCGTGCTGGGTTTCATTCCCGCTTTCATCGTGTCCAAGATCCTCGCCGCCTTCGGCATGCTGCGCGTTCCGCCAGCCGTCGAACTGGTGGGCCTCGACATGAGCGAAGAGCTGCGTGAAGAAGCCGACGCAATCGAGGTCTCCCAGGCCGATATCGACGAGGCCAAGCGTCTCGGACTGCTGACATAAGGAGGTAACCACATGTCTACCACAATCGTCGAAAGCTGGTCCGGCGCGGACCTCAGCCAGCTCGGCCCCATCTACCCGATGGTGGGAACCGAAGTGATCCTGTTCATTGTCGGCCTGGCCTTCTGGCTCGCCTTCCATATCCTGCAGGCGCGTATCGAACAAAGGGAAATGGAGGAAGACGAGGCCGCCGCCCGAAGCAGCGAACGGCTCCAACGGGTCTTTGAGGCGGAAGCCCGCGAATAGACCCTCCCACCAAGGCCCATGCCCCGGCGCGCGCCGGGGCATGGGCACCGCGCAATCCCGGTGCCACGCCATGCAACCGGACCCGCTTGCCCGGATTCGCCACTGCTCAGAGAATTCCGCGTATTTGCCAAAGATCGGCCCGAATTCTCATGCAACCTTGACGGTATGTATGATCACGAGTTCCCGCCCGATGCGCGCCCGCCCCATCCGGATGCCGGTCTTCTGCCGCGCATCACCCATCTGCAACGCGGGCTCGAAAGCGACTGCCATGCGCTCGAGGCGCAGATCGCGCATCACGAAAACTGGCACGCCGAACTTGCCGCTGACAGGGCCTTGCTGAACGACCCCGAACGGATCCTGACGCAGGACGCGCTGATCGAGACGCTCGCGCTGCGCCTTCAGGCATTACGCCGCCGCCTTGCCGCGCGCCGCCATGATGCCTCGCTCTTGCGCAGCCAGGGGGCCGTCGCGCTGGCGGCGGGCGGCATGGGCGCGAATACCCCGGCGCTCGCGCGCCTTCTGGCCGAGGCCGACACGGACCGCGCCGCACCCGAGGACACCGGCGCTGTCAGTTCCGATGACACCCCCGATACCGCGACGGGCTGGGACAGCCTGCCCGCCTTCTGCCGCCCCGGCGCGACCTCGGGAATTCCCCGGCCGGCACGGATCGGCCCGCGCGGATTTCTGCCCCGCATCTTCGGCGGCATGGGCCGGCTGCTCAAAGTCGGCGCAATCCTCTTCGTCCTGGTCGGGCTCCTCAACGCGCTCGGCAGCGGCGCCTTCAATCAGCGCTCCGTTGGCAACGCGCGCTTCTCCGGCCCCGGCTCCGGCCTTCCGCAGGTCAACGTTGACAGCAGCGAATTCAACGCCGCCAGCAGAGCCCTGCTCCAACTGGTTTCCACCGCCACCGGCGGCGCCGTCGATATCGAGGCCCTCGCCCGCCGGACCGCCGACAGCCTGCGCGCGATGTCGCCCTGATCGCGGTCATTCGGCGGCGTCTTTTGGTCTTCTGTACAAACCTCGCGGGCGGATCGCCGAATTCGGTACAAAACCCGCGTACAAAACGGACGTTTCGTACGCTGGAAATGCTCAGCGCGCCTGCCAGTTTTCGACCCGGTCCACCCAGTGCCGGTAATAGACATCCGCTGCCTTCAGGAAATGCGGCTTCTCGAACTGGTGCAGAAAATGCTTTTTGAACAAGGTGTTGGCATAGGCGGTCTCGCCCCGCGGATCGCCCAGCGCCCTGTAGGCCACTTTCGCGCCCAGATAGGGCGCCATCACCGTCCCCGACCCCGAAAATCCCATCGCATAAAAAATTCCGTCATGCTCCCCCACTTGCGGCATATGGTTGAAGCTGAATCCCGTAAACCCATACCACGCATGGGAAATTTTGACATCTTGCAGCTCGGGCCAGATGCCGCACATGGTCTGTCGCAGGCGCTCGGCGCCCCGTTCGAGCCGTGTATCCCACATCGACGCCCGCCCCCCGAACAACACCCGTTTGCCATCCGGCGAGATCCGGTAATAGCTATGCCGCGCCCTGGTCTCGACCATCATCCGCCGCCCCGGCGCGATGTGACCGATCAGATTCGAGGGGAGTTCCTCGGTCGCGATCATGAAACTTGGCAGCGGAAAAACACGTGAAATGAACCAGTTAAAGGGTTTCGTCGTGTAGCCGTTGGTGGCCAGGATCACCTTCTCGGCATCCACCTCGCCCTTCGCGCTCCGCACCCGGAAGCGCCCGGCGACCCGCTCGACACCCGACACCGCGGCATGCGCAACCACCGGGATTCCTCGCCGCCGCACCGCTTCCAGCAAGCCCTTGTGAAATTTCGCCGGATGGATCGCCCCATGTTCGGGGAACAACAGGCCGCCATGGTAACGATCGGTTGAGATTTCCTGCTTCAGCGTATCGCGGCCCAGGATTCTGACCGCCACTTCGCTCTTCTCTTCGACGCTTTTTGCCAATCTTTTCTGATTGTTGGCATGTTCCGGCGTCCATGCCAGCTGCACCCGGCCCGTCTGTTGAAAGTCGCAATCGATGCCTTCGGATTCGATCAGGTCGCGCACCCATTTCATGGCCGGGTTGGCCTCGGCAAAGACCGCATCCGCCGTCTCGGCACCGAACCGCCCCGCCAGATCGTCCCAGCCCAATCTCGGATGCGCCCCGAACATCCCGCCATTGCGTGTCGACGCGCCCTGCCCCGGCACCCCGGCTTCCAGCACCAGAACCTGCGCACCGGCATCATGCGCGGCGATCGCTGCGGACAGGCCGGTGTAGCCCGCGCCGATGACCAGAATATCGCAACTATCTGAAATGTCGTCAGATTCACCGGAGGGCGGGGCCGCCTCCCACCACCAAGGGTGTCCGAGTTCAGCCTCGCCCGTCCAGTTCTTCATCGATCCGTTCCCATGCCTGGCCCCGGCTATCCTCCGTAGACCAGCCGTGGCAACCAAGTGATAATCTGCGGGAACGTCATACAAAGCGCAAGGCCCACCACCTGAAGAAACAGGAACGGCAGCGCCGACTTGAAAATGTCGCTCATCGGGATCTCCGCGGGCGCCACCCCGCGCAGATAGAACAGCGCATACCCGAAGGGCGGCGACAGAAAGCTCATCTGCATGTTCACAAGGTAAAGAACCCCGAACCACAGCACCAGATCCGTCTCCGAATCCAGCCCGAACGCATGCGCCCCAAGCGCCTTGATGATCGGCACGAAGATCGGCACCGCCAGCAACAGGATGCCGACCCAGTCAAGGAACATGCCAAGTGCGATCAGGATGATCTGCATCAGCAGCAGGATGCCCCACGGCCCAAGGCCCAGCCCGGTCATGGTGCTTTCGACGAATTGCTGCCCGCCTTCCAGCACGTAGAGCCCGACGAAGATGGTCGCGCCGAACATGATCCAGATCACCATCGCGCTGGCCTTCAACGTGGTCAGACAGGCCTCGCGCACGGTGGCCCATGTCAGCTTGCGATGGATCGCCGCCACGATGAAGGCCCCGAAGGTGCCGATGCCCGCCGCCTCGACCGGCGTCGCGATGCCCGCGAAGATCA
>CAZMZS010000094.1:0-10613 GCA_964570675.1 uncultured Roseovarius sp. | reverse complement strand
CGCGGTAAACCGTCAGCCCCTCCTTGAGGCAAAGCTGGAACCAGTCGCGGCAGGTAATCCGGTTGCCGGTCCAATTGTGGAAATACTCATGCGCGATGATCGCCTCGATGCGTTCGAAATTGGTGTCGGTGCTGGTTTCCGGGCTGGCCAGAACGCAGGATGAATTGAAAATGTTCAAGCCCTTGTTTTCCATAGCGCCCATATTGAAGTCATCCACGGCAACAATGTTGAATATGTCCAAGTCGTATTCGCGCCCATAGACCTCTTCGTCCCAGGTCATCGACTTCTTGAGCGCCTCCATCGCAAAGGCGCATTTGTCCTCGTCGCCCGGGCGCACCCAGATATTGAGCGCCACCTTGCGCCCCGAACGGGTTGTGAAATGCCCAGGGTGATCGACCAGATCACCCGCCACAAGCGCGAACAGATAGGCGGGCTTGGGCCAGGGGTCGTGCCATTCGGCAAAACCTTCGCCGGTTGCCACCGGGTTGCCGTTCGACAACAGCACCGGCATGTCGCCCTCGATGCGCACGCTGAACACGGCCATCACGTCGGGGCGGTCGGGATAATAGGTGATCTTGCGGAACCCCTCGGCCTCGCATTGGGTGCAATACATCCCCGAGGACATGTAAAGCCCCTCAAGTGCGGTATTGCGGGCCGGGGCGATCTCGACCTCGGCCTCCCATGTGAAGGGCGCGTCCGGTACCTCGCAGGTCAGCCCGCCCTCGACCATACTGGGCCTGACCGGCGCACCGTCAATATGTGAAGAAATCAGCTCAATATCTTCTCCATGAAGGAAAAAATCCCGATCCTGTGTCTCCGGGTTGGGGCGAAACGCGATCCTGCTCAGGACCCGCGTGCGCTCCGGGTCCAGCCGAAAGGTCAGCTCCACCTTGTCCACCAGATAGGCGGGGGGCGTGTAATCCGACAGGTGGATCGTCTGGGGCGCGGCATCTTTCATCGCGGGCGTCTCCATATGCTGGGCGATACGGCGCGACGGTAGGCCGATGCGCGCCGCTCTGCAACGCGATCACGCCCCTTTGTCGCACCGAGCGCCCGCCAAACAGGCAGCTTGCGACCCTGCATGTGCGCGCGGGCGCTTGTGCGCCAATCGGCGTTTGCCTATCTTCCTTGGCGCGGTAGACATGGATGGAACAACAGCAGGACCCTCATGACCAAGCGCCCCGTCATCGGCATCATCTCCAATCGCTATCTTCTGCATGAGAACTACCCGGCTCATGCCGGTGGCATCATGAATTCCGAGGCGGTGGCCTCTGTTGCGGGCTGCATGCCGCTGCTTGTGCCGACCGATCCGCGTTTCGTCAGCGTCGATGAATTGCTCGACACCTGCGATGGTTTCCTGCTCACGGGCGGGCGCCCCAATGTCCACCCCGAGGAATACGGCGAAGCGGAGACCGAGGCGCATGGCGCCTTTGACCGCGCCCGCGATGCGATCACCCTGCCGCTGGTGCGCGCCTGTATCGAGCGCGGACAGCCGATCCTTGGCATCTGCCGGGGTTTTCAGGAAATGAACGTCGCGCTTGGCGGCTCGCTCCATCCCGAAATCCGCGATCTTCCGGGGCGTGACAATCACCGGATGCCCCCAGATGGCACGCTCGAGGAAAAATTCGCCCTGCGCCATGTGGTCAAATTCACGCCGGGCGGGGTCTTTCACCGGCTGATGGGCGCTGAAGAGGTCATGACGAACACGCTGCACGGGCAGGGGATCGTCAGTCCCGGTCAGGGGATCACCATCGACGGCCATGCGCCCGACGGCACGCCCGAGGCGATCTATGTCGAAGGCGCCAAGGGCTTTGCGCTGGCGGTGCAATGGCACCCGGAATACAACGCCGCCAACGATCCGGTCAGCCGCCCGCTGTTCACCAGCTTTGGTGACGCCACGCGCAACTGGGCCGCCGGGCGGGGTCAGCCGGCGCTGCGTTCGGCCTGACCGCGCCGCGCGCCCGTCAGAGTGCCAAGGCGGCGCTTTGCCGGGATTTGGATGTCAGCACCTTCGCCCCCTGTTTCAACAGCCGCGCCTCATGGGCGCGCAGGCTTTGTCGGACGGTATCGCCATAGGCGGTGACATCGGCGCGCAGTTCAGGAAAGACCGCAAACATTTCTTCGCGCGATTGTCCGGTTATGGCGCTGAGGCCCATTTCGCCCGCGTGAAAGCTCTCGGTCGCGGTGCCCTCGGCATAGATTACCTCGTGCCGGTCCAGCATCACATGCAGATATGTGACCGCCATGCATTCGCTGATGCGCACATCCACATCGTCCACAAGGTGTTTCGCGGCGACCAGCACCTCGGAGGTGCCAAACAGCAACTCCGCCTTGTAGCCCGCGAACAGAAACCGGTGTTGAGGCGAGACCAGCAGATCGCGCTGCGCCCCGTCCAGGACCGACGCCGCCAGCGATATCGGCGCCGTCTTGCCGTGCCCGGCCACGGTGCTGCGGCCGATCCAGCGCACCGGCTGCAGACCGTTGTCGCGTGTCACCACCATGTCGCCGGGGGCGAGTGTTTCGACCGCGCGCTCGCCATGTTGCGTCAGGATGCGCGTGCCGGGCGTGAAACAGATGATGTTCTCGATTTCCGAGAACGTGACCATCGTTCCATCGGCCATCGTGAAACTGCCCGACAGCCCGCCATTGGTGTCATCGGTATTGCTGAAGGTGATGTCGTCCGGCGTGACTTCGGCGTTCAGCTGCAGCGTGTCGCCATTGGTCTCGCCGCCCTCACCGCCGGTGATGGTGATCGTGCTGCTGCCCGCCTCGCCCAGATTATCCAGGATAAACAGGTCGTCCCCGTCGCCGCCATAGGCGATGTCGCCCTCGGCCAGCTGGAATTCGTCGTCGCCCAACCCGCCATAAAGCGTATCCGCGCCGATGCCCCCGATCAGCGTGTCATTGCCGTCGCCGCTATAGAGCAGGTCGTCGCCCGCGCCGCCCAGGAGGCTGTCGTCGCCCGCGACCGTTCCGGGGCCAAGGATCAAGTCGCTTGATGCAAGCTCCTCGGCGCCACCGCCCGGCGGTGTAACGCTGGCGGTCAGAACCTGGCCGCCCGCGTTCTCCCACATCCGGACTTCGATCGTGTAGACCGCGTTTTCTTCCAGCTCTACCTCTCCCCAGCGGCTGGTCACGCCTTGATGGTAGTCGTTATTCAGGAAAGTCCCGGTCGAGCCATCCTGGTTGGTGAAGGTCAGCGGATTGCCGTCTGCGTCGAGGATCCGGATTGTCGAGCCATCGTCGGATGCGGTCTCGAAACGATAGGTTCCCGTATCCTGCGCTGCCAGCGTCGAGGTGTAGATCACTCCAAAATCATTTGGATCGGCATCGCCCGTCGCGACCTGGCCAAGGTCCGAAACATCGAAGCTGTCCGCGCTTCCGCTTGCGGCCAGCGTACCCGACTCGATATCGAACGCCTGACCATCCGCAGAGCTGAAATCACGGGTATATACCTCGTAATCCCATTTCAGCCCGGCCCCGCCATCGCCGACCAGCACATCGGCGTCATCGCCGCCTTCCAGCGTGTCATTGCCGGCACCGCCCAACAGCGTGTCGAGACCCGTGCCGCCCTGCAGAAGATCGTCGCCCGTACCGCTATCAAGGGAATCGTTGCCGCTTCCGCCATCCAGCGTGTCGCTGCCCGCTTCGCCAAAGACCGTGTCATTGCCCAGCCCCGCGACCACGCTGTCATTGCCGTCACCGGCGCTGATCGTGTCCTCGTTGCCGTCCGGGCCGCTGCCGTCACCGCCATCGACCACGTCGCCGTCGGAATCGGTATAGCTGTCGTCGATGATGTCGTCGCCGGCGGTTCCGTCCACGGGGTCGGCGGGCACGGTATAGGCCGGCGCGGTTTCGGCGCTGGCCGACGTGATCGTGTCCACCGGGCCGTAGCCGGGGACGAAATAGACATTGCCGTCCGCTGCCAACTCGTATTGGCCCGGCTCGGAGGTGTTGGTGAAGGTCTGCCCGTTCCACGTTCCCGACCAGACCCAGCTGCCGGTGCCGATCACGCTGTCGGTGGTGAAGGTGATCAGCGGTCCGACGATCGAGTCGCCCGAATCAAGCGAACCATCGCCCAGTTGCACAAGATACCCTTGTGGCATTGCCCATTACTCCTGCCCGTGGGCCCTTTTTCGGGCCCTTATTGGTCGCGTCTCGGCGTCCTTGGGTCGAAACCTCGCAGGGCGCGTCGCGCGATTGTCTCCAGATTGGATACGGACTGTCTGCGGCGGCTTTTGGGACGAATTCAGGCAAATTGTGGCGATTTGCGCCGCCAGGTCAGGTCACGGCAGCGCGGGCCTGATAGGCGGGGTCATCCCAGAGCCGTGCATGCATCACATCCGCGATCACCCCCGCCGCGCGGTCGATGTCACCGGCGTCGATGTAAAGCGGGGTGATGCCGAAACGCATGATGTCGGGCGCGCGAAAATCGCCGATCACGCCGCGCGCGATACAGGCCTGCATGGCCGCGTAACCATGCTCAAAGCGGAACGACACCTGACTGCCGCGCGCCTCGGGATCGCGCGGCGAGGCCAGCTCCAGCATCGGGCAGCTGGCCTCGACGGTTGCGATGAACCGCTCCGACAATGCCTGCGCGCGTGTTCTCAGCGCGGCCATGTCCACGCCGTCCCAGATATCCAGCGCCGCCTCAAGCGCCGCCATCGCCAGAACCGGCGGCGTGCCCACCCGCATCCGCGCCAGCCCTTCGCCCGCGCGGTAAACCTGCTCGAAACCGAACGGCGCGGCATGGCCCAGCCAGCCCGACAGGGCGGGGCGGGCGCGATTCGCATGGCGCGGCGCCACATAGATGAAGGCGGGCGCACCGGGGCCGCCATTGAGAAACTTGTAGGTGCAGCCTACCGCGAAATCCGCGCCCACCCCTGCCAGATCGACCGGCACAGCCCCCGCGCTATGCGCCAGATCCCAGATCGTCAGCGCGCCCACGTCATGGGCGCGCGCGGTCAGTGCCGCCATGTCATGCATCCGCCCGGTGCGGTAATCGACCTCGGTCAGCAGCGTCACCGCGACATCCGGCGTGATCGCATCCGCCACCTCTTGGGGCGCCACGACGCGCAGCTCATAGCCACGGTCCAGCGCCCCGATCAGCCCCTCGGCCATGTAAAGGTCGCTCGGGAAATTGCCGCTGTCGCTCAGGATCACCCGGCGCTCGGGGCGCATCTCCAGCGCGGCGGCCAGCGCCTGATAGACCTTGATCGACAGGGTGTCGCCCAGCATCACATGCCCCGGCTCGGCCCCGATCAGCCGCGCGATCCGGTCGCCCATCTCGGCGGGTTGCGCCATCCATCCGGCCTTGTTCCAGCCGGTAATCAGCATCTCGCCCCATTCGTCCTGCATCACGCGCTCCATGCGCGCGCCCGCCGCCCTTGGCAGCGGCCCCAGCGAATTGCCGTCCAGATAGATCACCCCTTCGGGCAGGTGGAACATCGCCTTTGTGGCCGCGAAATCCGTCATGTCGTCTCTCCGATTCCCAGTTCGGCGCGCGCCTTGCGGGTCAGCCGCGCCAGCGCCATGTCATATGACTCGCGGATATGGTCCGCCAGCGCCGCGTCGGGCAAGCCCGGATCGTCATGCAGCTGAAGCCAGCTCATCCCTCGCGACGCAAGGTAAGGGGCGGGGCGGATGCCGGGCTGGTCGTGCAGGACCTCATAGGCCAGCCGCGTCACCTTGAACGTGTAAGCGTCGCGCCCCCCGTTCGAGCCCGCGATGGCAAAGACCTTGCCACCCACCTTCCAGACATCGGCATTGCCCCATTGCACCACGTGCTGCGCGCGGGGCAGTCCGGCGCAAAGATCGTTGAAGGCATCGCGCGTCATCATGGCGTTGGTCCCCGGCACTCGATACCGCTACCCTACCGGCTGTCCGCCCACTGGCAAGGCGTCGGCGGGGACACGATAAGAGCGCCCCTAGACATTCACGAAGGCGAATGCGTAACATCGCGCCAGTTATTCAGGGAGGACACAGATGAAACCGATTCACGCCGCCGCCGCGGCCCTCGCGCTTGCCCTTTTGCCCGCGCTTGCCATGCCCGCGCTGGCCTCCGAGGACATCGCCGACCAATACCCGCAATCCGAACTCTATTCCAAACCGGTCGAATTCATCCCGCATGTCTTTTCGGCCATCGGCGCCACCGCGCCGCCCACCTACGAGAATTCGGGCCATAACAACAATCTGAGCTTCGTCATCACCGGTGACGGCGTGCTGGTCGTGAATGGCGGCGCGTCCTACCGCCTTGCCAAGGCGCTTCATGACGAGATCAAGACCATTACCGATCAGCCCGTGAAACTGGTCGTCAACGAGAACGGCCAAGGCCATGCTTTCCTTGGCAATTCCTACTGGGCCGAGCAGGGGGTCGATATCCTCGCGCATGTCGATGCCATCCACGAGGTCGAGGAAGAGGGCGATTTCATCCTGCAGGCGATGCAAGGCTATAACCGCGACAAGGCCGAGGGCAGTTCGGTCGTCGTGCCCAATCTCAGCTTCGAGGATGAGACCACGATCGAGATGGGCGATGTCACCTTCGAGGTGCTGCATCTCGGCCCGGCCCATGGTCCGGGCGACACGCAGGTCTGGATTCCGCAATGGAGCATCGTGATCGCGGGCGACATCGCCTTTCACGAACGCATGCCGCCGATTTTCGCGGGCAGTTGCACAAGCTGCTGGATCGAGACGTTCGATGGCCCGTTCACGGATCTCGGCGCCACTTACGTGATTCCCGGCCACGGTCATCCCACCAACATGGCGCAGGTCACGCGATATACTTCGGATTACCTCAAGGATCTGCGCGCCAAGATCGGTGAACATCTGGACAATGGCGGCAATCTGGCCGACGCCTATTATGTCGATCAGTCGAACTGGGCACATCTTGACACGTTCGAGGAACTTGCCACCAAGAATGCGGGCCGTGTATTCGAGGAAATGGAGTGGGAATGAAGCCGATCACCGATTTGCCGCGCCGGGGCGGCTTGACCTGATGGGCAAATGGATCGACCTGCCACCGGTCTGGCTTGCGGGATTCCTCGCTGTGGCATGGGCGCAATCGGTCCATTACCCGGCGGGGCTCGGCTTTGGCGGGCCTTGGGCGGATTTCGCGGGCGGCTTGCTGATCGGGGGCGGGGTGCTTCTGATGGCGCTGGCCTTCTTTGAATTCCGTCGCCACCGCACCACGCTCATGCCGCATGAAACGCCCGAACGCCTTGTGCAAAGCGGGATTTTCTCGCGCTCGCGCAACCCGATCTATCTGGGCGATGCGCTGTTGCTTCTGGGGTTCATCCTGCGCTGGGATGCGGTCCTGTCGCTGCCGCTTTTGCCGGTCTTCGTCTGGGTGATCGAGAAACGCTTCGTCGAGCCCGAAGAGGACCGGATGCGCCGCAAGTTCCGCATGGATTTCGCGCGCTATTGCGAAAAGACGCGGCGCTGGATTTAACCGGATGCGACATTCCTTGCATCGAAACCGATAAAAAAATGTGGAATAACCGGTCGTGACACTGTTTAAAGCCGGATGAAACGCCGCTCCGCGACAGGGGCGCAGACATGCAAGAACGGGGGAAACGACCTTGAAGATCGGAACACCAAAGGAAGTGATGGAAGGCGAGGCGCGTGTCGCCATGACGCCCGAATCCGCGCTTCAGCTCCAGAAACTCGGTTACGAATGCGCCATCGAGGCGGGCGCGGGCAAGGCCGCGGGCTTTGCCGATGCGGCCTACAAGGAGGCCGGCGTCGAGGTGATCAAATCCGCCGCCGCGCTTTACAAGGCGGCGGATGTTGTCGCCAAGGTGCGCCCGCCCAACGAGACCGAGGCCAAGCGCCTGCGCAAGGGTCAGCTTCTGATCTCGTTCTTCTGGCCCGCCCAGAACGAAGCGCAGATGCAGCAGCTTGCCGAAAAGGGCACGTCGGTCATCGCGATGGACATGGTGCCCCGCATCAGCCGCGCGCAGAAGATGGACGCGCTGAGCTCGATGGCCAATATCGCCGGGTATCGCGCGGTGATCGAGGCGGGCAACAATTTCGGCCGCTTCTTCACCGGTCAGGTGACGGCGGCGGGCAAGGTGCCCCCGGCCAAGGTGCTGATCGTGGGCGCGGGTGTCGCGGGTCTTGCCGCCATCGGTACCTCCACCAGTCTCGGTGCGATCACCTATGCGTTCGACGTGCGCCCCGAAGTGGCCGAACAGGTCGAATCGATGGGCGCGGAATTCGTCTATCTGGATTTTGACGAGGAAACCCAGGACGGCGCCGCTACCGGCGGCTACGCCGCGCCCTCCAGCCCCGAATTCCGCGAGGCGCAGCTGGCCAAGTTCCGCGAACTGGCGCCCGAGATCGACATCGTCATCACCACCGCCCTCATTCCCAACCGCGAAGCGCCGGAACTGTGGACCGAGGACATGGTGAAATCCATGAAGCGCGGCAGTGTGATCGTCGATCTCGCCGCCGAGAAGGGCGGCAATTGCAAGCTGACCGTGATGGACGACAAGATCGTCACCGATAACGGCGTCACGATCATCGGCTATACCGACTTCCCGTCGCGCATGGCGACCCAGTCAAGCACGCTTTACGCTACCAACGTGCGCCACATGATGACCGACCTCACCCCCGAAAAGGACGGTCAGGTCGTGCATGATATGGAAGACGACGTGATCCGCGGCGCCACCGTGGCGCATGACGGCGACGTGACCTTCCCGCCGCCGCCCCCCAAGGTGGCCGCCATCGCCGCGCAACCCAAGAAGGAAGCGCCCCCTGAACTGACCCCCGAAGAGAAACGCGCCCAGGAAATCGCCGCCTTCAAGCAGCAGACCAAGAACCAGGTCACGCTTCTGGCGGCGGGTGCGGTGCTGGTTCTGGGCGTGGGGCTCATCGCGCCCGCCAGCTTCATGCAGCACTTCATCGTCTTCGTGCTGGCGGTCTTCGTCGGCTTCCAGGTGATCTGGGGCGTCTCGCACAGCCTGCATACCCCGCTGATGGCGATCACCAATGCCATTTCCTCGATCATCATTCTGGGGGCGCTGATGCAGATCGGCTCAAGTTCGTTCCTCATCACGCTTCTGGCCGCATTGTCGGTCTTCATGGCCGCGATCAATATCTTCGGCGGCTTCCTCGTGACACGGCGCATGCTCGCCATGTTCCAGAAATCCTAAGGAGGTAGGCGACAATGGACTACGGATTCACCATTGCGGCCTACGTGGTCGCGGCTGTTCTTTTCATCCTCAGCCTTGGCGGGCTTTCGGGACAGGAAAGCGCGAAACGCGCCGTCTGGTACGGCATTGTGGGCATGGCGATCGCGATCGTCGCAACCCTGATCGGACCGGGGCAGGGGCTGTGGCTGTTGTCGCTGATCCTGATCGCGGGGGGTGGCGCGATCGGCTACCAGCTGGCGACGCGGGTGCAGATGACCCAGATGCCCGAACTGGTGGCGATCATGCACAGCCTTGTCGGGCTTGCGGCGGTGTTCGTGGGCTTCAACGCCCATATCGAACTGGGCCGCGTCGCGGCGCAGTTCATCGGCGAGGGCCATGCCTTCCCGCGCCTCGATGTCGACACGGCCGAGGCCGCGGCCTATGCCAAGACATTCTCGGGATTTGCCGCCATCGTGGCCAAGAAAACCGCCGTCGAGGTGGGTATTCTCAAGGTCGAGCTGGTGCTGGGGGTCTGGATCGGGGCGGTGACCTTCACCGGGTCGGTGATCGCCTATGGCAAACTGGCCGGCAAGGTCGACTCGGCGGCCAAGAAGCTGCCGGGCGGGCATGCGCTCAACGCCGGCGCGATGGGGCTTTCGCTGCTCTTCGCGGCGATGTATCTGGGCGGTGCGGGCACCTGGACGCTGGTCCTGCTGACGCTGCTGGCCTTCTTCATCGGCTATCACCTGATCAAGGGGATCGGCGGCGCGGACATGCCCGTTGTCGTCTCGATGCTCAACAGCTACTCGGGCTGGGCGGCGGCGGCAATCGGCTTCAGCCTCGGCAATGACCTTCTGATCGTCGTGGGCGCGCTGGTCGGCTCTTCGGGCGCGATCCTGAGCTACATCATGTGCAAGGCGATGAACCGGCATTTCGTCAGCGTGATCCTTGGCGGCTTTGGCGGCGCCAGCGGCCCCGCGGCCGAGGTCGAGGGCGAACAGGTCGCCATCGAGGCCGACGGCGTCGCGCAGGCTCTCAACGAGGCCGACAGCGTCATCATCGTGCCGGGCTATGGCATGGCGGTGGCGCAGGCGCAGCAGGCGGTCAGTGAACTGACCCAGAAACTGCGCGCCAAGGGCAAGAACGTGCGCTTCGCGATCCACCCGGTCGCGGGCCGCCTGCCGGGGCACATGAACGTGCTTCTGGCCGAGGCCAAGGTGCCCTATGACATCGTGCTGGAGATGGACGAGATCAACGAGGATTTCCCGGATACGGATGTGGTCATCGTGATCGGCTCGAACGACATCGTGAACCCCGCCGCGCAGGACGATCCCAATTCGCCCATCGCCGGGATGCCGGTGCTTGAAGTGTGGAAGGCCAAGCAGGTCTTCGTCTCCAAGCGCGGACAGGGCACGGGCTATTCGGGGATCGAGAACCCGCTGTTCTACAAGGACAACACGCGGATGTTCTATGGCGACGCCA
>CAZMZS010000093.1:0-10873 GCA_964570675.1 uncultured Roseovarius sp. | reverse complement strand
CTAAAACCGATCCAACCCGCCCCTTTCCGCGTAACCACTGAAACACCCCACCGCCGAAAGGGCCGACATGCTCAACCTCCTCGTTCTCTATATCGTCACCGCCGTCGTGTTCCTCGCCCTTGATGCGGTCATGCTCACGACCGTCTTGAAGCCGCTGTTCGAGTCCCATATCGGCGACCTCATGGCCGATGAGATCCGGCTGGCCCCGGCGGCGCTGTTTTATCTCTTCTACGTGGCGGGGGTGCTGTGGTTCGTCTCG
This sequence comes from uncultured Roseovarius sp., assembly GCA_964570675.1. Classification (GTDB taxonomy): domain Bacteria; phylum Pseudomonadota; class Alphaproteobacteria; order Rhodobacterales; family Rhodobacteraceae; genus Roseovarius. The sequence continues at coordinate 10,614 of CAZMZS010000093.1, read as the reverse complement.
CTGCCCGCGCTGCGCGCCGGGTCGCCGCTCAATGCGTTGCTGGCGGGGGCGGCCTTGGGGGCGATGGCCTATGGCACCTACGAGTTCACCAATTTCGCCACCCTGCGCGGCTGGGACTGGCGGATGGTGGCCACCGATGTGACCTGGGGCGCGGTGCTGACCGGGGTGTCGGCGTGGTCCGGGGTGATGGTGGCGCGGGCCACCGGCTGGCAGGGTTGAAACGGGGGCTTGCGGCGCCCTGATCGGGGCGCTCCGGCGGGTTTTGTACAAAACGAACCGGCCATCGCGCGAGGCGTGTACAAAACGCGCGTACAAAACGGACGATTTGTACCATGTCCGCCGGTGCTTGGAATACGGTCAGGGCGGGGCTGCGCAGCCCCGTGCCAAGCTCATTATGTGTTTGATTACAATAGCTTCAGATCGCTCGCCATCTGGCGCCCGTCGCGCCCGTCCTGCAATTCATATCCGACCTTCTGATCATCCGCGAGCCCGGTCAGCCCCGAACGCTCGACAGCCGAGATATGCACGAAGACATCCTTGCCGCCTTCGTCCGGCGCGATAAAGCCGTATCCCTTTGTGGTATTGAACCATTTAACGGTGCCTGTGGGCATTCCGTCTCTCCTTCCTGACGTCCATTCTCCCGCCCAGGCGGGGGTTCTGCGCCGCAGGTGCCGCCCATGATCCGGCCCTCGAGACGCGCTGGCCGACCCTGAAAACGCCTGTGGCGCGCCCGATGATTGCACGGGCCATGTAAAAAGCAAGCAAAACACAGGTGACGCCAACGCCGCTGCCCGTTATTGAGGCAAGGTAAGCTGGAGGTGGCGATGATCCTGTATGGTCTGAAAACATGCGATACGTGCCGCAAGGCATTGAAATCCCTTTCGAATGCGACCTTCGTGGATGTTCGCTCCGAGGGGGTTCCGGAGGCGGTGCTGAAATCCGCCCATGCCCGTTTTGGCGCCGCGCTGCTCAATACGCGCTCGACCACATGGCGCGGGCTTGACGACGCCGAAAGGGCGCGCAACCCTCTGGAATTGCTCAAGGACCACCCGACGCTGATGAAGCGCCCGCTTATCGAGCATGACGGCGCGCAATATCTTGGCTGGGGCAAGGATACACAGTCCGCATTGCTCGGCTAGGCCACCGCGCCACAACTGAAGGGAGACAAAACCATGCGCAACGCAGCCCTTGTCCTTGGCATCATCGGCGGGCTTTTCGCCATGCTGATTGGCTTCTTCAGTTTCGGCTATACCGAATTCATCAATGAATACGGCGAGATAGAGGGTCTGGCGCAGCAGGTCGACCGGGTCGGGCTTATCCGTACGGTCAGCTTCCTCGCGCCGCTTCTTGCCATCGCCGGAGGGGCGATGGCGCGGATTCGGGCGCTCTGGGGCGGGGTGCTGATGCTGATTTCTGCAGGCGCGATGTATTATGCCTTTGATTTCAACGCCTTCACCATGTTTCCCATCGGCTTCACTGCGCTTGGCGCTGTGCTGGCTCTGGCTGCGGGGAAGCCGGACGAGCCGAAGGCGCATTTCTGAATACCAGCCGATCCAGAGATATTGGCCCCGCGCCCTTGATCACCAGCACGACCAGAACGAAGACCCAGAAGGCCCGCTGATCCGCGATGACGGCATCGGGTGCCTTGTCGAACCAGCCGCCAAGTGTCCCCGACTCGCCAATGGCGCCGTGGCCATAGAGATCGGTCAGCGTTTGCAGCACGACGAAGCCGATCATTCCAAGCGCCGCCAGCCGCGTCAGCAGGCCCACAACCACCAGAAATGGCAGCAGAAATTCAGCCCAGGTCCCGGCAAGAACGACCAGCCAATGGAACACGCCAAGCTGGCCCGGATCATAGCTGACGGCTTCCATCGCGCGGGGGAATATCTGCGCATAGGCACCGGCAGAAGGCACAAAGAGCCCCATCAGCCCGTCGCCCAGCTTGGTGACACCCGACACCCAGAAATAGGCCAGAAGAACCCCGGCGAAGGTCAGCCGCGCAAGGGTCGGCACCAGCCAGTCAGCGCGCTCCATGATGGCAGAGAAACGGTTGTAATAGGTCACAAGGATCATGGTTGCTTACTCCTTCGGGGGAATGATTGCTGTGATGGCGCGGCCCTCCAGAAGCAGCGCCAGCATTCCGGACAGCTCGAAGCTGGGCGCCTCGCCAAGTGCGGCCTCGGCGGCCTGTGTCAGGCTCCGCGCATCGCACAACGCGTTCAGGAACACGGCGCCGCCCGGCGGCAGGACCTTGATGACAGGGTCGAATTCGGGCCGGGTGATCACCACATCCTCGGCGACAGCGGCGGGCTTGGGCGCACCAGACTCGGATGCGTAACGCCAGATCCCATGCACCGGCCAAGGCGATCGCAGCACGCGCAGCGCGGGTGCGAGATCAAGGCGTGACTGCGCCATCAGATCAGGGGACAGACACTCGAGTTCGCCAGAATCGACCGGGGCGCGGTCAGCAGCGTGGTAGGCCTCGCGCTGCGCCTGTTCAAGACGCGCCACGTCGCCCAGGTAGCGCAGATGCGAAAGCGGCGCGAACCGTTCGAGAAAGGCCGGAAATTCAGTGCCATACTGCATGATCAGCGGGTTAGATGGCGGTTGCTGGCGTAGGAAAAGGCCCGAGACCTTCTTGAAGTTCTCCGGCCCGATCAGCGAACGGATGGCCGGAAATCCCGCCTCCAGCGCCTCGGTCAGGCTGACGGCCACATTGTTGCGATAGACATCGAAACGCCGCCCCGCCGGGCGCCCGCGACCGTCGCTCAGCCCTTCAGGGGTCAGGGCGCTGCCATCAAGCAGCGCGTCGTGAAAAAGGGTCTGTGTCGGGCTCATGCCGGAACCTGTTGCAGGGCGTTGGCAGCGCGTTGCGCTTCGGCGGCCAGGATGGGCCAGTCCGGCACATCCGAATCCCATTCGATCAACAGGGGCCGCGCGCCTGTGCGCGCCAGCGTATAGTCCAGCAGTGCCCAGACCGGATCCGCCACCTCGCGCCCGTGGCTGTCTATCAGCAGTGGCGCGCCGTGGTCGTCGTGGTCCTCGTCATGCCCGCCAAGATGGATTTCGCCCACATGCGAAAGCGGAAACGCGTCGATATAGGCGCGCGGATCGAGGTTCAGATTGGTGGCCGAGACGAAGACGTTGTTCACGTCCAGCAACAGCCCGCATCCGGTGCGCCGCGCGACGTCGGTCAGGAATTCGGTCTCGCTCATGGTGCTTTCTTCAAAAGCCAGGTAGCTTGACGGGTTCTCCAGCAGCATGCGCCGCCCGATGGTTTCCTGCAGTTCGTCGATATGGTCTGCGACGCGGTTCAGCGTGGCCTCGGTATAGGGTAAGGGCAGAAGGTCATTGAGAAAATGACTGTCATGGGTGGACCAGGCCAGGTGCTCGGAAAAGCTGGCGGGTTGCAGCCATTCGCACAGGTGCCTGAGCCGCGCGAGGTGAGCTCGGTCCAGCCGACCTTCGCCACCGATGCTGAGGCCGACGCCGTGTACGGAAATCGCGAACCGTTCCGCCAAGTGACGCAACTGGGCCAATGGCCGCCCGCCATCGCCCATGTAGTTCTCGGCGTGGATTTCCAGCCATTCGACCGGGCGCGGATCGTCTAGGATGGCGGGGAAATGCTGTGGTTTGTAACCAACGCCGGGACCGGCGGGCAGGTTGGGGAACTGCGAACGTGCATCAAGCATCGTGAACCTCCTGTCGTAAAACTCGGGCAGGGCGGGATGCGCGGGGGGCCGCGCATCCCTTGAGCCGGTTCACGAGGGCAGGTCGCGATCCAGCGGCTCGAGCGAACCCGTACGCTCGCTGCCGTCGGCCATTTCGGGCAGGTCGATATCTGCGCAGGTGCCTTCCTCGACGAGTGTCCAGGCATTGCCCTGGTAGTCGACGGTCGAAGAACCGGCACAGGTGGTTCCGGCACCTGCCTTGCAGTCGTTCTGCCCGGCAAGCGAAACGCCATAGCACTTTTCCTTGGCGTCCTGGGCGGCGGCGGGATTGGTGTAGGCGGTCAATGCGGCGGTCATGGCGCCAGCGATGGCTACGGTCTTCATGGTATTGGACATAGTCTTTCTCTCCCTCAAAGGGTTACAAGTCATATCACCGGACGCTGAAGCCCTGTCGGGGAGCGCCCGGTGATGGCCTGAGGGTAGAGTGGAAGCGGTGCGCAAACCTATTCACGAGCCCGTCAGACACGGACCCGTCAAAAGCCGTGAACACGCGGTTGGGTGCAAAATACTGGAAAATCAATAATTTCACGTCGGCCCCGGCGCGCGTCGTAACAATCGCGCGCTGAAATCGACGGTTCAGCTCGCCTTTTGTTACAGAAAATCGGGCGGTGTGGCCTCACGCGAAAGCGCTGCGATCACGTCATCCAGAGCCTGAACGCTGGTCTGCTTTTCACCAAGGCGGCGCAGCGAGACGGTGCTCTCCTCGACTTCGCGCAAGCCGCAGGCCAGGATCACCGGCACTTTGCCCACAGAGTGTTCGCGCACCTTGTAGTTGATCTTCTCGTTGCGGATGTCGGCCTCGGCCCGCACGCCTGCGGCGCGCAGCGCATCGACCACCTTGTTCACATAGGCGTCTGCCTCGGACACGATCGAGGCCACCACAACCTGTCGCGGTGCCAGCCAGAACGGCAGTTTACCGGCGTGTTCCTCGATCAGGATGCCGATGAAGCGCTCGAAGCTGCCCAGGACCGCGCGGTGCAGCATGACCGGGCGATGCTTTGCGCCATCCTCGCCGATATAGGTGGCGCCCAGCCGTTCGGGCAGGACGAAATCCACCTGAAGCGTGCCGCATTGCCAGTCCCGACCGATCGCGTCGGTCAGCACGAATTCCAGCTTGGGTCCGTAAAAGGCACCTTCGCCGGGGTTGAGGTCGAATTCGGCCCCGGCGGCCAGCGTGGCGGATTTGAGAGCGGCTTCGGACTTGTCCCAGACCTCGTCGCTGCCGGCGCGTTTTTCGGGCCGGTCCGAGAACTTCACGGCGAAGTTCTCGAATCCCAAGTCGCGATAGATTTCGGACAAAAACTCAATGAATTTCTGGGTTTCTGCCTCGATCTGATCTTCGCGGCAAAAGATATGCGCGTCATCCTGGGTAAAGCCGCGCACCCGCATGATTCCATGCAGCGCCCCCGAGGGCTCATAGCGGTTGCAGCTTCCGAACTCGGCCATGCGCAGCGGCAGATCACGATAGGATTTGAGGCCCTGATTGAATATCTGTACGTGGCAGGGGCAGTTCATGGGCTTGAGTGCGTTGATGGATTTCTCGCGGGCGTGGTCCTCGTCGACTTCGACGATGAACATGTGTTCCTGATACTTGTCCCAATGGCCCGAGGCCTCCCACAGTTTGCGGTCAACGACCTGCGGGGTGTTCACCTCGACATAGCCGCCACTGCGCTGCCGGCGGCGCATGTAGTCTTGCAGGCTGGTGTAGATCGACCAGCCGTTGGGGTGCCAGAAAATCTGTCCCGGAGCCTCTTCCTGCATGTGGAAAAGGTCCATTTCGCGGCCCAGCTTGCGGTGATCGCGCTTCTCGGCCTCTTCAAGGAAGTTCATGTATTCCTTGAGCTTTTCACGGTTCATGAAGGCCACGCCATAGATGCGTTGCAGCATCTGACGGTCGGAATCACCGCGCCAATATGCTCCGGCGACGGACATCAGTTTGAAGGCGTCGGCGGGGACTTGGCCGGTGTGTTGGAGGTGGGGGCCGCGGCAGAGGTCTTGCCAGTGGCCGTGCCAGTACATGCGCAGGGGTTCGGTGCCGGGGATGGCGTCGATCAGCTCGACCTTGAAGGGTTCGTCATTGTCCCGATAGTGCCGGATCGCGCGCTCGCGGTCCCAGATTTCGGTCCGGACCGGATCTCGTAAGTTGATGATTTCCTTCATCTTCTTCTCGATTGCGCCAAGGTCTTCGGGGGTGAAGGGTTCGGCGCGGTCGAAGTCGTAGTACCAACCGTTCTCGATGACGGGGCCGATGGTGACCTTGACGTCGGGCCAAAGCTCCTGAACGGCGCGGGCCATGATGTGGGCGAGGTCGTGGCGGATCAGTTCAAGCGCCGGGGCCTCATCCTTCATGGTATTGATTTCAATGGAGGAATCGGCTTCGATCGGCCATTGCAGATCCCAGTGCTGGCCATTCACATTGGCTGAGATCGCCTTTTTGCCAAGCGAGGTCGAGATATCGGCCGCCACTTCGGCGGGGGTGATCCCGGCATCATAGTGGCGTCGGCTATCATCAGGAAAAGTAAGGGAAATCTGGGCCATTGGCCTGAAGCTCCTCGTCGGTTTGGCGCCCACGGAACGCCCGGTTGCGGGTATGGTCTGGTTCGGAGCGGTTTTACGCCTTGAGAGGCGCAAGTCAAGCCGGGTGTGACGTACAAAACGTCTGTTTTGTACGGCGGTTTTGTACCAAAACCGGCGATGTCGCGCAGAGGTTTGTACAAAACCGCGAAAACCGCTTCGAAACGGACGCCAAAACGATTTGCTCAAGGCTGCGCCGGGATGCAAGATTGGCCGCGACATGGCATACCATCCGTGACCGATGAAGCGAGAAGGACGGGCATGAGCGACGCAGATTTCCTGACCACGGCCGAGGGCCGCAGACTGGCCTATCACCAGAGCGCGGGCGCGGCGCCGGGCGTGGTGTTCCTGGGTGGGTTCAAATCCGACATGGAGGGCACCAAGGCGGTGTATCTTGAGGAATGGGCGCGCCGCAGCGGGCGGGCCTTTTTGCGGTTCGACTATTCCGGGCACGGGCAGTCATCCGGAGCTTTCACGGATGGCTGCATCAGTGATTGGGCGGCGGATGCGATGGCGGCGATCCGGGAGCTGACCGAAGGGCCGCAGATCCTGGTCGGGTCGTCCATGGGCGGCTGGATCGCGCTCTTGTGCGCGAGGGCGATGCCGGAGCGGGTGGCCGGGCTGGTGACAATTGCCGCCGCGCCCGATTTCACCGAGGATTCCATGTGGGCGGGGTTCGACGCCGCGCAGCGCGCCGCGCTGAAGAGCGAAGGGCAGGTGGCGCTGCCAAGCGATTACGGCGAACCCTATGTCATCACCCGCCGCCTGATCGAGGACGGGCGCGATCATCTGGTTTTGCGCGCGCCCCTGTCGTTGCCCTTTCCGGTGCGGTTCTTGCAGGGCACGGCGGATGAGGATGTGGAAATGGCCGTGGCGCTGCGCCTGCTGGATCACGCCACCAGCCCCGACATGCGCCTGACGCTGGTGGATGGCGCGGATCACCGGTTTTCCGATCCCGACTGTCTGGGCCTGATCGAAAGCGCGCTGGAGGAGGTATTGTCGCGGGTGGGCGGCGGCGCTTGACCCTGCGCCCCCCTGTGGCAAGGTGGGCAGGCGCCCCCAATGACAGAAGGAGCAGACCCCAATGCGTGATCCCTTGGTGCTGCTGCCGGGATTGATGTGCGATTCCCATTTGTTTCATGAACAGATTACGGCGCTGAGCGCCGAATACGCGGTCATGGTGGCTCCGGTTTCGGGGGGCGAGCGTCTGGAAGAGATCGCTTCGTCCCTGCTGGATCAACTGCCGGCGCGCTTTGCACTGGCGGGCCATTCGGTCGGGGGGATGGTGGCGATGGAGATTCTGCGCCGCGCGCCTGACCGGGTGACGAGACTGGCGCTGATTGACACCTCGCCGCTGGCCGAGACGCCGCAGGCGGCGGCGGATTACGAGCCTGCGATCATCAAGCTGAAATCGGGCCGCCTGGAAGAGGCGGTGCAGACGCTGGTGCCTGCCGAGGCGCTGGCAGCTGGTCATCACCGTCAGGCGGTGGTGGTCGCGCAGGTCGAGATGGCGCTGCGGGTCGGCGAGGGCGCGATCATCCGCCAGATAAGGGCGATGCAGCGGCGGCGCGATTATCAATCGGTGCTGCGTCGCTGCCGGGTGCCGACGCTGGTGCTGTGCGGCGCCGAGGACGCGCTTATGCCGATGAAGCGGCATGGTTTCATGGCCGAGCTGATCCCTTATGCGCGCCTTGAGGTGATCGAGGGCGCGGGCCATCTTGCACCGCTCGAGCAGCCCGAGGCGGTGACGATGGCGCTGCGCGGCTGGATCGAGCAACCCTATGTCCTGCAAAGCCGTGCGGATGCCTGAACCCCGACAGGGGTGGCAGGCAAGGCTGCGGCGCAGCCGACGCCGGGTTCAGGTCTGGACCAAGCGGCGGGTGCCGCCGGGGCTGCGCCTGCTGGTGGGGTTGTTGCTGATGGTCGGAGGCGTGTTCGGCTTTCTGCCGGTGATCGGGTTCTGGATGTTTCCGCTGGGCATCGCGGTGGCGGCGCTGGACGTGGTGCCGATCTGGCGCTGGTTGCGCTGGCGCCTTGGCGGAGCGCGCCGCGACGCGCGCGCGAAAGGGCGCGAGGACGAAAGCGATCACTGAGCCTTGTGGGCATTCCCGCCCCCGTCAGCGCGGCACCGGCCGCGCCGGGGCGGTGCTCAGGCCGCCTCGGATTTCCTGGCGCTGTTCTTCTTCTTCGCCTTGCGCGGCGCGGTACGGATTCGCTTGGCGGGGTCTTCGGAATTGGCGTCGATGAAATCCAGGACCAGCGGGCGGATATTGTTGCGCCAGCTGCGCCCGGCGAAGATGCCGTAATGGCCGGCCTCGGGCTCTACGTGGCTGGCCTTCATGCTGTCGGGAAGGCCGGTCAGCAGATCGAGCGCGGCGACGCATTGGCCGGGGGCCGAGATGTCGTCCTTGGCGCCTTCGACGGTCTTGACCGCGACCTTGGTGACGGCGCCGATATCGACCTTGTGGCCGTGGACGGTGAATTCGTTGCGCGCGATTTCGAGCCCCTTGAAGATGCGTTCCACCGTGGACAGGTAGAATTCCGCAGGCATGTCCATCACGGCGAGATATTCGTCGTAGAACTTGTTGTGGGGGTCGCGGTCGCTGGCCTCGCCGCGGCTGACGCGAAGGACCTGGTCGGAAAACGCCTTGGCATGGCGTTCGCCGTTCATCGAGATGAAGGAGGAGAGTTGCAACAGGCCCGGATAGACCTTGCGCCCGACGCCCTGGTGTTTGAAGCCGACGCGCTGGATCATGGTTTCCTCGAGCTGGCCCATGGTGACGCGGCGGCCGAAATCGGTCACGTCGGTGGGGGTGGCATCCGGGTCGATCGGGCCACCGATCAGGGTCAGCGAGCGGGGCTGGGATTCGGGTTCGAGCTCGGCCAGGTAGGCGGTGGCGGCCAGGGTCAGCGGCGCGGGCTGACAGACGGCGATCACGTGCAGGTCGCTGCCAAGGGCGCGCATGAAATCCATCAGGTAAAGGGTGTAATCCTCGATGTCGAAGCGCCCGGCGGAAACCGGGATGTCGCGGGCATTGTGCCAATCGGTGACATAGACCTCGCAATCGGGGAGCAGAGAGCGCACGGTCGAGCGCAGGAGCGTCGCGTAATGCCCCGACATCGGCGCCACCAGAAGCACCCGGCGGTCCATTTCGTCGCGCCCGGTCACATCGAAATGAATCAGGTCGCCGAAGGGCGCCTCGACCACGGTTTCGATATTGATCAGGTGGTCGCGCCCATCCTCGCCGGTGATCGAATCGATACCCCAGTCGGGCCGCGAGGTCATGCGCTGAAAGGTGCGTTCGGTGACTTCGCCCCAGGCCGCCATCCATTGCAGCGCGGGGTTTGGCGTCATGGCGAAAACCGGATAGGATGCCATCGATTGGGCCGATGCGCCCAGCCACTGGTTCATGTTCCGGAAGGTCTCCATCAGATCATATGTCATCATGTAACGCATCGACGTCTCCTTCTGTACCGGCGGGCCGGTTCGTTTCGCCGCACTGTCCGACCGGCAGGGGAACGGTATGCTGCATAGCAGAAACTTAAAAGGAATTCGTGAATATGGCAACGAACGAGGATGTCGCGGGTGAGAATCTCGATAAAATGACCGAGAATCTGGCCCGCGTCGAAGAGTTGTCGCAACGGCTGGTCAAGGCGCTTTCCGCAAGAAACCCGCCCAATCCCGAGTTGAGCGGTCCCTCGCAGGAGTTGTTTGCCCGTGCTGCGGCCTCCTATTGGAGCGAGATGCTGGAGAACCCCGGCAAGCTTTATGAACGCCAGCTTGAATATTGGGGCGAATCGGTGCGCCACTTCGTGGAGGCGCAAAAGCACCTGGTGCAGGGCTATGCGCCGGAGCCCGGAACGCTGACGGATGTCGATGATTCGCTGAAGGGCGACAAGCGGTTCGCCAATCCGCTTTGGGAGACGAATCCGTATTTTCACTTTGTGAAGCAGCAATATGCGCTCAATGCCCGCGCGATCCGCGATGCGGTGCAGGAGGTGGATGATCTCGATCCGGTCGAAAAACGGCGGCTGGAATATTTCTCGCGCCAGATCATCGACATGATGAGCCCGACGAATTTTCTGGGCACCAATCCGGACGCGCTGGAAAAGGCGGTGGAGACCGAGGGCGAGAGCCTGGTGCGGGGGCTGGAGAACCTGGTGGCCGATCTGGAGGCCAATCACGGCGAGATGCTGGTCAGGCTGGCGGATGAAAGCGCCTTTGAGCTGGGGCGCAACATCGCCACCACGCCCGGCGAGGTGGTCTATCGCAACCGGATGATGGAGCTGATCCAGTATGCGCCCGCCA
>CAZMZS010000092.1:0-10891 GCA_964570675.1 uncultured Roseovarius sp. | reverse complement strand
GCGTGCGTGAAAGCGTACCGTGGGTTCGAATCCCACCTCCTCCGCCACCCACACTCGTCTCCTTTCCCACGTGCGTTTTTCGCTGATTTTCCCGCGTATTTTCAGGCGATTGCAGATGAGGATTCCCGAAAGAGACGCACCGCATCAGCCTGTTTTCGCGACTTCGGCCCAGTGGTCTTAGTAAGGTCTTGTCAGACGAACTTGGCTTGAGGCCCCAAGCTGAACCCTAACCTGCCCACAAGAGAAAACGCGATCCGTTCGCGTATTTTAGACCCTGCCGTCAAATCATCCGTCTGTGGGTCACGCTATCCGTCTGTGGGTCACGCTAAATGTCCGGTTGCCGCTTTCACTTCGGAATGTCGAGGACCTGCTTCACGAACGAGGTATCGATTTCAGCCAAGAAACATTGCGGAATTGGTTAAGGGCAGCGCCCCTGCCCTAGCTAGACGCTTTCGAGTTTGTCTGACAGGACCACCGCTCATTGACTTACTACCGCGCCCTGTCTGCAGAAGGGCGGGTTTGCCCTCTCCAGGGCAATCGGGTAACCTGCGCCTCCCGCGATATTCTCGCATGTTCGACAAACTCAGAAGACCATCAAATTGGCTTTTACCATGAATGAAACGCATCCCGACACGGCAGGCACCAATGGGTCGGGAACGGTTGCAAAGGCCTTCCAGATTATCCGATATGTCACGTCTTCGCCACGCCATTCCGTGACCGTGTCGGAAATCGCCGAAGAACTCTCGCTGCCCCGGCCCACCGCCAACCGCCTGATCAGCAACCTGATCAAACTGGGGATGCTCAAGCGCGAGGGCGGTAGCACCCGAATCATCGAGGGCGATGAACTTCTGCTCATCGCGGGCGACGTATTAGAGGGGGCCGCCTCGCGCGGACCCCGGCACGAAATCCTTCGGCAGCTTGTCATCGACACCCGCGAAACCGCCAATGTCGGCGCGGTATCCTCGGGGCAGATCGTCTATCTGGACCGGGTCGAGGCGATTTGGCCGCTGGCCTTCCGCCTTGATGTGGGCAGCCGCGTCCCGCTGCACTGCTCGGCCATAGGCAAGGCTCTTCTCAGCAGGATGCCCCAGGCCCAGCGGCGCAAATACCTTGATGCGATGCCGCTGTCGCGGCGCACCGCCAACACGATCTGCGAGCGCGACGCGCTCGAGGCGGAACTTGATGCCATCTGCGAAAGCGGCGTCGCCATCGACAATGAGGAATGTTTCGAAGGCGTGATCGGCATCGCGGTCCCGGTCCTGTTCAAGCAGAATCAGCACAGCATGGGCCTTGCCCTGGTCGCGCCCAGCGCCCGCCAGACACTCGAGGGCCTGCGTGATTTCCTGCCCGCCATGCAAACCGCCGCCGCCAATCTCGCCAAGTGCTACCCGGACTGATTTTCTCCGCGCCGCCCTAAGCACCCGAAAACAATCAGGACTCGCCCGTCAACGCCTGACTCGCCCGGTCCCCACGCCGGATTCACGGCGCATTCGCGGACGCCGATGATTGACATCAGATCGTATATTGATCCATTATGGATCACATAGTGACTTATGCAGCATTTTGGGAGGAGGGTTGCATGGTTCAGAACACCCCCTTGCGGCGGCTCCGCCTGTCGGTGGTCCTGACAGACTGCCCGGCATGACCGGCTTCGCCAATCTTTGGCGCAACGCCGAGCGCCTGGCGATGCTCTGGCTCTACGCCTTCATTGTCCTTGTCATCGTCATCGAGGTGGTCCGCCGCTTCGTCTTCGACTTCTCGTCCATCTGGGGCGAGGAGGCGGCACGCTTCGCCTTCATCTACCTTGTGTGGATCGGCGCAGCGGTCGGCGTGCGCAACCGCTCGCATATCCGCTTCACCATCCTGTCCGATACCCTGCCGCCGCGCGGCGCCACCGCTCTTTCGATGCTCGGCAGCCTTGCGATCATCGGCTTCGCCGCCTTCGCCTTCTACTGGTCGCTCGAACCCATCGCCACCTCGCTGCGCTTCGGCTCGGTCTCCGAGGGGCTTCGCCTGCCGCGCGCCTGGTTCCTGGTGGCGGTTCCGATCGGCTTCACCCTCGTCTTCTTGCGCGCCATCGGCGTGCTGTGGGCGGATCTGCGCGCCTTTCGCGCCAACCAGCCCCCGCCGTCGGGCGAAAAACTGTTCGACTGAAGGGGGAAACTGGCATGTTGTATCAAACAGCAGAGACCTCGCTCGACATCGGCTGGGACGTGATCTTCCCGCTGATCCTGCTGGGCGTCCTCTTCGTGCTGGCGATCCCGATCTGGGTCGCACTCGGGATTACCGCGCTCACGATGCTCTGGCTGACAGGCGCGCTGCCTCTCTCGCTTCTCGGCGAAAGCCTATTCAGCGGGGTGAACCATTACGCGCTGATCGCGATCCCGCTCTACCTGCTGACCGGAGATGCGCTGGTGCGCACCGGCCTATCCAAGAAACTGCTGGATTTCGCCGAGGCCACGATGGGCTCGCTGCGCTCGGGCATGGGCACCTCGACGGTGCTGGGCTGCGGGTTCTTTTCCAGCATCTCGGGCTCCGACGCGGCGGGCTGCGCCGCCGTCGGGCGCATGACCTATGCGCGCCTGGTCAAAAAGGGCTACCCCACGGGCTATGCTGCCGCGCTGGTGGCGGCGGGCGCCTGCACCGGGATCCTGATCCCGCCCTCGATCGCCTATATCATCATCGGCATGATCCTGGGCATATCGGCCGCCAGCCTGTTCGTCGCGGCCATCCTGCCCGGCGTGCTGGTGCTGGTGTCGATCATGGTGACCAACATCATCCTCAACCGGGTCCATGGCTACGAAAACAGCAGCACCCGATTTTCCCTGAGGAACTGGCTCTGGGCGCTGTGGGAGGCGAAATTCGCGCTCTCTATTCCCTTCGTGATCCTCGGCGGGATCTATTCGGGCATCTTCACCCCGACCGAGGCCGCGGCGGTCGCCGTCGCCCTCACCCTGATGATCGGCTTTTTCAGCGGCACGCTCACCTTCGCGGACGTGCCCGAAATGCTGTGGAGCTCGGCCAAGGTGAACGGCATCATCGTGCCGATCATCGCCGTCGCCCTGCCGCTGGCGCAAGCGCTGACACTGGTCCAGGTGCCGCAGGGCTTCGCCGACCTGATCCGCTCGATCACCGATGATCCCAACATCACGATCCTGCTCATGCTGGGTGTCTTCATCCTGGCGGGCTGCGTGATGGAGGCCACCCCCAATATCGTGATCCTCGCTCCGATCATGTTCCCGCTCGCCCAAGAAATCGGCATGAACGAGATTCAATTCTGCATCTTCCTGATCACCTCGCTTGGCGTGGGCTTCATCACCCCGCCGCTCGGGCTCAACCTCTTCGTGATCTCCTCGGTGACCGGACAGCCCATCCTGTCGGTCGCCGCGCGCGCACTCCCCTATGTGCTGAGCATGCTGATCGTCGTGCTTCTGATCGCCTATGTTCCCGCAATATCCACATGGTGGATGTGATCCCGCCCCGGCACGCCGGGAACGGGACCACCCGCCATACCTGAAAGGAACCGCTCCATGACGCAACCCGCCAGCAAGCCTCTACCCGGCGCGGATGACACCCGAAACCTCGCGCCGCTCGCGATCGAGACCCCTTGCTGGACTCTCAGCGCCGATGACGATGACCTGCGCGCCGTTCCCGTGGCCGAACTGGCCGCGATGCTCGAACAGCTTTTCCTGATCCGCCATTTCGAGGAACGGCTGCTCGAACTCAGCAAGGAAGGGCTGCTGCACGGCCCCGCCCATGCCAGCATCGGACAGGAAGGCGCCGCCGTCGGGCTGATGTCGGCGCTTGACTCGGCGGACAAGATCAACGGCACCCACCGCATGCATCACCAGTTCCTCGCCAAAACCCTGAACCATGCCAAGGTCGCGGGCTACAACCCGCTGGAACAGGAGGTCTCGCAGCAGTCACAGGAAGTGCTGTTTTCGACCTATTCGGAAATCCTCGGCCTTTCCTCGGGCTATTGCGGCGGGCGCGGCGGCTCGATGCACCTGCGCGAACCGGGCGCGGGCGTGCTGGGCTCCAATGCCATCGTCGGCGGCAACATTCCCCACGCGGTGGGCTACGCGCTGGCCGACCGGATGCGCGGCAGCGACGCCATTTCCGTCGCCTTCTTCGGCGATGGCGCAATGCAGATGGGCACCGCCTACGAGGCGATGAACCTTGCCGCGCTCTACAAAACATCCACCGTCTTCGTCGTAGAAAACAACCTTTATGCGGTCTCGACCCATCTTTCGGAACAGACCCGCGAAACCCGGCTCAGTGCGCGGGGGCTGGCGCTTGGCGTTCCCTCGATCACCTTCGACGGCATGGATGTCATCGCGGCGCGCCGGGCCATGGAAATCGCGCGCTCCCTCATGGCCGAAACGCCGGGGCCGATGCTGCTCGAGGCGCGCACCTATCGCCACCTGCACCAGTCCGGGCCGCTCCGGGGCAGCGCCTTCGGATATCGCGACAAGGACGAGGAAGACACCTGGCTCGAACGCGACCCGACCCGCACCTTCCCGGCCCGGCTTGAACGGCTCGGCATTCTCGACGCCGCCGATACCGACCGGTTGCGGAGTCGCGCCCAGGGCACCGTGGATTCGGTGCTCGACCGGCTAATCGAAGGCAGCGGCGACTCCCGCCGCCTCCTGCCCAGCCTCTGGCCCGATCCGGCCACCGTGGAATTCGGCATCCGGGGCGACCTCTCGGAACTGAAGGAGCGCCGCCCACAGGAAGAATCCGACCTTGCCGAAACCGACAGCCGCGAGGCCCGCTTTCAGGACGTGATCTCGGAATCGATGCTGCTCAACATGGAGCGTTTCGACAATCTCTTCATCATGGGCGAAGACGTTCACCGCCTGCGCGGCGGCACCGCCGGAGCGACGCGCGGCATCGGCGAGCGCTTCCCCGACCGGCTGCTCGGCACACCGATCTGCGAAAACGGCTTTACCGGGGTGGCGCTCGGGGCGGCGCTCAACGGGATGCGCCCGGTGGTCGAGATCATGTATCCCGATTTCGCGCTGGTCGCCGCCGACCAGCTTTTCAACCAGATCGCCAAGGTGCGGCATATGTTCGGCGGCGGCTTCCCGGTGCCGGTCGTGGTGCGCAGCCGCGTCACCCAAGGCACCGGCTACGGCTCGCAGCATTCGATGGACGCCGCCGGGCTTTTCACGCTTTATCCGGGCTGGCGCGTTGTCGCCGCCTCAACCCCGCATGACTATATCGGACTGCTCAACGCCGCCGTGGCCTGCGACGATCCGGTTCTGGTGCTGGAATATCACCAGCTGTTTTCCAAGAAGGGGCGCGTGCCGGCCAGCGACTGGGATTATATCGTGCCCTTCGGCAAGGCCCGCGTCGCGCGGCAAGGGCGCGGTGCTACGATCCTCACCTACGGGCCGATGGTCGATATCTGCTGCGACGTCGCCGACAGCACCGGGCTCGACGCCGAGGTGATCGACCTGCGCACCCTCGATCCGCTCGGACTCGACTGGGACACGATCGAAACCAGTCTGCGCAAGACCAATGCGCTCCTGATGGTGGAACAGACCACGCGCGGCACCTCAATCGGCTCGCGCATCGTCAACGACGCGCAGCGGCGGCTGTTTAATCTGCTGGATTACGAGATCCTGCATGTGACCGGCACCGAATCCTCGGCCGTGGTCTCGAAAGTCCTCGAAGAGGCCGCATTCGCGCGTGCCAGCGATGTCGAGGCGGCGCTGCGCCAGGTCATCGGCGATCGCAACCTTAACCGCACGGAGGTCATGAAATGAGCGTCTCGGATCTTGTGAAACGCGTCCACCACACCGCCATCTGCGTTCAGGATTTCGATGCGATGCGCGGGTTTCTGGTGGACTTCCTCGGTTTCGCCGTCGAGGGCGAGATGCCCGAACGCAGCGAGGCCGAGCTCTCCATCGTGGTCGGCCTGCCCGATGTCAGCCTGTGCTGGGGGCTTTATCGCTGCGGCGATCACCGGGTCGAACTGTTCCACTATTTCAAGCCGGTCGGAAAGTCCCTGCCCCCCGCGCAATGCGACACCGGCTTCACCCATCTTGCCTTCGAGGTCAACGACGTGCAGGCCGCCCATGACCGCGCCATCGCGGCGGGCTACCGGCCCAATTCGACTCCCCAGACCATGCGCGGCGGCGTCAGCCAGGTGTTCTACCTGCAAGGCCCCGAGGGCCTCGTGGTCGAATTCATGCAGTTCCGCGCCGAGCCCCCCGCATGACCCGCCCCGCCCCGATCCCCGACGTTCCCGCCCACACCGTCGCCTTCATCGGTCTCGGCACGATGGGCAGCGGCATGGCCGCGCGGCTGGTCGCGGCAGGCCATGACGTGCGCGGCCACGACATCGACCCCGACCGCCTGCAATCCTTCGCCGCCACCGGCGGCAAACCCTGCGCCAGCGTCGCCGAAGCCTGCGCGGGCGCACAGATCATCATGACGATCCTGCCGCGCGACGAACATGTCAAAGCCGTCTGCCTCGGGCCGGGCGGCATCGCCGAAAGCGCCGCGAAAGGCGCGCTGCTGCTCGAGATGAGCACCATCCTCCCCGACACCAGCATCACCCTGCACGACGCCCTCACCGAGGCCGGGCTGCGGGTGCTCGACGCCCCCGTCGGGCGCACCCCGAAGGACGCTGCGCAAGGCACGCTCCTGGTCATGGCCGGCGGCACGCGCGCCGATTTCGACGCCGCCCAGCCGGTGATCCTGCCGATCTCGGACAAGGCCGTGCATCTTGGCCCCAAGGGCTCGGGCATCCGCATGAAGATCGTCAACAATTACATGGCGATGGTCGGCATGGTGATGACGGCCGAAACCCTCGCCATGGCGCGCCGCGCCGGGATCGACAGCATGGCGGCGACGGATGTGCTGCAAAACACCACCGCCGGGCGCGGCCAGATCAACGTCAATTTCCCCGCCAAGGTGCTCAGCGGCGACACCACGCCCGATTTCCCGCTCTCGATGGGCGAAAAGGACATCTCGCTGGGGCTGGCCCTGGCGCGACAGCTCGGCGTGCCGCTCTCGCTTGGCGCACCCGCGCGCGATCTCTTCGCGCTCGCCGGTCCGATGAAGATGGGCGATCTCGACTGCACCGCCATGCTCTTGCTGATCGAGGAACTGGCCGGAACCACACCCGGCCCGGACACCGAGGAGGACAAGCCATGACCGCCCCCGCCCCCAGCCGGCGCAGCCTTTTTCACCGCCTGACCGGGCTGGCGGCGCTGCTACTCTTCGCCATCTTCATGGGCGGCATCGTGCTGGCCAAGGCGGCGATGCTGGGCAGATTCACCGCCCCCCGGCTCCCGGCACAGACAGAATTCCTTCTGCTGCTCGCCAGCACTTTCCTGGCGATCGTCTTCCTGATCCGGGAAGAGACGCGGAAAAACCAACAATCCCGGCGCTCGACAGACCGGGCATCAGAGTTTCAACCAGAGGAGGAGAGACAATGACCAACCCAGGGAACACCATGGAAGCCCCCAGCTCCGAAGACCGGCGCAACTTCCTGAAACTCGCCAGCACGGCCGGTTTCACCGTCGCCGTCGCGGCGGTGGGCGCGGGCACGCTCGGCGTTCCGGCAGCCGAGGCGCAGACCAGCGCCGAAGAGGCCGAACGCGAAGCCGCCGCCGATCATGTGATGACCATCGCCACCGCCTATCGCCTTGGCACCACGCGCACCTTCCCGGTGATGCAACTGCATCTCAAGGAAAACATCCAGAACGCCTCGCGTGGCAAGGTCTATGTGCGCCTCGTCCCCAACGGGTCGCTTGGCGCGGGCGCCGAACTGGCGGAAAAGGTGCAGAACGGCACGATCCAGGCCGCTCAGCACTCGATGGCGAATTTCGCGCCCTTCGCCTCGGCGGTGGATATCATCAACCTGCCCTTCTGGTGTGGCGACAACCAGAAATTCGTCAACCTCGTGACCTCGGACATCTGGAAATCCGAAGTCGATGCACGGGTCGCCCAAAGCGGCTTCAAGGTGCTGCTCTACCAGCCGGTCGATCCGCGCACCGTCAGCATCCGGCGCGGGCTGCGCGACGGGCCGGTCAAGACGCCCGAGGACATTCGCGGAATCAAGTTCCGCGTGCCCGGCTCCAAGATCCTGGCCCAGACCTACAGCCTGCTCGGCGCCAACCCGACGCCGATCGCCTGGGGCGAAACCCCCTCAGCGCTGCGCCAGGGCGTGGCCGACGCGCTTGACCCCAACGTGATGGGGCTCAACCTGTTCGGCTTCAAGGACATCGTCTCGCATGTTACCTTCACACGCACGGTGCCCGATGGTGGGGTCTATTCCTGCAACGCCGAATGGTTCGACGCGCTCGAGAGCGACACGCGCGAAGCCGTCGAATGGGGTGCGCGCATCACCTTCCTGCAAAATCTCTCGCAGGTGCCATCCTCGCGGAACTTCGCGATGAACGAAATGGCCGCCGCCGGTGTCCAGTTCTACTCGCCCACCGACGACGAGATGGCCCAATGGGTCGATGCCGCAGGCGCGCAGCGCCCGGAATGGGACGACGTCAAGAAAGAGCTGGTCGGCTCCGTCGATACCTTCGAAAAGCTGCGTGAAGCGGCGGAAACCGATAGCGGACTCTACGTCCACGACGCCTGATCCCACACCGTCCCCGGCGCAGCTTGCCGGGGGCGGCTCACCTGCCGCACGAACAGCATCACTTCACGAAAAGGTCACGCATGCCCAATCAAGTCACGATGCCGCGTCTGGACAAGGACATGGAGGAAGGCCGCATCGCAACATGGCACCGCGGCGAAGGCGACGAGATCGCGAAGGGCGACGTGCTTTTCGAGATCGAGACCGACAAGGCCGCTGTCGAGGTGGAAGCCGAATATGACGGGCATCTGCATCACATCACCCTCGCCAGCGGCGAAAGCGCCCCCGTCGAAAGCGTGGTCGCCTGGATATACGCCGCCGGTGAGAAGGTTGGGCCACCGCCCAAAGCCCCAGCGCCCGCCAGCGCGCCGCCGGAAGAATCCACCCCCTCCGCTCCAAAGCCCGCCCCAAAGGAAAGCGCGCCACGCGAAGCCGCGCCCCGGCCCCCCGACCCCGCCGTCGCCCCGTCCGATGGCCGCACTCTCGCCACACCCGTCGCCCGCGCCGAGGCCGAGGCCCGTGGCCTCTCGCTCGGGGACATCACCGGCACCGGCCCCGCCGCGCGCATCCAGAAATCGGATGTGCTCGCCGCCGCTGACGCGCCGACCCCGGCATACGCCGCACCGCCTCTGCAACCCGAAAACCCGCCCGGCCCGCTCTCGGTGCTGTGCACGGGCGGCGGCGATCGCCTTCCAATGGTGATGATCCACGGCTTTCTCGCCGATGCATCCGGCTGGGAAAAGCTCGCCAGGCCGCTTGAACGCGAACGCCCCGTTCACCGTATCGAACTTCCCTGTCATGGCCGCTCGCCGCTGGGTCGGGTCGCGGATTTCGCCGACCTCGTGCGATACCTGCGCCATGCCTTCGATGGCATCAACACCGAACGCTGCCACCTTGTCGGCCATTCCCTTGGCGCTGCGCTGGCGCTCGCACTTGCCGATACGCGCCCGCGCCGCATCGCGTCGCTGACCCTGATCGCGCCTGCGGGCCTCGGCCCCGAAATCAACGGCGACGCCGTTGCGGGCATGTGCCGCGCCACCCGCGCCGACAGCCTCGGGCCCTGGATGAAACTGCTCACCGCCGATCCAGATGCGATCGGCTGGTCCTATGTTCAGGCCGCCGCGGCGGGCCGGCGCGACCCCGCGCTGCGCGCCGCGCAATCGGCGCTGGCGGATGCGGTGTTCCCCGACGGGGTTCAGGCTTTCGATATGCGCGCCGCGCTTGAGCGGCTGAACATGCCGACGCGCATCATCTGGGGGCGCGAGGACCGCATGATCCCCTGGCGTCATGCGCTTCATGCGCCGGGCCATGTGGCGCTCAACCTCTTTCGGGGTGTCGGCCACATGCCACATTATGAGATACCCGAACAGATCGAACCGCTGCTGGCGCAGCTGCCCTAAATGCGCCACCGGCTTTGCGGAACTGACATCACGAATTTCACAGGAGTCTTTCCCCATGGAAAACAGAGTTGCCCTCCTATCCGGCGCAAGCGGCGGAATCGGCGCCAGCATCGCGCAAATTCTCACGCAACGCGGCTGGTCTCTGTCGCTGGGGGCGCGAGACCCGGAAAGCTTGGCGCAAAACTTTCCCGATGCGCATGTGGTCCGCCACGACGCGACCGCCCGCGACGAAGCGGAATGGGTGGGCGCCGCCCGCGCGCGTTTCGGCCGGATCGACGCGGTGATCTGCTCGGCTGGCGTCACCTCGCCGCACGACGTGGTCGAGATCGAGGACGAAGCGCTCGAGCGGATGTGGGAGATCAACGTGAAATCCCCCCGCCGCCTCGTGCGGGCGGCCTGGCCCGATCTTTGCGCCTGCGGCCAGGGCCGGGTGATCCTATTGGTATCCCTCTCGGGCAAACGAGTCCGCTCCGCCACCAGCGCCTCTTACGCGGTGACAAAACATGCCGCCCTCGCTCTCAGCCATGGTCTGCGTCAGAAGGGCTGGGCAGATGGCGTGCGCGCGACCGCGATCTGTCCGGGGCGCGTTCGCACCAACATGACCCGTGGCGTAAGCGGCATCGCACCCGAGGACATGACCCAGCCTGTGAATGTGGCCGAGATGGTCGAACTCGCGCTCGACCTGCCCAATACCGCTTCTCTCGCGGAAATGATGGTGAACTGCGCCCCCGAGGACCAATACTGACTATTCTGAGTTGCGTGGATATGCCGTGACGCGCTTAGGTACCAGTATCAGATCATCCAGAATCTCGCAACTCGATGGTTCCGATTCTATCTAAAGCATCTCACGCGCGATATGCTCGATCTTGTGCGCCACCGCCACAAG
>CAZMZS010000091.1:0-11379 GCA_964570675.1 uncultured Roseovarius sp. | reverse complement strand
CTGCCGGTGATCGTGATTTCGGCGCAGAACACGATCATGACGGCGATCAAGGCCGAAGAGGCCGATGCCTATGATTACCTGCCCAAGCCTTTCGATCTGCCGGACCTGATGAAGCGCACCGCAAGGGCGCTGGACAGTCGCGCGCGCAGCGCCGCAAGCGCCGTCGAGGACGAGCGCCCCGATGAATTGCCATTGATCGGGCGCACGGCGGCGATGCAGTCGCTTTACCGGGTGGTGGCGCGGATCATGAATACCGATCTGCCGGTGCTGATCACCGGGGAGTCGGGCACCGGCAAATCGCTGATCGCGCGGGCGATCCATGATTTCTCGGACCGGCGCACCTTGCCGTTCATCACGGTGACGCCGGCGGATCTGTCGGATCTGGAAGGCCCCGCCAAGGTGATGGCGCGCGCCAAGGGCGGCACGATCGTGTTGGACGAGGTGACGGATCTGGACCAGGACGCGCAGGGGCGCGTCGTGCGGATGATGGATGCGCCGGGCGATCACGCGCCGCGCTTCATGGCCACGAGCCAGGCGCGCCTGTCGGACCGTCTTGAGGGCGGGCGCCTGCGCGAGGATCTTTATTATCGCCTGTCGGGGGCGGTGATCGAGGTGCCGTCGCTGCGTGAGCGGGTCGAGGATATCCCGTTGCTGGCGGCGCATTTCCTGGCGCGGGCCGAGCGCGAGGGCAACCCGCCGCGCGTTCTGTCGGAAGGGGCCGCGGACCTGATGCGCGCCTATAGCTGGCCGGGCAATGTGCGCCAGTTGGAAAACGCCGTGCGCCGCATCGGGCTGACCGCCCGGAGCGAGGAAATCAGCCGCGCCGAGGTCGAGGGCGTACTGGGCAACCAGCCCGCCGCGCAGCCGGTGCTGGGGCAGGGCGACGGCGAGAACCTGGCGGCCTCGGTGAGCCGCCATCTTCAGCGGTATTTCGATCTGCATGGCAACATGTTGCCGCCGCCGGGGCTGTATCCGCGAATCCTGCGCGAGGTGGAGATGCCGCTGATCGAGATCGCGCTGGATGCGACCGGCGGGAACCAGGCGAAATGTGCCGATCTGCTGGGTATCAACCGCAATACCTTGCGAAAGAAGATCAAGGACCTTGATATTCTCGTGACACGCCGCCGCAAGTTGATGTAAAACTGCAACATTGATGTGGCATTTAGGGCGTTTGCGCCCTATCGCGCCATATGTTGCGGTGCGCCCAGAGAGGCGCCACAACCTGATGGGGGCAGTGCGTGGCGGCAAACACACGCAAATGGACGTGGGAACGGGTCAGCCGGTTGCGGCGCATCAGGCGCGTGCAGACCTTCACGACCTTCGGTCTGGTGGTGCTGGGGCCGGTTCTGGCGGTGCTGACCTATATGGTCATGGGGCCGCTGGATCAGGGCTCGTCCTCCAATGCGCTGCGCGCGGTGATGCTGGCCGATCTGGTCTATGTGATCATCATCGCGGCGCTGGTCCTGCAGCGGGTCGCGAAGATGGTGGCCGCGCGGCGCAAGCGCTCGGCGGGGTCGCGGCTGCATATGCGGCTGACCGGGGTCTTTGCGCTGATGGCGCTGTTGCCGACGATCACGGTGGCGGTGTTCGCGACCTTGTCGGTCAATATGGGCCTTGAGGCGTGGTTCTCTGACAGGGTGGGGCGCGTGGTGGATAGTTCGGTTGCCGCCGCGCAAGCCTATGAGGAAGAGCACCGGCGCGACCTGGTGGAGGATGCGCGGGTGCTGGCCTCGGTCATCAACGCCACCAAGCGGGCCACGGTCTTCATGGATGACGGCGACATCCGCGCCGTGCTGTCGCGCGGCCAGCGCGAAATCCAGAGGGGCCTGCGCGAGGCCTTCGTGATCGACGGCACCGGCGATATCCGCGCGCGGGGCGAAAGCTCTTACCTGTTCGATTACGAAAAGCCCGCGCCCGAACAGATCCGCCGCGCGGCGGAAGAGGGCGTGGTGGTGATCCAGGATTGGGACAACAATGAATTCCGCGCGCTGATGCCGCTGGACACGCTGCCCGACAGGTATCTGTATGTCAGCCGCAACGTGGATGGCGCGATCCTGAATCTGCTGGACGAAACCCAGGAAACCGCGCGCTTTTACGAGCAACGCGAAAGCGAGCGGGGCCGTGTCCTGTTCGAGTTCGCGCTGGTCTATCTGGGCTTCGCGCTGATCCTGATCCTGGCGGCGGTCTGGATGGGGATGCTGTTCGCCGAGCGCCTGTCGCGCCCGGTCGGGCAACTGACCAGCGCCGCGCAACGGGTCGGCGAGGGCGATCTTGATGTGACCGTGCGCGAAGAGGAGGGCGATGACGAGATCGCCCAGCTTGGCAGCTATTTCAACCAGATGACCCACCAGTTGAAGGGCCAGCGCGATACGCTGCTGGCCAATACCCAGCAGATCGAGCGCCGCCGCCGGCTGTTCGATTCGGTGCTGGGGTCGGTCTCGTCGGGTGTGGTCGGGCTGGATGTGCGCGGGCGCGTGACCTTCGTGAACCGCGCCGCCGAGCGGTTGCTGGACTGGCAGGAGGATCAGGCCTCGACATCGCTGAGCGTGGCGGTGCCGGAATTCGGGGCGCTGTTCGAAAAGTTGAAATCCAGCTTTGGCGGCTTTGTGCAGGAAGAGATCAAGGTGAGCCGGGGCGGGCGGGTCGAGAACCTGCTGGTGCGCATGTCCACGCGGCGCAGTGAATCGGGCAAGCGCGAAGGCTATGTGGTGGCCTTTGACGATGTGACCGATCTGGTGGCCGCGCAGAGGCTGGCCGCCTGGGGTGATGTGGCGCGCCGGATCGCGCATGAGATCAAGAACCCGCTGACGCCGATCAAGCTGTCGGCAGAGCGCATCAAGCGCAAGTTCAGCCGGGTGCTGGAGCCCGAGCAGGCCGAGTCCTTGATTCAGCTGACCGATGTGGTGATGCGCCAGACCGATGATCTGCGCCGTATCGTGGACGAGTTTTCCAAATTCGCCCGCATGCCCGAGCCGGATGCCAAGCCCGAGAGCCTGACACGGCTTGTACGCGAGGCTGCATTGTTGCAGGAAGCGGGGCAGCCCGATGTGCATTTCGACATCGCGCTATGTGAGGACGAGTTGTGTGCGAGTGTCGATGCGACGATGATCAGCCAGGCGCTGACAAATCTGATGAAGAACGCGGGCGAGGCGATCGAGAGCCTTCAGGATGCGGGCGCGCCCGAAGGGCACAGCCCCGAGATCCGCGTCACCAGCGGTTACGAGAACGGCCAGGCGGTGGTGCGTATCGCCGACAATGGCATCGGTCTGCCGGAGGATCGCTCGCGTTTGTTCGAGCCTTACGTCACCACGCGCGAAAAAGGCACCGGGCTGGGGTTGGCGATCGTCAAGAAGATCATCGAGGAGCACGGCGGCAGCCTTGTGCTGGAGGATGCGCAGCCCTTTGCCGAGGGTGCGCGCCGCGGGGCCATGGCGGTCGTGCGGTTGCCCCTGCTGAATGCCGGGGAGGAGCAGGCAATGGAACGGGAAGCGGTGTGAGGCAACATGGGTGATATACTTATTGTCGATGACGAGCGCGATATTCGCGAGCTGATCGCGGATATCCTGCAGGATGAGGGTTATGAGACGCGCCTTGCGGGCACCTCGGATGCCTGCATGGCGGCCATTGCCGAGACCGCGCCGTCGCTGCTGATTCTGGATATCTGGCTCAAGGACAGCCAGATGGACGGCATCGACATCCTCAAGACGGTGAAGCGCGATCACCCGGAAATCCCGGTGGTTATCATCTCGGGGCATGGCAATATCGAGATCGCGGTCGCCGCAATCAAGCAGGGGGCGTATGATTTCATCGAAAAGCCCTTCAATATCGACCAGCTTCTGGTGGTGATCCGGCGCGGCATGGAAACCAGCCGTTTGCGGCGCGAAAACCAGCAATTGAAGCGGCGCGAGACCGAACCGGCGCAGATGCTGGGGGAAAGTGCGGCCTTCCGCACGCTGGTGTCGCAGCTTGACAAGGTGACGCGCTCGAACGGGCGGGTGATGCTGACCGGCGCGGCCGGGTCCGGCAAGGAGCTGGCGGCGCGTTACATCCACGCCAATTCGCAGCGCGCCGACGGGCCGTTTGTCTGCGTCAGTTGCGCCTCGATCGAGCCCGAGCGCATGGAGGAAGTGCTGTTCGGACGCGAAACCGAGGAGCGCGGCGTCGAAGCGGGTCTGCTGGAAGAGGCCAGCGGCGGCATCATCTATTTCGACGAAGTCGCCGACATGCCGCTTGGCACCCAATCCAAGATCCTGCGGGTTCTGGTCGATCAGACCTTCCTGAGGGTCGGGGGCAGCGACAAGGTCGAGGTGGATCTGCGGGTGATCTCGTCGACGAGCCGCGATCTTGAATCCGAGATCGCCGCCGACCGTTTCCGCCGCGAGCTTTATCATCGCCTCAACGTGGTGCCGATCGAGGTGCCGGGGCTGGAGGAGCGGCGCGAGGATATCCCGGCGCTTGCCGATCATTTCATCGAGATGCTGAACCGCACCCAGGGCCTGCCGCTGCGCGGGATGAGCGATGAGGCGGCGGCCTTGCTGCAAACGATGAACTGGCCGGGCAATGTGCGCCAGCTGCGCAACATGATCGAGCGGGTCCTGATCCTGGGCGATGCGGGCGGCGAGATCCGCGCTGCCGAGCTGCCCGGCGACAGCGAGGCCCCGGCCGAGGATGGCCGCGTTGTACTGGCGGGTGCGGTGGCGACGATGCCGCTGCGCGAGGCGCGCGAAGCTTTCGAGCGCGAATACCTGATGACCCAGATCAACCGCTTTGGCGGCAATATCAGCCGCACGGCCGAGTTCGTCGGCATGGAGCGCAGCGCGCTGCATCGCAAGCTGAAGTCGCTGGGGGTCGTGACCGGCACCAAGAACGGCCGCGCCAAGGGCGAGGACGGCGAAGAGCTGGCCGAGGGCTGAGCCGTCAGCGCGCGGGGGTGTGGATGCGCCAGTTGCCGGCCTTGGTGCGCAGGGCGCAGCTTGTGTCATCAAGCGGCGGCAAGGGTTTGTTCGACCGGATCGTCACATTGCCCGCCACGGCGCCGTCGCAGGCGGGCAGTTCGATGCGTGCATAGCCCAGATCGGCCATGCATTGGCGCGCCACGCGGGCGCGCAGCCCTTCATTGGCGTCGTAGCGTTCATATTGGGCGGAGCGGACCTGCACCCGCCGCCATGTACAGACGCCATTGGCAAAGCAGATCGGCTCCATCCTGTATTCGGGCGGGGTATAGCGGGTGCGGATGCGCTCGGGCACCTGGCGCAGGGCGCTGAGCTGGCAGGCGCTTTCGTCGCGGTCAAGCTGCGCCACGGTGGCGCCGGGCTTGTGATAAAGCGCGGGTGGCGAACAGGCGGCCAGCGCCAGAAGCGCGATCAGAAGGGGCAGGGAAATGCGGCGCGTATCATGCATGGCGCCAGTCTAGCGCGGGGCCGGGCGCGGGACAAAGGAATTGACCCCGGTTTGGCGTTCTGTCATGCAGCATGTCCAGACAGCGATGGGGCATGAGGCATGAAGGTCATCATCTGCGGGGCGGGCCAGGTCGGCTGGCAGATCGCCCGCCATCTGTCGGGCGAGAAGAACGACGTGACGGTGGTGGACAGCAATCCCGATCTGGTGCGCCGGGCGACCGACACGCTGGACGTTCAGGGCATTGCGGGTTTCGCCAGCCATCCCGACGTGCTGGAGCGTGCAGGCGCGCGCGATGCCGAGATGATCATCGCCGCCACCTATTCGGACGAGGTCAACATGGTGACCTGCCAGGTGGCGCAGTCGGTCTTTTCGATCGAGCGCAAGATCGCCCGGCTGCGCAGCCAGTCCTATCTGACGGCGGACTATTCAAGCCTTTACCGGCCCGACCATCTGCCCATCGACGTTGTGATCAGCCCCGAGCGCGAGGTCGCCGAGGCGGCGATGCGGCGGCTGTCATCGCCTGCGGCCTTTGATACCGAGATGTTCCTTGGCGGCAAGGCGCAGCTGATGGGGTTGCGCCTGCATGAGGATTGCCCGGTTCTCAACACGCCGCTGCGCCAGTTGAGCGACCTTTTCTCGACCTTGCGGGTCGTGGTGCTGGCGGTGCGCCGCGAGGGGCGGCTGTTTGCGCCGGATTCGGGCGATCAGCTGTTTCCGGGGGACGAGGCCTATATCCTGGCCCCGATCGAGGACATTCCGCGCACGCTGGAGGTGTTCGGCAAGTCGCAGAAGAAACAGGAGCGGCTGGTGATCGTGGGCGGCGGCAATATCGGGCTGGCCGTGGCGCAGGCGATGGAGGCACGTGGCGGGCGCACCCGCACCAAGATGATCGAACGCGACCGGCGGCGCGCGGAACTGGCCGCCGACGCGCTGGAGCGCACCATCGTGCTGAATGGCGACGGGATGGATTCGTCGCTGCTCCACGAGGCGGGGATCGCGCGCGCCGATGCGGTGCTGGTGGTCACGGATGACGACAAGACCAACATGCTGGCCGCCGTGCGCGCCAAATCCGAGGGTTGCCCCTTCGCGATCTCGCTGGTCAACGACCCGACCATGGTGCCGCTGATGGAGCCGCTGGGGATCGACGCCTATATCAACCCGCGCGCCACCACCGTCAGTTCGATCCTGCGCCATATCCGCCATGGCCGCGTCAAGGCGGTCTATTCCATTGGTGATGCCGAGGGCGAGGTGATCGAGGCCGAGATCCTGTCCACGTCGAGCATCGCCGGCTCGCCGGTCCGCGAGATCGACTTTCCCGAGGGCGTTCTGGTTGGCGCGGTGCGCAGGGGCGACGAAATTCTCAAGCCCAGCGGCGGGTTGCGGATCGAAGCGGGCGACGTGATCGTGGCCTTCGCGCTGGCCGATGACGTGATGCGGCTGGAACAGTTGCTGCAAGTCTCGTTCGATTACTTCTAGCCCGATGAAAGCGCGCCTGCTGACCTTTCCGCTGATCCTGATCCTGGCAGGGATCGCGGCCCTTGCGATGCTGATTCCGGGGCTGCATGCGCTGGTGCAGGAGGAACACCGGGTCGCGCGGGCCTTTGTCTATTCCGGCATTCTTGGCCTTGTGCTGCTGTTCCTGGTCGGGCTGGCGATGTCGGGGCGCGCGAAGCGGGGCAACACTGATCTTCAGAACCTGTTGTCGCTGCTCATGGCCTACACGCTGCTGCCGCTGTTCCTGGCGCTGCCGTTCTATGAGGGCATCGCGAATACCAGTTACATCAACGCCTATTTCGAGATGGTCTCGAGCCTGACCACCACCGGCGCGACGATGTTCGATTCGCCCGGACGGCTGGTGGACAGCCTGCATCTGTGGCGCGGCATGGTCGGCTGGCTGGGCGGGCTGTTGATGTGGATCGCCGCATCGGCGGTGCTGGCGCCCTTGCACCTTGGGGGGTTCGAGGTGACGGCGAGCAGCGAGCCGGGCCAGGAGGTGAGCGAGCTGGACCGTTTCGAACGTGCCAGCCCCGGCAAGCGGCTGGCGCAGACCACGTATCAGCTGTTGCCGGTCTATGGCGGGCTGACGGCGGCGCTGTGGCTGATGCTGATGATCGGGGGCGACCGCCCGCTGGTGGCCTTCATGCATTCGATGTCGACCATGGCGACGAGCGGCATTTCCCCCATCGGCGGGGTCGAGAATGCCGGGTCCGGCTTTGGCGGCGAGGCGGTGATTTTCCTGTTCATGCTGTTCGCGCTGTCGCGGCTGACCTTTTCATCGGACACGATCACCACCGCACGTCCCGGCTTGCATCACGACCCCGAGTTCCGTTTTGGCATGGCGCTGGTGATCGGGGTGCCGCTGTTGTTGTTCTCGCGCCATTGGCTGGGCGCTTTCGAGGTCGATGAGACCGAGAGTCTTGCGCTGGCGGCAGAGGCATTGTGGGGTGGGATGTTCACTGTGTTGTCGTTCCTGTCGACCACCGGTTTCGAAAGTGCGGCCTGGGAGGGCGCGCGGGGCTGGTCGGGGCTGGGCACGCCGGGCTTGATCCTGATGGGGCTGTCGCTTGTGGGGGGCGGTGTCGCCACCACGGCTGGCGGCGTCAAACTTTTGCGGGTCTATGCGCTTTACCTCAACGGGCGGCGCGAGATGGAGCGGCTGGTTTACCCGTCCTCGGTGGGGCGCGCGCATGCGGGCAGCCGCCGCATCCGCCGTCAGGGCGCGTTCATCGCCTGGATATTTTTCATGCTCTTCGCGTTGTCACTGGCGATGGTGACGGTTGCATTGACCGCGTTGGGGCAGGGGTTTGAATCCGCCATCGTTCTGGCGGTGGCGACGCTTTCGACCACCGGCCCGCTGATCTCGGTCGCAAGCGAAGCGCCGATTCAACTGTTGACGCTTGCGGCCCCCACCAAGCTGGTGCTATGCGCGGCGATGGTGTTGGGTCGTCTTGAGACATTGGCGATCATCGCACTGCTCAATCCGGGCCTGTGGCGCAATTGACGCGCTGGTTTTGAAGGCGCCGGGAAGGATTTGATTTTGGGCTGGAAAGTCGCGCGCACCCGCTTCATACTCGGCCGGTGAGGGAGTGACCGTGCCGGTCCGCGGCGCATGCAAGAACAAAGGCTTTGGATTACGATGGCATCTGATAGGCAAAATCTGCAAGACGCATTTCTGAACCAGGTTCGCAAGACCAAGATTCCGGTCACGATCTTTCTGATCAACGGCGTAAAGCTGCAGGGTGTGATCACGTGGTTCGACAATTTCTGCATCCTGCTGCGTCGCGACGGGCAGGCACAGCTTGTCTACAAGCATGCGGTGTCGACCATCATGCCGTCGCAGCCGATCAGCCTTTACGAGGGTGACGACGCGTCTTGACGCAAAGCACCGACCGCGTTGAGACCCGCGCCTGGGTCCTGCATCCCGATATTCCCGCCACGGCCCATGGCCGCGATCCCAAGCTGGCGCTGGAGGAGGCCGAATCGCTGGCCCATGCGCTGCCGGGCCTGCGGGTGATCGGCGCGGAACTGGTGCGCCTGCCCAAGCCGCATCCCGGCACGTTGTTCGGCAAGGGCAAGCTGTCTGAGCTGAAGGCCCGGATCGAGGCCGAGGAGATCGACCTTGTGCTGGTCGACGGGCCGGTGAGCCCGGTGCAGCAACGCAACCTGGAACGCGAGTGGGGTGTGAAGCTGCTGGATCGCACCGGATTGATCCTTGAGATTTTCAGCGATCGCGCGGCGACGCGAGAGGGTGTCTTGCAGGTCGAGATGGCCGCGCTCAGCTATCAGCGCACGCGGCTGGTCCGGGCCTGGACCCACCTGGAGCGTCAGCGCGGCGGGCTGGGGTTTGTCGGCGGCCCCGGCGAAACCCAGATCGAGGCCGACCGGCGCGCCATCGACGAGCAGCTTGTGCGGCTGCGCCGCCAGTTGGAAAAGGTGGTCAAGACCCGCGAGCTGCACCGCGCGGCGCGCGCCAAGGTGCCGTTCCCCATCGTCGCGCTGGTCGGTTACACCAATGCGGGCAAATCCACCTTGTTCAACCGGATGACTGGCGCCGAGGTGATGGCCAAGGACATGCTGTTTGCCACGCTGGACCCGACCATGCGGCGCATCGAATTGCCGGGGGGCGGCCCCGAGGTGATTCTGAGCGACACGGTGGGGTTCATCAGTGATCTGCCCACCGAGTTGGTCGCCGCCTTCCGCGCCACGCTGGAAGAGGTGCTGGCGGCGGATCTGATCGTGCATGTGCGCGACATCTC
Organism: uncultured Roseovarius sp.; assembly: GCA_964570675.1. Taxonomy (GTDB): domain Bacteria; phylum Pseudomonadota; class Alphaproteobacteria; order Rhodobacterales; family Rhodobacteraceae; genus Roseovarius. The sequence continues at coordinate 1,723 of CAZMZS010000091.1, read as the reverse complement.
GCATCCCGAATCCGAGGAACAGGCGCGCGATGTGCGCACCATCCTCGAAAGCCTCGGCGTGCGCGAGTCGACGCCGCAGATCGAGGTCTGGAACAAGATCGACCGGCTGGCGCCCGAGGCGCGCGAGGCGGCGCTGGTGCGCGCGGCGCGTCATGACCATGTGCAGGCCCTGTCGGCGGTGACGGGCGAGGGGATGCCCCCGTTGATCGAGGCCATCACCGGCGCGATCACCGAGACCACCCATGAGGCCGAGCTGCATCTGGGCTTTGACGAGGGGCGCAAGCGCGCCTGGCTGTTTGAGCGCGGGCTGGTCGAGAGCGAGACCCAGACCGAAGAGGGCTTCACCCTGCGGGTGCGCTGGAGCGCCAAGCAGGAAGCGCAGTTTGCCCAGCTCTAACCGCGTCAGTGCGGGGTGGTGGTCGAGAAGAGCTGGATCACCAGGATACCCCCGAGGATCATGCCGGTACCGATGATTGCGGGCGCATCGAGCCGCTGGCCGAAGATCACGAAGCCGATGATCGCGATGAACACGATCCCCAGCCCCGACCAGACCGCATAGGCCACCCCGACGGGGATATATTTGAGCGTGAGCCCCAGAAGGTAAAGCGCGATGGCATAGCCCACCATCGCCACCAGCGTCGGCACCAGCCGGGTGAATTGCTGGCTGGCCTGAAGCGCCGTGGTGCCCACGGTTTCGGCGGCGATCGCGCAGATCAGCAGAAGATAGACCTTGGTCATGGCGGTGAGTCCTTGTGGCGCGGGCGTTTGTTACCGACCGTGCTACGCGGTTTCGGAGCGAAGGGCAATTTGCGAAACCGGCGGACCGGGCTGGTCAGCCCTGGAGCGCCGCGTTGAGATTGCTGTCGATCTTCTCAAGGAAACCCATGGTTGTCAGCCAGCCCTGATCGGGGCCGACGAGCAGCGCGAGATCCTTGGTCATGTGGCCCGCTTCCACGGTGTCGACCACGACCGTTTCGAGCGTCTGTGCAAAATGCGCGAGCGCCGCGTTATCGTCGAGCTTGGCGCGGTGTTTGAGGCCACCCGTCCAGGCGAAGATCGAGGCGATGGAGTTGGTCGAGGTCTGCTCGCCCTTCTGGTGCTGGCGGTAATGGCGGGTGACGGTGCCGTGGGCGGCCTCGGCCTCGACAATCTTGCCATCGGGTGTCATCAGTTGGCTGGTCATCAGGCCAAGGCTGCCGAAGCCCTGCGCGACGGTATCGGATTGCACGTCGCCGTCATAATTCTTGCAGGCCCAGACGAAACCGCCGTTCCATTTCATCGCGCAGGCGACCATGTCGTCGATCAGCCGGTGTTCATAGGTGATCCCGGCCTTTTCGAAGGCTTCGCGGAATTCCTCGTCATAGACCTTCTGGAAGAGTTCGAGGAAGCGCCCGTCATATTGCTTGAGAATGGTGTTCTTGGTCGAAAGATAGACCGGCCAGCCCATGTTCAGCCCGTAATTGAGCGAAGCGCGGGCGAAGTCGATGATGGATGAATCGAGGTTATACATGCCCATGTAGACGCCTGCGGAGGGCGCGTCATAGACCTCTTCCTCGATCACGGTGCCGTCCTCGCCGACGAATTTCATGCTGAGCTTGCCGGGGCCGGGGAATTTCATGTCGGTGGCGCGATACTGGTCGCCGAAGGCGTGGCGCCCGATCACGATGGGGCGGGTCCAGCCGGGCACGAGGCGGGGCACGTTGCGGCAGATGATCGGCGCGCG
>CAZMZS010000090.1:0-11430 GCA_964570675.1 uncultured Roseovarius sp. | reverse complement strand
GCACGCCGGTTTTCAAGACCGGTGCATTCGACCACTCTGCCACTCCTCCGGTTCGCACTTCTCTATAGAGCGCGCAGCGATTCTGGAAGATGCTGATCTCAGGGGAATTCCGCCGAATGACGCCTGCGCGCTTTTCTTGATGCGGGCAAGGCGCTAGACTGTTCGCGCGCAGGCGGCTGACCGCCTGTGTCACGATGGAACAAGGCCGGGAGAACCGGCGCGCATCACAGGCAAGGGGTTCGGGATGAGGCAGTTCGACATGGAGCGTCTGGGCAAGGGTGCAGAGCTGAATTCTGCAGCAGGGCAGCGCGTCGCGGGGCGCGGGCTGAAAGGCGCGGTCGTGGTGACCGCATCATTGCTGCTGTTGGGCGGTTGTCAGGAAATGGGCAATATCAACCCCTTCAAATCAAGGCCCGATGCCAGCGATTCCAGCACGACAGCCCCAGCCGACAGTTCCTCGACCAAGCTGGTCGAGCGCGATGTCGAGGCGCCCGAAGTCTTTCAGAAGACCGATATGGGGCTTTGGGATGGGCGGCCCTCGCTGGGCGGTGTCTGGGTCGCGCATCCCGATGTGAACGAGCCCGAGCGGGTCATCATCCGCAATGCCTCCAATTCCAAGTTCGTGATCGGCGCGCTGTTCCGGCGTGAACGCCAGAATCCCGGCCCGGCCTTCCAGGTCTCGTCGGATGCGGCCGCGGCGCTGGACATGCTGGCTGGCGCCCCGACTCAGCTCAACGTGACGGCGCTGCGCCGCGAGGAAGCGCCCATGGAGCAACCCGCAGCCGAAGAGCCCGCCGCGCAGGTGGACGACCCCGCCGAGATCGAGACCACATCGCTTGACCCGGTCGCCGGGGCAGAAGCCGCGATCAACGCCGCGGATGCCTCTATGTCTGCTGAGTCGAGGCCAAGGCCTGTGTCGCCGCCCGCCGCCGCAACGGCACCGCGTGCGTCGGCTTCGTCGCTCGACAAGCCCTTCATCCAGATCGGCATTTTCAGTGTCGAAGAAAACGCCCGCAACACGGCTACCGCAATGCGCCGGAACGGTATGGTGCCCACCGTCAAGAAACAGACCACCCAGGGCAAGGACTTCTGGCGCGTGATTGTCGGGCCGGCGGCCAACAGTTCGGAACGCGGCATTCTTCTCAAGAAGATCAAGAGCGTCGGCTTTGAAGACGCCTATCCGGTAACCAACTAGACCAGAGGCCCCATGACACGACTGTTCCGCCTGCTGACTCCGGCTCTACTTGTTCTGGCGCTGGCCTTGCCTGCCGCCGCCTTCGACACGCGCGCCAAGGCCGCTTTCGTCTTCGACATGAAGACAGGCACCGTGCTGCTCGACAAGAATGCCGACGAGCCTCTGCCGCCTGCGTCCATGTCCAAGCTGATGACGCTCTATGTCGCCTTCGAGGCGATCCGCGAGGGGCGCCTGTCGCTGGACGAAAAGCTGCCGGTCTCGCAGCACGCCATGAGCTATGGCGGCTCGACCATGTTTCTCGATACGACCGACCGGGTGCGGGTCGAGGACCTGTTGCGCGGGATCATCGTGCTTTCGGGAAATGATGCCTGCGCGGTGCTGGCCGAGGCGCTCAGCCCAGATGGCACCGAGGCGGGCTTTGCCCGTTACATGACGCAGCGAGCGCAAAAGCTGGGCATGACGAATTCGACCTTCGTCAACGCAAGTGGCTGGCCCGCGGCGGGCCACAGGATGAGCGTGCGCGATCTCGCGCTGCTGGCGCGCCGCATCATCGAGGATTTCCCCGGCTTCTACCCGATGTTCGCCGAAACCAAGTATGAATTCGATGGCCGCGCCCCGCAGAACACCCGCAACCGCAACCCGCTCCTGTCGCGCAATATCGGCGCGGACGGTCTCAAGACCGGCCACACGGTCGAGGCGGGTTACGGGCTTGTGGGCTCGGCCAAGCAGGGGGATCGGCGCGTGGTCTTCGTCGTCTCGGGAATCGACAGCCAGCAGGCCCGCGCCGAAGAATCCGAGGCGATCGTCAACTGGGCATTTCGCCAGTTCGTCGAGAAATCCGTGCTCAAGGCGGGCACCGAGGTCGCCCGCGCCGATGTCTGGATGGGCGACATGCCCAGCGTCGGCCTGACCCCGGCCGAGGATGTATCGACGCTGATGCCGGTGCTGGCCAGCGACGACATCAACGCCGAAGTGGTCTACCAGGGCCCGATCCGCGCCCCCATCAAGGCGGGCGACGAGCTGGCCGAACTGGTCTTCGCCCCCGAGGGGCTGCCTGAAACACGCGTCCCGCTGGTCGCCGCGCAGGACGTGCCGCGCGGCGGTTTCATGGCGCGCATCCGCACCGTTTCCGGGTTGCTCATCACGCGCGTGCGCCAGGAGTCCGAGGACGCGATTTGAGCCGCAAGCGGGGATATTTCATCAGCTTCGAAGGGATCGACGGCTCGGGGAAATCCACGCAGGCGCGGCTCCTGGCCGAGCATCTGCGCGGCACCGGGCGCGACGTGGTGCTGACGCGCGAACCCGGCGGCAGCCCCGGCGCCGAAGAAATCCGCAAGCTGGTTCTGGAAGGCGCGACTGACCGCTGGTCGCCCGAAACCGAACTCTTGTTGTTCACCGCCGCGCGGCGCGACCATCTGGAACGTACCATCGAACCGGCACTTGCGGCAGGGCAGGTGGTGATCTCGGACCGCTTCGCCGACAGCACGCGGCTTTACCAGGGGCTGGCGCGGGCAGATCTGCGCGCGCTGGTGGACCAGCTTCATGACTTGATGATCGGGCGCGAGCCCGACCTGACGGTGCTGATCGACATGGACCCCGGAACCGGTCTTGCGCGCGCACTGGGGCGCGGCGCAGGCGAGGAACGTTTCGAATCCTTCGGCGACGCCATGCAACAGAAGGTCCGGCAGGGCTTTCTGGACCTCTCGCAGGAATTCGCCGAACGCTTCGTCACCGTGGATGGCAACCGCGATATCGACGCCGTCGCCGCCGATATTCGCGACATCACTGGGTCATGGCTGCCATGAGCGCGACCGACGACAGCCCCCGCATCGAGCCCGACCGGATCGAGGGCGCCCCCCATCCGCGCGAAACCCCGCGCCTGATCGGGCAGGGCGCCGCCGAGCGCGATTTTCTCGACGCCTTCAATACCGACCGTCTGCATCACGCCTGGATGATCACCGGTCCGCGCGGTGTGGGCAAGGCGACGCTGGCCTGGTCCATCGCGCGGTTTCTTTTGGCGACGCCTTCGCCCGGTAGCGACGATGGCGGGCTCTTTGGCGATGCGCCGCCCGCGCCCGAATCCCTTGATATTCCCGCCGATCACCCGGTCGCCCGGCGCTTGCTGGCGGGCTCGGATCCGGGGCTTTACCTCGTGCGGCGCGGCGGCGCCGGTTCGACCGAAAGCGACCGCGACAAGGCCTTCGCCGAGGGCCGGTTTTCCAAGGACATCCGCATCCCCGAAATCCGAGGCCTCTCGCGCTTCATTCATCTCAGTGCAACCGATGGCGGCCGCCGGGTGGTCATCGTCGATGCCGCCGACCAGATGAACACACAGGCCGCCAACGCGCTTCTGAAGATGCTCGAAGAACCGCCCGCGCGCACCACCCTTCTTCTGGTCACCCATCAGCCCTCGCGGCTCTTGCCCACGATCCGCTCTCGCTGCCGGATGTTGCGCCTCGCGCCGCTCTCGCCCGATGACATGGCGCGCGCGCTTTCACAGGCCGGGGTCGACCTCGGAGAGGATGGCGACGCCGCCACGCTGGCCGCGCTTTCGGGCGGCTCGGTTGGCGAGGCGGTGCGGCTCATCAACTTGGGCGGAGTCGAGATGTATCGCGAACTTGTCGCCATTGCCGGCACCATGCCCCGGTTGGATCGCGCCCGCGCTCTCAAGCTGGCCGAGGCCGCCGCCACCCGTGGCGCCGAAGACCGGTTCGACCTGCTTTTGGGCCTGACGGACCTCTTTCTGGCGCGGCTTGCGCGCGCTGGAGCACTTGGCCCGCCCGCCCCTGAAGCCGTGCCCGGCGAGGCCGATTTGCTGGCGCGACTCTCGCCGGGGCCGCTTCAGGGCCGGGCCTGGGCGGATTGCGCGCAGGAGATCGGCGCGCGGGCCCGTCACGGGCGGGCAGTCAACCTTGACCCTGCCTCGCTGGTCCTAGATACCGTGTTCAGGATTCAGCAAACTGCGGCGGGTTGATCCGCCCGCATCAGGGGCGACATGACCGATACCATCCAGATCACTGACAGCCACTGCCATCTCGATTTCGATACCTTCGACGAGGACCGCGACCAGGTGATCGCGCGCGCCGTCGAGGCGGGCGTGACCCGTATGGTCACGATCTGCACCAAGCTGCGCCTGGAACCCCAGGTGCGCGCCCTGGCCGAGCAATATGACCCGGTTTTCTATGCCGCCGGCACGCATCCGATGAGCGCCGCCGATGAACCCCTGGCCAGCGTCGATGAACTGGTGCGCCTCGCCGCGCATCCTAAATTCGTCGGCATCGGGGAATCCGGGCTTGATTATCACTACACCGCCGACAGCATGGCGGTGCAGCAGGAGAGCCTGCGCATCCATATCGACGCCGCGCGCGAGACCGGCCTGCCACTGATCATCCATGCCCGCGATGCCGACGACGACATGGCCCGCATCCTGGCCGAGGAACATGCGCGCGGCGCTTATGATTGCGTGATGCATTGCTTTTCGTCGGGGGCGGGGCTGGCGCGGGTGGCGCTGGACCTCGGTTTCTATCTCTCGATGTCGGGCATCGCCGCCTTCCCCAAAAGTGCCCCCCTGCGCGACATCTTCGCCGCCGCGCCGCCCGACCGCATCCTTGTGGAGACCGACGCGCCCTACCTTGCGCCGCCGCCCTATCGCGGCAAACGCAACGAGCCCGCCTACAGCATCCACACGGCTCAGGCCGGGGCGCAGGCGCTGGGCATGGACTGGCCGGCTTTCGCGGCGCAGACCCAACAGAATTTCGACCGCCTGTTCAGAAAGGCCGCCCTTTACCGGGCGGCGGCGTGATGGCCGAGCGCCGCTTCGTCATCCTGGGCTGCGGCTCCTCGGGCGGTGTGCCGCGTCTGGGCGGCCATTGGGGGGATTGTGACCCGAGCGAGCCGCGCAACATGCGCCGGCGCTGCGCGCTTCTGATCGAACAGGAGGGCGCGGAGGGCACCACCCGTGTGCTGATCGACACCTCGCCCGACCTGCGCGCGCAGCTTCTGGATGCCGGGGTCGGCGAGTTGGACGCGGTGCTTTATACCCACAGCCACGCCGACCATGTGCATGGCATCGACGATCTGCGCATGGTGGTCTACAACATGAAGAAGCGCATTCCGGTCTGGGCCGATGGCGACACCCAGAACGCGCTTTATGCGCGTTTCGGATATGCTTTCATGCAGCCCGAGGGCAGCCCCTATCCGCCGATCCTCGACATGCACACGATCGACGGGGATGTCACCATCGACGGTGCGGGCGGGCCGCTGACCCTGACACCCCTCGAAGTCAATCACGGCGCGATTGACTCGCTGGGCTTTCGCATAGGCGATCTGTGCTATCTGCCGGATGTGGCGCGCATTCCCGACGATGTCTGGCCGCTGCTCGAGGGGCTCGATTGCTGGATATTGGACGCATTGCGCCGCGATCCTCATCCGACCCATTCGCATCTCGCGCAATCGCTGGAATGGATCGCGCGCGCCGCGCCGCGCCGCGCGGTGCTGACCAACATGCATATCGACCTGGATTATCGCACGCTCGACGCCGAGACGCCCGCGCATATCACCCCCGCCCATGACGGGATGACGATCACCTACACGGTCTGACGCGATGCAGGCCCTGATCGAGATCATCCTGCCGGTCTTCCTGGTGATCGGCTTCGGCTATGTCGCGGTCTGGCGCGGCTGGTTTTCGGACTCCGGGCTCGACGGGCTGATGAGCTTCACCCAGAATTTCGCGATCCCCTGCCTCCTGTTCACCGCCATCGCCCGGCTGGACCTTGGCCAGCATTTCGAATGGCGGTTGCTGACCAGCTATTACGCCGGGGCGATGGCGGGGTTCCTTCTGGGAATGCTGGGCGCGCGCTTCGTTTTCGGGCGCGACTGGGAAGACGCGGTGGCGATCGGGTTCTGCTGCCTCTTTTCGAACTCGCTGCTGCTGGGCCTGCCGATCACCGAACGCGCCTATGGCGCGGCGGCGCTCGATGGCAATTACGCGATCATCGCGATGCATTCGCCGTTTTGCTACGCGGTCGGGATTTCAGCGATGGAGATCGTGCGGGCACGCGGACGCGCGGGGATGGGGCTGCTGCGGCAGGTGTTCAAGGCGATGTTCTCGAACGCGCTCATTCTGGGGGTGGCCGCCGGTTTCGCCGTGAATCTCAGCGGGCTTGCGATGCCGACCGTGGTCGATGAGGGGCTTGACCTGATGGTGCGCGCGGCGCTGCCCGCCGCCCTCTTTGGTCTTGGCGGGATGCTGGTGCGCTATCGCCCGGAAGGCGATCTGCGCATCGTGCTTTACGCCTGTTTCGTCGCACTGGTGGCGCATCCGCTGATCACCAGCGGGCTGGGGCGCGCATTGTCGCTGCCCATCGAGGCGACCCGCTCGGCGGTGCTGACGGCGGCGATGGCGCCGGGGGTCAACGCCTATATCTTCGCCAACATGTATGGCCGCGCGCGCCGGGTGGCGGCAACGACGGTGCTGGTCGCGACCGCGCTGTCGATCTTCAGCGTCTGGCTGTGGCTGGGTGTCCTGCCCTGAGTATCGACGCCTTCAGGAACAGAACTGGCGGTAAAGAAGCTCGATCAATTCGCGGGTCTTTTCGTCGGCCAGCCGGTAATAGACGGTCTTGCCGTCGCGCCTTGTCTTGACACGGCCCTCCTCGCGCAGCCGCGCAAGGATTTGGCTGACCGCCGCCTGGCGCATCTCCAGAAGCTGCTCGAGCTCACCCACCGATTTCTCGCCCGAGCCCAGATGGCACAGCGTCATAAGCCGCCCCTCATGCGCCACCGTCTTGAGAAAGGCCGCCGCGCTCTTTGCGTTTTCCTGCATCTCGGCGGGCGTGACCGATGCGTCGTCCATTATGTCCTTGATATTCACTGTTGCGGCGTCCCGTCCTGATCTTGATCCACACTTTCTAGCATGCCTGCCCGCAAAGCGCGATCCTACTGCTCGCGCGGCGGCGCGCCGCCCTGAAAGGCGTTGCCCTCGACATAGTCGCAGGGCGCGTCCTGCATTTCGAGATGCAGCCCGTCGCCCCTGTAAGGGTGGGCACGCGCCAGCGCCTCGTCAAGGTCTATACCAAGGCCGGGCGTGTCGGGCGGGGTCACAAAACCGTTTTCGACCCGCAAACTGCTTTTTATCAGGGCATCGTGGAACGGTGTCTCGATGGTTTCGATCATCAACAGGTTCGGAATCGAGGCGGCGAGGTGGATATTGGCCGCCCATTCCACCGGCCCGGCATAAAGATGCGGTGCCAGCTGCGCGTTATAGACCTCGGCCATGATGGCGATCTTCTTGGTCTCCCAGATGCCGCCCGCGCGCCCCAGTGCGGGTTGCAGGATGCTGGCCGCGCCCTGTCGCAGCACGGGTGCGAATTCCGCCTTGGTGCAGAGCCGCTCACCGGTGGCGACCGGAATGCCCGTGGCGCGCGCGACCTCGGCCATCTGGGCGACATTGTCGGGCGGAACGGGTTCTTCGTACCAAAGCGGATCATAGGGTGCGACCGCCCGCCCGAGCCGGATCGCCCCGGCGGTGGTGAATTGCCCATGCGTACCAAAGAGGATGTCGGCGCGATCCCCCACCGCCTCGCGGATCGCGCGGCAAAAGGCGGTGGACATGGAGATATCCGACATCGCCGGCATATGCCCGCCGCGCATCGTGTAGGGGCCGGCGGGATCGACCTTGACCGCCGTATAGCCACGCTTGACGCAATCGGCGGCGGATTCGGCGGCCATCTCGGCCGAGGTCCAGAAATCCTGCATGACGTGGCGCTCGAGCGGGTAAAGATAGGTATAGGCGCGGATACGCTCGTTCATCTTGCCCCCCAGAAGCGCCCAGACAGGGCGTTCGCGCGCCTTGCCGATAATGTCCCAGCATGCAATCTCGAGTCCCGAAAACGCACCCATCACCGTCAAGTCCGGTCGCTGCGTGAAACCCGAGGAATAGGCGCGCCGGAACATGAGTTCGATGCTCTCGGGGTTTTCGCCCTGCATGTGGCGGGTGAAGACATCGGTGATGACCGCGCGCATCGCGTCGGGGCCGACCGAAGCCGCGTAGCATTCGCCCCAGCCGGTGATGCCGTTATCGGTGGTGAGCTTGACCAGGATCCAGTAGCGCCCGCCCCAGCCCGGCGCGGGGGGGGCGGTGACGATGATGTCGAGATCTTTGAGTTTCATGGACGGGCCTTTCCGGTTTTGGAGGGTCGGATCGCGTGGCGATCCGACCGGGTGGGGGGCGCTGCCCCCCACACCCCCCGAGGTATTTGGGGCCAGATGAAGGGGCGGGTCATTTCAGCATGATGACATTGCGCCGCGCACTGCCCGTGCGGGTGTCGGCGATGGCCTCGTTGATCTGGTCAAGCCGCCAGCGGTTCGAGATCAGCTCGTCGAGCTTGAGGCGGCCCTGGCGGTAGAGGTCGATCATCCAGGGGATGTCGCGCGCGATCACCACGTCGCCCATCTTGGAGCCGATCATGGATTGTCCGGCAGCGGCGAAATTGCCCGCCTCGAAGCTGGAAAAGGCACCGCTCGCGGGCATGCCCACCATGATAACCTTGCCGCCGGGCGCGAGGTAGTTCGGCGCCTGGTCATAGACCGGGGCGGCGCCCACGGTGACCAGTACCGCATCCGCGCCCCGTCCCATGGCATCCATCGCGGCGCGCCAGGGCTCGTGCTGCGAGGCGAGCACCGTGTCGGTGGCGCCGAAAGCGATGGCGTCCTTGAGTTTTTCGGCGTTCATGTCGACGGCGACGATGCGGCGCGCCCCGGCGATGCGCGCGCCCTGAATCGCGTTGAGCCCGACACCGCCCGCGCCGATCACCACCACGTCCTGCCCGGCGCGCAGCGCGGCCGCGTTGACCACCGCGCCAACCCCGGTGATCACCCCGCAGGCCAGCAGGCTGGCCGCATCCATCGCCATGTCGCCGGGGATCTTCACGGCCTGGCTGTGATGGACCACGATCTTTTCGGCGAAGGCGCCGCAGGCCATGGCCTGATGCAGCGTGCCGCCCTCAATCGTGCTGAGCGGGCCGTGATCCCCGTCATGTGGGGCCTCGCAGCCCGTGGGCCGGCCCGCGCCGCAGCTGGGGCAGGCGCCGCAGGCGCGGATCAGCGTGACCACCACCGGATCGCCCGTGGCCAGCCCCGCGACCCCCGGGCCGATGGCGCTGATGCGTCCCGCCGCCTCGTGGCCGTAGACCGCGGGCAGGCTGCCGCCCCAGGCCCCGTCCGCATAGGAGATGTCCGAATGGCAGATCGCAACGGCATCGAGCGTCACTTCGATCTCGCCCATTCCGGGCGCGCGCAGGCGCACGTCCTCGATCACGAGGGGCTGCCCGAAATCGTGGCACACCGCCGCCTTGATGGTTTGCATGGTCTCTCCCGTTCGCTTGGGTCGGTTTCGTCCGGCCCGCTTCATTAGCGCGCAGGGTTACGCCTCTGACGCGGTGGTGCAAGCCGGTTTTGGCGCGGGGCGCGTGAAAATTGCGGCGCGCCGGAACCTAGCCGCGCGCGATCACGTCGAGCCGCCTCGCCAGCCCTTCGGGATCGGCGAAGAAGGGTGAATGGCCGGTGGGCATCTCGTAAAGATCGCCCGCGGGCCAGCCTTTGGTCATGCTGGCCTGGTATTCCGGCGGAATCGCGCGATCCTCGCTGCAGCGGATATAGGATTTCGCCACAGAGCCGTAGTTTGCCCCAAGCTGAATGGGTGTGGCCTGTGGGCGGATCGCCTGCACGCAAAGTCGCGCGCGGGCATAATCTACCGATTCCGCGGGACAGTCGTGATAAAGCGCGTCGCCAAGATGCGTGTCGCGAAAGGTGAAGCCCAGCCCGTCGGCGGTTTTCTCGATGGCCGCGAGCAGCGGCTGGCGCGGCGCCTCGCGGCGCATCTCGACCAGCGAGACGCCGTCACGCGGCGCATAGGCGCAGAGGTAGACCAGCCGGGCAATCCGCTCGGGCGCCTTCTCGGCAGCGGCCGAGATCGCAAAGCCCGCCATCGAATGACCGACCACGATCGCGGGCGATTTGAGCGACGCCAGGATCGCGTCGGCATATGCCTCAAGGGTGATTTCCTCGATCGGGCAGGGCGCATCGCCATGCCCCGGCAGGTCGATGGCCCGCGCCGCGTGGCCCAGCCGTTCAAGCGTCGGGATCACGTCGCGCCAGCACCAGGCGCCGTGGCAGGAGCCGTGCACCAGCAGAAATTCAGACATGGCCGATATCTTTCAGGAAGTCACCGAGCAGCGCGGCATAGTCCTCGGGGTGGTCGACGCAGGGCAGGTGGCCCGCGCCCCGGATCAGCTCGAAGCGCGACCCGTGGATCAGCGCGACCGTCTCGCGCACGAGGTCCGGCGGCGTCGCGCGATCCTCGGAGCCCGCGATCCCCAGCGTCGGCAGGCGCAGCCCGCTGGTGGGCGTGTAGAAATCGGTGCCCGCAATGGCGGATGAACAGCCCATGTATCCCTCGGCGGGGGTGTGCGAGAGCATATTGCGCCAGCCGTGGAAATCCGGGGCGCTCTCGCGAAAGCTCTTGGGGAACCAGCGCTCCATCACGGATTCGGCGAGTGCCTTGGTGCCGCCCGCGCGCACGGCATCGATGCGGTCCTGCCACATCTCGGGCTGGCCGATCTTGGCGGCCGTGTTGCTGAGCACCAGCGCGCGCACCTGATCGAAGCGTTTAACCGCCAGCCCCTGTGCGATCATGCCCCCGATGGACAGCCCCACGAAAACGCAATCGCGCACCTCCAGCCGGTCAAGCAGCCGCTCGGCATCGCGCACCAGCGCGCCCATCCGGTAAGGCGCCGGCGGGCAATCGCTCAGGCCGTGGCCGCGCTTGTCATAGCGGATGATGCGCAGACCCTCGGGCAAAAGCGGCAGGATCCTGTCCCAGAGCCGCAGATCGGTGCCCAGCGAATTGGCAAAGACCACCGGCGCGCCATGCGGGTCGCCATCCTCACGGTAATGAAGGGAAATATCCCCCAGATCGGCCATCTGCATCTCTGCGCGTCCTTCCTGTTGCGCCACCGGACCTTGATGGCCGGGATCATGCGCGCGCGTCAAGCTGAACGCCCTGTAACTCCATGAAAAAGGGCGGCCCGCAAGGGGGCCGCCCGTTACTCGCTACCACTCTCGTGGGCTCTAGAAAAAGCCAAGCTTGTTGGGGTTGTAGCTGACCAGCATGTTCTTGGTTTGCTGGTAGTGGTCCAGCATCATCTTGTGGGTCTCGCGCCCGATGCCCGACTGCT